>NZ_JAYMGY010000004.1:0-266330 GCF_037078445.1 Haloarcula sp. CGMCC 1.2071
CGTCTTTGCGATTGGTGACTCGGCACTCATCGACCAGCCCGGCGACCAGCCCGCGCCGCCGACGGCCCAGGCCGCCTGGCAAGCCGCCGAGGTTGCCGGCGAGAACCTCGCTCGCGCCGCTCGCGGCCAGCCGCTCAAAACGTGGACCCACAAGGACAAGGGGACGGTCGTGTCGGTCGGCGAGAAAGCCGTCGCCCACGACGTGGTGAACATGCCCATCGAAACCTTCGGCGGGATGCCCGCGAAACTGCTGAAGAAGGCGATTGCCGCCCGCTGGATCAAGGACGTTACTGGCGTCGGTCGGGCCGCCAAGGCCTGGCCTGACATGTAGTACCTTTTTACGTCACCCCCTCTCCTCGCGGCGCTTCGCGCCGCTGCGGGGAGCGGGTTCGCAAAAATCTACGCTAAAAACGACCGTCTCGCTCCCGCTGGTCGCGAGAAGTGAAACCGCGCGCCGATGGCGCGCGGTATGCTGTTTCTACCGCACTGCAATCACTACCGCAATCGCGACTGCAACTGTACCGCATCCCCTCGCGACTAGCAGTGGTCCGGAATCGGACTAGCGGTCAATGGACAGGCCGGCGTGCCACCCGTCGGCGTCGGCTTCCTCGACAGCGGCGTCCATCTCGGCCAGATACGAGACAGCGAGGCTAGCGCATTTCGCCGCTTTGCGCTCGCCTTCGGTTCGGAACTCGCCGGTGACGCGGTTGGCGTACACCGTACAGACAGCGCCGGCCCGCAGGCCGTACAGGTTCGCGAGCGTGAGAATCGTCGCGGCCTCCATCTCGAAATTGAGGACGCCGGCCTCTTGGAGTGCTTCGATGCGTTCGTCGCTGCCGCTGGCCTCGAAGTCCTTGAATCCGGGGCGCGACTGGCCGGCGTAGAAACTGTCTGTCGAGCAGGTGACGCCGAGGTGGTAGTCGTAACCGAGTTCCTCGGCGGCGGCGACGAGGGCCGAAACGATCCGGTGGTCGGCGCTGGCGGGGTAGTCCTCGCGGACGTACTCCTTGCTGGTCCCCTCCTGCCGCACTGCGCCGGTCGTGATGACGAGATCGCCGATGCTGGCTTCCTCTTGAATTGCGCCACAGGAGCCGACCCGGATAAAGGAGTCAGCGCCGACGCGGGCCAGTTCTTCGAGCGCGATTGCGGCCGACGGGCCGCCGATACCCGTCGAGGTCACAGAGATGGGCGTGCCGTCGTGAGTGCCCGTCGCCGTGCGGTACTCGCGGTGTTCGGCCACGATATCGTGGTCGTCCCAGTAGTCGACGACCTTTTCCACGCGCTCGGGGTTCCCCGGCAGCAGGACGCTGTCGGCCACGTCGGCCTCGCTCACTTCCAGATGGTACTGTACGTCGTCGTTCGGGTCTTCACTGTCGCTTGTCATTTGTCGAGATGGTCGCTGGTGATTGTCGTTGGCAGGAGCTCCCCGAGCTCGTACACCGTCGGCTCGTCGCCGTCGGTGATGATTTCGAACGACTCGTCGCAGAACTCGCTGAACGTCTGGCGGCACATCCCACAGGGAGTGACGCCGTCTCGCTTGCCCGAGGTGACGGCGACGCGCTCGAATGACCGGTGGCCGTCGCTGACAGCCGCGCCGATGGCTACTTCTTCGGCGTGCAAGCTGTTGCTGTAGTTGGCGTTCTCGATGTTACAGCCGGTGTAGACGCTGCCGTCGCTCGTTTCGAGCGCCGCACCGACGGTGTACTCGGAGTACGGTGCGTACGCCTCGTCGATGGCGTCTCTCGCTGCGTCGAGGAGGTCCTCCATGCACTGGGCGTCGAAGGGCCGTGTAGAAATTCTATCGGTCTCGGAAGCGGGCGGGCGTGCCTGCTTCGGGTTCAGGCGTCGGCTGCACTGACAGCGCCAACAGCGTCACGGACCGCCTGTGTGGTTTCCGCGACCAGCGCGTCGATGTCGTCGCTCTCCGCGTACACCCGGACGTACGGCTCAGTGCCGCTTGGTCGAACAAGCGTCCACGACCCGTCGTCGAAGGAGAGTCGGACGCCGTACTCGGTCGAGACATCAGCCTCGGGGAACGCATCCGGCAGGCTGGATTCGAGTCGGGCCATCGTCTCGGCTTTGGCGTCGTCGGGACACTCGACGCTCACCTTCTCGTAGGGCCGTTCGGAGATGACGGCCCGCCTGTCGGCGACGCTCTCCTCGGCGAACAGGCGTGTCAGCACGGCTGCGCTCGCCACGCCGTCTATCCAGCCGCCGAAGGCGGTGTGGATGTGCTTCCAGGGTTCGGCGGCGAAGACGACCTCGGTCTCCTCGGTCGCGTCCGCACGAACGTCGGCGATGCCGACGTGGAGTGAACCGAGGTGGATGCGCTCGACGCGGCCGCCGGCGGCTTCGACTCGTTCGTCGATACGACCGGAGGCGTTGGGCGTCGTCACGACGACGGGGTCCGAGACGGCCGCGGCACGCGTGTAGTGTTCGGCGAGCATCGCGAGTATCGTGTCCTCGTGGATGACGTCGCCGTCGGCATCGACCACGACGATGCGGTCGGCGTCACCGTCGTGGCCGAACCCGAAGTCGGCGTCCGTCTCGGCAACGAACTCGCGGAAGTCGGACAGCGTCTCCGGCGTCGGCTTGCTCTCGCGGCCGGGGAAGGTCCCGTCCACGTTCGCCTCCGTCGCCAGCACGTCGGCACCCAGTTCCCGGAGGACCTGCGGCGTCGCCACGCTGGCCATGCCGTTCCCGCAGTCGACCGCCACCGTCAGCCCCGACGGGTCGCCGCCGAGCGACTCGGCGTAGTCGGCGACAGCGCCTCGGTACTCGTCGAGGTAGTCGACCGATTCTGTGTCGCCCCAGTCGCGCCAGGCCGTCGGCGTCGAACCGTCCTCGATTCGCCCTTCGATGCGTGTCTCGTCGGTGTCGCCGTACTCGGTGCCGTCGGCGAACACCTTGATGCCGTTGTCCGTCGGCGGGTTGTGGCTCGCGGTAATCATCACGCCGTGGCGGCCCTGCGATGCGTACGCCAGTGCCGGCGTCGGCACGCGGCCGATTCTGACGACTCGCGCGCCGGCGCTTTGCAGTCCCGCGGCCATCGCATCAGCGAGCGCTGGCGAGGTCACGCGACCGTCGTACCCCAGTACGAACGTCTCGCCGTCCTGCCCAGTAGCCTGTCCAACTCGCAGTGCAAGGTCCGGCGTCACCTTCGATACGACATCACCGCGGATGCCCGCGGTCCCGAACAGTTCCATACCGGCGATGCGGAAGCCGACCGTATAATTCTCTCGTTCGCACGTCAGTTCAGGGTCGCCGTGTGGCCGGTTGGACGAGAACGATGGCTGATGTTGGATACAAACAGGTCAAAAGGGGCCGCGATGTGCCGGGTTACAGCAGTTCGTCGAAGTCGTAGCCGTTGATGTCGACGCCCTCGGCGGTGACATCGGCGAGGTAGATGCCGTTACCGGAGCCGGTGTCACGCTCGGCGGCGGCGTTGATCGAGGCGGCCGCGACCTCTTTTGCCTCCTCGTTTGTCATGTCTTCCTCGTAGCGGTCTTCGAGGGTCCCGTACGCGACGGTGAGCCCGGAGCCAGTGACAGTGTAGTCGTCTTTCATGACGCCGCCGGCCGGGTCGATGGAGTAGACGTGGTGGCCGTCGTCGTCGACGCCGCCGAGGATAGGGTTGATGGCGAAGAAGGGGCCACCGCGGGCGAAGTTGCCGGCCAGCGTCGAGAGGGCCTTCATGCTGATGTCCTCGCCGCGCCGCGCTTCGTAGAGGTTGACCTCGGCACGAAGCGTCCGGATGAACGACTGTGCGCCGCCGACGCTGCCGACGAGGGTCAGCGCCGCTGTGGGGTGAATCTGCTCGACCTTCTGGACGTTCTTGTTCGAGACGAAGCGACCACCGAGCGAGGCGCGCATATCAGTCGCGATGACGACGCCCTCGGACGTGCTGATGCCGATAGTGGTCGTTCCGGTCTTGTTCACCTTCTCCGAATCCTGTGCGGACTGTTCGGGGAGCTCGCCGACTTCGGGCGCGTACGGGTCGCTCTGGAACTCGTCAGCAGCCTGGGGTCCAGAAAGCTCCGGCCCCGGAGTCATATCTCGCATTACTGTGTGGTACTAGTCGGGCGCTGATAAAACCTCTTTTCCTAGTGGGGCCTGACCGCCACCGTCCGGCCAGGCGGCTATCGGCTGCCCGCGTTACGCGCTCGCTTGGTCGTAGGCCTCGTTGAGTCCCGACACGGCCCGGTCCATCGGCAGTCGGAGACCGAACTGCTCCGTGAGCATCGCCACCGGCAGCAGCATGATGCCCAGCAGCAGGGTGAGTTGATACAGTGCGAACAGCGTTGCGGTGTACAGTCGAGCTACCATCTTCCTCGGTCGTTCCAGAGTGAGTCTGGTATATAAGTCTTGTTGCCGAAACTCTGTTTTAGATTATCTTTTGTGGCAAAACAATCCCTCGCCGTCTTGCGGTTTGCTGAGATACCTGAGAGAATGGACTACTACCCGAACGATTCCGCTCACAGACATAATAGGGGCGTGAGTCAGGTGGTTGGTTCGCATAAGTTATAGAGATAGTAACGGTGACGTGCGCAACAGAAGCGAATCAAAACTATCGAATAGTCGGGCCACGAGAGCTAGTGTATGAACTACCTCGTGGCGATGGAAGCAGCCTGGCTGGTTCGTGACGTAGACGACATTGACGACGCTATCGGTGTCGCAGTGAGTGAAGCGGGGAAGCGGCTCAACGAGGCCGAGATGGACTACGTCGAGGTCGAGGTCGGCGCGACCGGCTGCCCGGCCTGTGGCGAACCGTTCGACTCGGTGTTTATCGCGGCCGACACGGCGCTGGTCGGACTGGTCCTTGAGATGGACGTGTTCAACGCCGAATCCCCAGAGCACGCCCAGCGGATCGCCAAGAGCGAGATCGGCGGCGCGCTCCGGGACGTGCCGCTGAAAGTCATCGAAGTATTCGAGACCGAAGCCGACGAGGACGAAGCCGAAGCCGAGGCGTAATCGGCGCTCCACTTGGTTCGCCCGCCGCAGCAGCCGTGGGCTTTTTATATTACCTCTGGTAATTAGCGGATATGGACTTACCGACGCCACAGGACCTGCGGGAGCGCCGCAACGAACTCGGATTGACCCAGAGCGAACTGGCGGAGCGGGCTGACGTCTCTCAGCCCCTTATCGCTCGTATCGAAGGCGGTGACGTGGACCCGCGGCTGTCGACACTCCGCCGGATCGTGACTGCACTGGAAGAGGCCGAGGGCGGCATCATCAAGGCCCGCGACCTGATGAACTCTCCCGTCGTTGGCGTCGCGCCCGACGATTCCGTCCACCAGGCCAAGGAGCTGATGGACGAGAAGGGGTACTCACAGGTCCCTGTCATCCGGGACGGGGCACCACAGGGCCTCATCGGCAACTCCGATATCCGCCAGCGCCCCGAAGAGAACGTCGGCGAACTTCCCGTCGCCGAGGTGATGAACGAATCTATCGCGACCGTCGAACCCGACGCTCCCATCGACGAAGTCGATGCTTACCTGAACCACAATGCCGCTGTGATGGTCGTCGAAGGCGGGGAAACTATCGGTGTCATAACCGAAGCGGACATCGCGCGTACGGTCAGCTAACTCTAATTCTCAGAAGCGCGAACTGCGATAGTGGCCGCGTACTACCCGTAGGAGGGGCTTAATACCGAAAACAGTGTCAGGGATATATGTCTATTCTCACCAATGAGAGACGTAGCGACATGCCTAATCCCAGCGACCCACTGTATGCCGAACTCGAAAAGGCCCTCGAGAACGCCGAAAGCGAAGCGGCCAGATATCACATCCGGCAGGCGCTCCAGATACGGATTGCGGAGGAGACCGCCGGCAAAGACATCTTGTCCGCCTGACCGGGTTCCGTCAGATCTTCAAACCACTCAGTCGGTGAGTTCGAGCCCGCGAATCGCGACCGCCTCGTCTCCATCAGCCACTTCGCCAATCACGCGAGCGTCCTCGCTGTCGGCGACGATCTCGTCGGCGTCAGCCTCGGGGACCGCAGCGACGAACCCAGTACCCATGTTGAACGTCCGGTGCATCTCTTCGTCGGTTACCTCGCCTTCCGCCTGAACGAACTCGAAGACGGGCTGGGCCTCGAAGGGATCCGTGATCTCGTACCGGTAGCCTCCCATCCGCGTGAGGTTGGTCCAGCCGCCGCCGGTGACGTGTGCGGCCGCATGGGTCTCGCTGGCACGAAGCGGCTCCAGTACCTCACTGTAAATCCGCGTCGGCGTCAACAGTTCCTCGGCGATAGTCCGGTCCGGGTTTGGCGGGAACGGGTCGGTGTACTCGTGGTCCTGTGTGACCGCCTCGCGTGCGAGCGTGAGCCCGTTGGAGTGAATCCCGGAGGACGGCCAGCCGACGATGGCGTCGCCGGGCTCGGCCTCGCCGGGGAAGACGGCGTCTTTCGGTGCCAGTCCGGCGCAGGTGCCGGCGATGTCCAGCCCCTTGATGACGTCCGGCATCACGGCAGTTTCGCCGCCCACGAGCGCCACGCCGGCCCGCTCGGCCCCCGTCCGGAGCCCCGCGCCGATGTCCTCGCTCGTCTCCTCGTCCGGCGTCTCGACTGCGAGGTAGTCGACGAACGCCACCGGCTCGACGCCGGTCGCGATGAGGTCGTTAGCGTTCATCGCGATGCAGTCGATGCCGATAGTCGAGTAGTCGTCGACGGCCTCGGCGACGAGGAGCTTGGTGCCGACCCCGTCCGTCGCGAGCGCGAGGTACTGGTCGCCGATGTCGACCAGCCCCGCGTAGTCACCCTCGAACTCGCCGGCCGCGCCGATGAGCGCCTTCGTGGCCGCCTCGCTGGCGTCGATGTCCACGCCGGTTTCCGCGTAGGTCAGTCCCTCCGCATCTTCGTCGCCTGTGTCCTCGGTCTCGGGTTCACCGTCGGTCATACCCGAGAGCGTGCGTGGCGCGGGCAAAAGAGCGTCGTTCCGGCGGAGCGTTGCGCCCGCTCAGAGAACGAACAGCGCGCCGACTCCGAGCAGAATCGACGGAACTGCCACGGCGAGAAACACCGGCGTACTCCACTCTCGAACCGTTCGGCCGTCGAGCGGGCCAAAGGGCAGCATATTGAAGCCGGCCAGCAGGAGGTTGATCTGCAGGCCCATTCGCGCGACCTCCCAGAGGAAGCCGCTCGTACTCAACAGCAGCGCCGCGACGAACGGCACGAGGAACACGACGGCGAGCGCGAGGTTCGTCACCGGTCCCGCGACGGCGATGAGGCCGTGTTGCTTCGCCGTGAGGCGGCCACGATGAACGACTGCGCCCGGCGCGGCGAACAGGAAGCCGACGAGGCCGCCCAGGACTGCGAACCCGAGCATCCGGTAATCGGCCTTGAACGCGGCGATCTGACCGAAGCGGACGGCGACAACCTTGTGGGCCAGTTCGTGCAGCAGGAAGCCGACGCCGACGGTCAACAGGCTGACGGCGAACGTGCTGGCGATTTCGGCTCCCGAGAGCCCGCCGAACTGGCCGAAGACGATGCGGCGGAACTCCCGTTCGAGGAAGAACGTAAACGCCAGTCCGAGCGCGAGCCAGGCGACGAGGAGGTCCCGGAGTTCGCGCTGGCTGAAGCTGAGGCCGCCGACGGTCCGGCCTCCAGCGGTTCGCTGTCGGCGACCCGCCATCAGAGGACCCCCACGAGTATCTGCGTCCCTTCGCGGACGCCCTGCCAGAGCAGGCGCGAGACGCCCTGCATCCCGCCGATGTCCGACGAGATGTACGGGATCAACACTGGGAAGACGACGTATGAGGCGATTGCGCTGCCGACGTTCGTCAGCGCGACGACGAGGATCAGCCGGAACAGCGGCACGCCGCGCATCCGGCTGACGAGGTCCATGACCGGCGACTCCTGGTCGTTGAGTATCTCGTTGAGCGTCGCGATATCGCTGATGTTGACGGAGATGTACCGCAGTTCGACGTAGCCCGCGAACCAGCCGGCGGCAAGCAGCGGAAACAGGCTCGTCAGCCAGCCGAACGCGCCGGCGGCAGCCGCGCTCGACCAGTGAGCGCCGGCCACCTTCGCCAGCCCGCCGGCCAGTACGGCGTTGACGGCGACCAGCGCGACGAACAGCTTTAGCAGCACCGCCTGGCTCGCGCCACCGAGGATGAGCAGGCCGAAGAAGACGAGGAAGACGACGCCGAAGCCGTAGCCGACGAACTTGTACAGTGAAAAGCGACGACCGCCTTCGGTTCCGGTGAGCGATTCCATCGGTGGGAGCGTCTCCGGGTTGTCGAGATAGCCCTGAATCCCCTCGCGGTGGCCGGCCCCGACGACGGCGAGGACGTGATAGCCGGCCTCACGGAGAGCGATGAGTCGGTGAGCGATGAACGCGTCGCGTTCGTCGATGAGCGCCTCCGCGCCGCCGGGGGAGAACTGACGGAACTCCTCCATCATCGCGCTGACCACGTCTGTATCAGTCAGTGTCTCCATGTCGAACTCCTCGACGTCGGCCTCACCGCGGAACTGGACCAACAGCGCAGCGATGGGAATCCCGATACCGGCCGCGACGACACAGATGAGCAACAGCGTATCGAGCAGCCCCTCAGCAGTGCTGCCGAGGCTGCCCGGCAAAACCGAAAGAGCCCCGCTCGGGACGATGAACGGGCCACCGAAGGCCCCGGCGACGACTGCAAACAGCCCGCCGAAGACGGCACCGATGGTCAGCCCGACGGTCAACGGCGGCCCCATCTCGGCTGCGAGGCTGCCGACGAGTTTGAGTTTCTCGACGGCTGTCAGCCGCGCCCAGAACCGCTGGACGGTCGTCTGAATGTCCCGGTCGACGAGTGCGACGCCCAGACCGAGCCGTTCGGCGGTGTCGATACCCGCCTTCATGTCCGCACCCGGCTCGATGTCGAACCGGTCGCCCAGTCTGGTCTGGATGTACGACAGCATCCAGTACGCGAGGAACTGAAAGACGGTGTTCCCGCGCAGGAGGTCGCTCGCATCGAGGTCGTCAGGCGTTTCGCCCTTGATCTGGCGATACCGGCCCTCGTCGAGTTCCACGGCGACGATATCGGGCTCGGATTCTTCGATCGCTGATTCCACTTCCGTGACGCTGTGCTCGGAAACGTGAGCGGTTCCGACGACATCGACGCGTCCCGAACCTGACGGTTCCGGGAACTCGTCTGCCGCCGACTCCGCGTGTTCGGTCATCACCCGCGTTACACATTCGTTTCCTTTACCCTTGTCGGGTCCGGGTGACTGCCGAGAAACGGCGGCCGAAATCATGTCTGCGGCATTGTATGTTCCCGTTACGCGGCGAAGCTATTACCGACTCTCGTGTTAATACAGCCACAGATGCCGTGGTAACTACTGGACGGTGGCGGCGTTTGTAAATACGCAATAGATTTGCCGATTCAAAAGACTGATATGTACAGGGTCAAACTGTATCGGATATACGATGTATGACCTGACTGGATTCCAGCGGGACCTGCTGTACGTCATTGCAGGCCTTGACGAGCCCCACGGGTTAGCGATCAAGGAAGAACTCGAAAACTACTACGAGAGCGAAGTCAACCACGGCCGACTGTATCCGAACCTTGACACGCTCGTCGAAAAGGCGCTCATCGAGAAGGGCGAACGCGACCGCCGAACGAACTTTTACACGCTGACCAAGCGCGGCCAGCGCGAACTCGACGCCCGGAAGGAGTGGGAAGCGCAGTACGTTTCGGCATAGTCACGTTTTCGACGCCCGTCCGACAGACTCAACCCAGGTGCTGGCCAACCTCGCGCCATGCCGACGGTACTGGAAACCTATATCGAGAACCGCTGGATGGTTCAGCCCAACCACTCGAACCACCTGGGTTCGACTCACGGAGGGAACGTACTGAAGTGGATGGACGAACTCGGGGCGATGTCGGCGATGCGCTTTGCCGGCGAGACCTGCGTCACCGCGCGGATGGACCAAGTGAACTTCAAACGGCCGATACCTGTCGGTGACACGGCTCTCATTGAAGCGTTCGTCTACGACACGGGCGAAACGAGTGTCAAAGTTCGACTTCGAGTCGCCCGAGAGAACCTCAGAACCGGCGAGACTGAGTCGACAGCGGAGTCGTACTCGGTGTACGTCGCGGTCGACGAGGACAGGAACCCGGTTCTCGTTCCCGACGTGACGGCCGAGACTGACCGCGGGGAACGACTGCGACAGCGCGCCCTCGACGGGGAAGCGAACCGCTGATACTGTCTGCTGTACTCACGCGACGGATATTGCCACCTCGGAGTGACGACGACCGTCAGAGAGACAGCCAACAGTACGACCTTTATTCCGCTCCGCTGCCAACCACGACTATGACACTGGATGTCGAGACGCCGGAACGGCCAGAACTGTCCACCGGCGTCGCTGCCGACGAGTACGACGACGCCGAAGTACAGGGCGACGAATACCGGCGCGAGGAACTCGCCGAGGCCCTCGACGACGGCGCGTGGGCGGACGCTTTCGAAGAGTGGGCTGCGGACGCGTCGCTCGATGCCGACCAGTGGGAAATCGTCACCGACCTGGGACTCATCGAGGAGTTCGATTTCTTCTGGGACTCCTTCGCGGGCCGTGTCGGCTACCATGCCCCGGGCTTGCCCGAGGACTGGCGTGAACGGGAGATTCACCCGGACATCGACTCCTGGGGCACTGTCTCAGGTATCAACGCCGGACTGACCGAGTTCGGACAGGTCGTCTGTGAGGTGCTGGCCGACGAGTACATCGACTGGGAAGCGGAGGAAGTCGGTGCGGACGACCTCCCGGACTTTTGAGCGTCGTATCGTTTGCACTACCCGGGAGTCAGTGTCGGTACAGCACACCCACGTCGTCGGCTGCGAATCGCTTCGCACGGGCCGGTCAGGGACCGGCAGCCTGATAACGACCCACGCGCTTGCACCAGATATGGCTGAAATCGTCACCCCACGCAAACGCGAGTGTGAGCGGTGTGGGCGGGTCGACGAGTGGGACCCAGAACAACACAGTTGGCGCATCGTCACCGACGACGACACCAAGCAGTCCGGCGACCCACACTGTCTCCACGAGTGGGACATCAACGGCACGTTCAATCCGCTAGCCGAGTGAGCACGGTACCGCTGCTGTCGATTTTTTCGCGAGCATGGACCACTGCTAGAACGCAGTCCGTCGACGGAATCCTGTAAACAGTCTCAAGTGGATCGAACAGGCGGTCGGACAGTGACAGACCGCTGTGACTCCGTTATGCGCCCGCTTCAGCCGCGTCCTCGGTCATCGGGGTGCGCGATTCACCGCTGGTCTCGTCGCCCTGCTGAATCGTTATCGGCTCCAGTTCGACGGTTGCGGCGGAGTCGTCCTCACCGATGACCTGTCCTTCAGTGACCTCAGTCGTGCCGGTAAAGCCGGTCCGGTTCCCGTCGTTGGTCCCGATTGCTGTGAACTGGTACTGAGTCTCGGCACGGACGCTCACGTTCGTGTAGCCCTCGTCGGTCCCCCAGTCGTCGTATCCGGTAGTCGAGTAGGGAACGGTCATCTCGAAGTTCCCGTTTTGATCTGTCTGGGTGCGCTGGCGGTAGACGAACGTCTTGTTCGTGGCCGGGTTACGCATCTCCACGGCGGTCCGCACTGTCGTGTTCGCCGGTCCAGTCCCTTCGACCGTCGCACCGGGGACGCGCTCGAATATCTTCGTCCAGGCCGAGTGCCGGTACTGCGAAGTGTCTGGGAACGCCTCGGTCTCACTGGACCCAACCAGGCGGTAGTGCTCCATCGCCGGAACCCGCTCGGGTGGAGCGCCACCGTACCCACCGAGTTGTGAGGTCGTGTCCTGTTCGACGTACTGACGGGCTTCCTCCATGCTCTGGAACTGGCGAACGATCTGTCCCTGCCGCTGGCCCTCCGGTTCCTCTTCGTTGGTCGGCGCACCACGGTACTGGCCTCCCTGGCGAGTCTCCTTGTTCTCCCAGTCGATGACAATCGGTTGCGGCTCCGCGGCACTGCCGTGGAACCGGTACAGCCGAGTGACCATCGTCTCGTAGTAGGCCTGCTGCTGGAACGTCACCTGCTGGACACCGCCGCCCCGAGACTGGACGTACATTCGACTGTAGAAGTCACTGGCCTGCACCCCGTCGACGAATGCCGATGGAGCGAAAAACTTGCCACGGTAGGGGTCGTTCCCGTTCGTCTCGACCATCCGCCAGTCGACGGCCACGTACCGCGTCTTCGCGTCATCCTCGTCTGTGCTGTCGAGGACATCGTTCGCCCGCGTTTCGTTCTGTGCAACTAGGAACGGGGCAGCCGTGTCCGTTCCCTGCTGGAAGGGGTTCGCATTCGGGACGCGCTCGGCCCTGGTAGTAATCCAGTGCCCGTAGTCCCACCACGACAGGACGCCGTACTGCCCTTCCTGATAGTCGAAGTCCTCTTGTTGCTCGTACGTACCGTAGTAATCGAGCGTCGCGTCGCCACCGGAGCCGTACGCGCCCTCCGCAGGCGTGTTCCCTTCCATCCACTGCAGGCTCTCGTCCCAGCCCTGGATACTTGGGCCGGGGCCGGTCTCGCCAGCCTCGACCGGCGACGTCGTACCGAAGGCGAACAGCGGGACGACGATGACGAGGAGGACCGCGAGAATTGTTATGACCTGATAGTATTCGATCCCGTCGTCGGCACTGAAATCGAACCAGAGTATAAACCGACCGACGACCATCCCTGACAGCACTGCGATTGGCGCAGCGATATAGTACGCGAACCGCTGCTGGGTGAACGTAGCAAGCAGAATGAACAGCGCCCAGACGACGACGAGTAGCTCTTCGGCGGGGGCGTCGTCGGAGAGGAGCTGCTTTCCGAGCAAAAACAGGCCACCGATCGCCGCAACGATGACAGCGAAGCCGTGTGCGTTAAACAGAACGCCGACGCCCGGCAGCGGAGCGGCTTCACCGACGGTGCTGGCCGTTTCGCTGATGGAGAATCCGATGACCCGCATTACGTTTCGCGTAAAGAATTCCCACAGAGTAGGGGTCAAGACGGCCATCAGGACAGCCCCGATAGCGAGAATCCCGAACACGGTCGCAGGGTACACGTACCGGCCGTACTCGCGCTGCTCCATGAATCGGGCCAGCCATGCCATGAACACGCAACCGAGGCCAACGGCCAGTGCCAGACCCGGCTGTAGCAGCGACTGAGAGGTCGCTGTGATTTCAAGGACGGTGATTCGAGACGCGCTCACTACAGCGGTAGTCGTCATCGTGATTGCGCCCGCGATGGCCGTGTGTTCCGGGCTGCTGTCGTGAACGTACTCCAGACACAACCGGAGCAGGAAGAAGACACCGAGTATCCCGAGAAGGAGTACACCCGGCGGCCAAACCCAGAGATACAGCGCAATCGCCACACCGGCCAGCATGGACCAACTGATGGTGTCCCGCAATGCATCGATATCTCGCTCAAGGAACTGCTCGTAGATCGGCTTGTCCCGCGCGGCGATGCTGACAGCCACCATGACTCCGAGGACACCGAGTACCTGAAAGAGCGCTTCAGCGACGTGGTGGTCGGAGAAACCGACGAGGCTCCGCCGCAGGAGCCACCCCGTCGAGAATGCCATCACAGTAACTGCAGTTACACCACCGAGGCGGCCGCCGAGTCGCCGTCCGATGAGGTACGTCGGAACCGCAACGAGCGTCCCGAACACGGCCGGCGCGAACAGGAGCGTCATCGCGACCGTCTGGTCGCTGGGCGAACCCAGACCGATAATGAGGGCAACCGTCGCGATGATCTGATCGAACAGCGTCCCGAACTGCCCGTTACTGGTCCCGTACGGGAACGCCGTCCAGGGGTCGAACGGCATCGTCGTAGGCCAGTTCTGGACCACGTACTGCGTCGAACGGTAGTGGTACCAGGCGTCGTTCCCGCTGAACAGCACCTCGCCATCAACGATAAAGTTCTGCCAACTCCGGACACGATTCCACAGCATGAACCCGAGCAGTACCAGGAGGACCGGAACGTGGTACCAGCGCTCGGCCCACTCCAGGGCGGACTCGAGTTCGGGGTTGTCGTCAAGATAGCCCCGTGATTGACTCATTGCACGGAAAAACTGCCAAGGCGCGCATAAGCCTTTTGACCTCTGTGCGAGCGCAGGATGGAAACGCCTAACAGCACCGGTGGCACACCACCGACCATGCGAGTCTCGGTCGTGCTCTGTACGCACACGATGGAGCGGTACGACGACTGCCGAACGGCGGCCGAGAGCGTCTTAGCCCAGACCTACGGCGACGTGGAACTCGTACTGGTCTCGGATGGGAACCGCGAAGTGTACGAACAGTACGAATCCGACTTTGGCGAGCGGGACGACGTCCTGACTCACTGCAACGACGAGAACGTTGGACTGCTAGAGAGCCGGAACAACGGGGCCGAAGTCGCCACCGGTGACGTAGTCGCGTTCATCGACGACGACGCAATCGCCGATGAAGAGTGGGTCGCGGCGCTAGTCGATGCCTACGAACGACACGACGCCCTCGCGGTCGGCGGCCGAATGACGCCGGCGTGGGTCGCCGGCAAACCGAGCTTTCTCCCCGAGGAGTTCTACTGGCTCATCGGCGTCACCCACCGTGGCTTTGGCCCGAACGGCGACCCCGACGAACCCGGCGTCGTCCGCAACACCTTCGGCTCGAACATCTCCTTCGACCGGGACGTGTTCCTCGAACTGGGCGGCTTCGACGACGACATCGGCGGCCGCCAGGGCGAGAAGAACCTCCAGGGCGGGGAGACGGAACTCTGTGCGCGCTTGCGAACGGAATACGACGAGGGAGTGTACTACACCCCGGACGCGCTCGTCGCGCACAAGATATTCGACTACCGAACCGACCCCGGGTGGCTCGTCGACCGCGCGTTCTGGCAGGGGTACTCGAAGCGCGGCATGGAGGTGTTTGTACCGGAATCGACCGGCGAGGAGTCCGATTTCCTCGGCGACCTCCTGTTTCGGTTCCTCCCGTTACGTCTCCGTGGACTCGTCGAATCTCCGTCTCTCGGCGCAGTCCTGCAGTTGGTCTTCCTATTTCTTCTCACCAGCAGTGTCGGCGTGGGATACCTTTACGGAATGTACGTCTGGAGATAGCACTGACCGGTCTACAGTACGACGTTACTCAACGTATCCAAGGTCCTGAAGTCGCTCTTGGACCTCTTCTGCCTGTTCGTTCCTTTCGACATGGGTATCAGTACCTGCTTCCGTCATCGATACACGTCCATCGGTGCTGGTAACGGTGTAGTCGTTGGTTGCGAGTCGGAGTGAAGCCGTATTGTGCCAGGGCGCAATTGTCAGCGTATACGACCTGGATTCTGATCGAATATCGATACCGTTCCACTCCTCGGGCGGATCTATGCCGGCTTGAGTAGCGATCATCGGCCCAATGTCGAGGAGACTACACCGATCTCCAGTAAGCGAAATATCGTTGCTGACAATGGGAACGGTGACCAGCTTATCGGCTGTTCGCCTGCGCTGTGGTTGATGATAGTAGTACCCCTCTTCCCCGAATTCATCGCCGTGATCTGAGGTGAATATGAACGTCGGATCGCCATCGAGATCCATCAAAAGATCTTCAATGACGGTGTCGACTCTTGAGAGGGCATTTTTATAGGCTGATGTAATCTCTTGGTGTTCGGAATCCTTGAGCGAGGACGGTGAAAACAAGGCTTTCCTATCGAGTGACCTCGAAATAGCGTCATCACCACGGCCATATGGCCGATGGCTACCCATTAAATGCACCCACATGAACCGAGGCCCAGTAGCTTCGTTGAACTGCTCTATTGCTTGCTCGACAACCGCTTTATCAGTCGGAAGATCGGACATTTTCGCATGTGGCGGAAAGAACCGATGGTAGACTTTTCGAAGAAGATCAAACTGCCCGAGAATCTCCCGTCGGTTGCTGCCGCGATTGCCTGCATCAACGAAATTCTCGTACTTATCGAACCCCTGATTGAAATTGAACACTTCGTCAAGTTGTGGGCTCGGAGCTAGACCGATTGTCGTGTAACCGGCGTTCGACATGACTTCGGGTATTGTTGGTCCAGCTACAGCCGACTTCATCGTTGCCTGGTACTGACTAGACAGGAGGCCTGCTAGACTCGGCCTGGTGTAATGGCCGACTGTCGTTCCCGATTGTGTTGGGAATCCCGAAAGAAACTCCATCTCTTCGATGTAGTCATACCGGACCGAATCAGCTGTAATCAGCACGATATCGTTCATTTACTTGGGATTGACAGTCGGGCATTATATCTCTTCTTGAATCAGGTTTCGAAGTTTCTGCCGCGTTGAATAGCGATCTAATCGGCGGTTATCACGGGTTAGATGGACGAAGCCGAGGAAATCAATTCTGGCTATGGAAGTCGATCTCCTCGACTTCGTTGAGCAGTGTCGGCAGCTAGTCAAACGAGCGTTGGGGAAGCACGCGGGCGAGCCCGCCAGCGGCGGGTTCGCCCGCTGGAAGCACGTCGTTCTCCACTGTTTCCGGGTCGAAGACGGCCACAGCTACCGTGAAACACCGAATCGGCTACAGTATATGACCGAGATTTGTGATGCACTTGGTCTAGATCCGGACGATCTACCTGACTTTACCGCGGTCTACAAGTCATTCGACCGGCTGGTAATGTGGGTGTGGCGGGCGCTGCTGCGCGTTTCAGCGCAGCAGCACCCGCAGTCTGGCCACGCCGCACTCGATAGCACGTTCTTCGACCGCCGCTCACCCTCATCGTACTACCGCCAGCGGTCGGGAAGCACCGTTCACTGAAAGTGACGACACTAACCGATAGAGAGTCTCTTGCTGTCCTTGACGTACACATATCTGCCCGGTGGAAACACGATACGAAGACCGGGCCGCAGGTCGTCCGCCGGAACGCGGACGACCTGCTGTCCGTGGCTGCCGACAAAGCCTTCCACAACTGGATCACGAAATACGAGCTCTACGCACTTGGCATCGAACCACTCATCTTACAGCGTGGATCGAGACCGTTGACGCTAGGACACAACGCACTCATCCGGACAAAAGGCTACTCTCAGCGCTGGCTGGCCGAAACATCGTATTCGACAACGAAGCGCTCGCTCGGCGACGCCGTGCGAGCGCTCGGCTGGTATCGACAGTTCCGTGAGATTGTCCTGATGTTCGCCATCTCGAACATAGAACCGCTCTGTGAACCACTCTAACCGTGACTCAGCATCTATTCAACACGGCAGAAGTTTCAGGAACGGAGAGTATGAACGGCGTATACGGCGCCACCGATAATATTGTTTATTACTCGGAGAATAAGCTGCATTACGACTCCGAACGTCAACGCGACACCGTCCCCGACTCCCACCGAAGTGAACAGATATAGATACGCGCTCTCACGCACCCCAAAGCCTTGGATTGATATCGGCAAAAAGAGGAAGAGTTCCACTAGTGGAATAAATACAAAAAAGTACACGAGTGGTATCTCAATCCCAAGCCCCAAGGCGACGACGTAGTTGCTGGCGATCAGTAAGACTCGGAACACGACCGAAAGTGAAAGTGCAATGACCACTGCTCGTTTAGCTTGACGATACTCGTACACTGCAGTGTACAATCTTTCAGCCCGGTTCCCGATGTCGAGCACTTGTATGTCAAAAATCGTTGTTTCCAGGACTGGACGTAACAGGTCAGTAAATAGCAATAGTGGTGTCGTAATTATCCCGACCGCACAGCCGATGAGTACCATATCTGCGATCCGAGTCGGAACTAGTTCGTAGCCAAATGCGACCGCAACCAAAACGATACACAAGATCGAGTAGAGGCCAGCAATCCGCTCAATCACGACAGAAGAAACTGATGCGGATCCGTCGTTTGTATCCGCATAGAGGTAGTACATCCGTGCAGTGTCTCCACCGATAATTGATGGGAGGAACGCATTGAAGAACTGGCCGATGTAGTAATAAACCCAAGCGGTTAGGAGCGTTAATTTTATACCTTTTACAGCAAGTAAAACTCGCCACTTCCAAGCGCTGAGGCCGACACCAAGAACACTTAGTCCAACAGCGATAATTAGTGTGACTGGCTCAAGCGTTTGGAGTTGTTCAATGAGTGTGTCGAATCCGACTCTACTGATCACATACCAGAGTAGTATTACACTGATAGAAACGCGAAGCAAAGCCGAGAGGATGCTACGGATGTCTGTGTTTCTTCTTGACATACTAATACAGGGTGTCAGATATAGGTCACTTGTTTTCCGCGCCACCGCCGATAACTACTTCCACACGGTAGGGGTCTCTCTCAATGTAGTGTAACTTTGTAATCATCTCCGCCAGAAATCCGAACATAATCAAAATAAGGCCAAACAGAACGAGTGCAACCGTTAGTACAAGTCGGGGAAGATTTGGCAGTAGCGGGACACCCAATACGTACTTCGAGAACACTGCATGAATCCCGATTAGCATCCCTATCCCAAACGAAACCAATCCGACCCCACCGAGGAAGTGAACCGGTCGGGTTGAGTACCGGTTCCAGAATACCTGAAACAAGAGGTCAACAAAGCCCCTTATGAGTCGTTTCGTGCCGTATTTTGAACTGCCCTCCGTCCGGGGGCGATGGTTAACTGGGATCTCTGTAATTCTGTAGCCCCGGTTGTACAATTTTGCCGGAATATACCGGTGACCCTCTCCATACAACTCTATTTCGTTAAGAGCATCTGACCGATATGCCTTCAGAGTACAACCGAAATCGTGGATATCTGGCCCGGTCCAGCGTGCCATCCGTGTCTGTATCGCGGATGGTATCGTCTTTGTCAGCGGGTCGTTCCGGTCTCGCCGCCAGCCACTGACGCAATCATAGCTATCGGATTCGCTGTCCCCACTTATCAACATATTGAGAAGCTCCGGAATGTCTTGTGGGTCGTTCTGTCGATCAGCATCAAGAGTTACGATAAATTCGCCAGTTGCTTGTTTGATACCCGCGTTCAAGGCTGCACTTTGTCCAAAGTTGCGGGACAGTAATAATCCGAGAACGTTCTCATTGTGTTCTGCCAAGTCACGGATAACGCTCCTAGTACCATCGGTACTACCATCATCAACGATAACGATGTTATATGGCGAAAATGCCGGTTCGTCCTGGAATACTGACTGGATTTCCTCGATTAGTGGCTCGACATTATCCACTTCATTGTACGCTGGCAGTACAACGGAGGTTCGAACCTTGTCATAGTCTTCACCTGTGGATTCACTTGCGTTACCCCGTACGTCCTCTGTCGTCGCCATTATGTGATGCCGTGACTGTGATTCTTCAAGCAGGTTTATTAACAGTTGTCATTCACAATACTGCCCACGATATAAATTATATAGAGTCGTTGTATCGGTAGTTGTTAGTAATGGTCTTCTGGGCTGGAGAATACTCAGTAATCTCAGCACGAAGAACAAGTTATGATAACTATGTGCAGAGGGTACTCTCGTAAAATCGCACAGACTATTACAGTCAGTGGGTAATCAAGAAGAAATGCCCTCTAATCTGTGGAACAGAATCAGTAAGTCGGTCCGACGTGAGCCGGTTGTCCCGATCATTGCGCTCGCTGCGTTCCTGTTGATGGTCTTCGGTACCTGGCGACTACGGCCGCATCTGACGTTTCCGGACGAAACTGGCGCTATCGAACTCGCTCTCAGGATGGGATACGAGCAGAACCCCTTCATCGATAACTTCCGGAAGGGTGGGAACCTTCATCTCTACCTTCTGGCTCTCTCTTTTGTCCCGGTGACGCTGTACTGGCTCGTGACCGGACAGTTCGGCGACATCATGTCGGGCGCAGCTAGCGTCGGCAGCTCGCCGAGTTGGGGTGTGTCGCCTGATCTTCTCACAGCCTTCTACGACGTGCTGTTCGCCGGTCGGCTAGTATCTGTCCTGTTCGGTGTTGGGACTGTTGTCGTCCTCTATTACCTCGGTAGAGAACTACTGGACCGCCGTGCCGGAATCCTCGCGTCCGTTTTTCTCACGACTTCTGTCGGGTATGTCCTCACCGCCCACTACGCAACTGAGGACGTCCCGATGACGTTCTTTCTCATGCTCGGGTTCCTGCTAACGGTTCGTGCGTTTCATTCGAGAGAGACCAGAACGCTGTTGGCTGCCGCACTGGTCGCTGGCCTGGCAGCGTCAACGAAAGCAACGGCCGGGCTCCTCGTTCTTCCGATCGCTATCGTCATCATCGAACGCCACTGGGACGGGTCGAGGACCGTTGGTGAGTTCGTCAAAGCGGTTTGGAGGTACCCGACGCTAACTATACTCAGCTACATCACTACAACGCCATCGATATTCGTCCATCCGGGTTCATGGGCCGACGAGATATCTCGATATATCTACCGAAGTACGAGCGATTCTGTTGCGTACAATTGGTCGGACCCGGGGTGGCTCATCCAGCTCGCACACCTCGCCGAAGGGCAGGGAATCGTGCTATTCCTGTTTTCTATACTGTCCGTACTGCTTGTCATCGCCTTCCTCTTGCGAGGTACCCTCGACAGTGCGGTTTGGCTGTTGCTCGTCTATGCCATCCCGTACTTCATCGTCATCACGCAAGGGAATATGACACAGTTCCCTCGGGTAATGCCGCTCTTCCCGATTCTCGCGGTCCTCGCTGGTATCGCTGGCTCGGAGTTGAGTCAGTTCTCCCATCCGGTCCGTCTAGCCGGGATCGGACTTCTAACGCTTGTCATTGTCTTTTCTGGCGTACACACGACCGTTGGTGTCGCAGATATTAACGAATCACGTCAGGAGGCCACGGCGTGGACACACGCCAACCTAGATAGCTCCGACACTGTTGACGTGTACTCGCAGCAAGTGTATCTCCCAGAATTTCCAGACGAGACAACTGTGAACCGATATGAAATCCACTCCACCTTCCCCCGAGAAAACTGGCAGCCAGGGCTTGAACGTCTGGACTGTAACGCGCCCGAGTACGTCGTGCTCTCCAGTTACCACTACTTCCGCTTTTTCAAGGATCCGTCCGTGTTCCCGGGTGTGACTGAACGCATGTCGGCGCTGTTTGCCGAGGAAGACTACGAAATCGTCCGGACGTTCGGTCCGCCGGTGAACACCGAACTCAGCGCGGAGCGAAAGTTCAGAGACAGCGCCGGACTTTCGTCGTTCCCCGAGGACGGAAACCCGACTATCCTCGTGATGAAGCGGATAGACGATGAACCGACCTGCTAATGACAACTATATGTCTAAGTCACTCCCCGGGACCCGTTCTCTCCGCCCACGGACACTACAGAGTAGCCAGCGAATCACCCGTGACACTGGGCGAAAGTGGCATCTATGACTGACGAATCGCTCCAGAGTGTCTGTGTCGTCACGCATCCGCTTGCTGCGGCCGGCGAGAACGCGACCCGGAGCCTACTGGATATACTCTCTGCGATTACATCAGTCGCGCTCGTGACGGCTGACCTGCCGGCTGATTCCGAGATTCGCGACCGGCACGAACTTGTCGAGCTCACGCGAAAAGGCGCGGGCGACTCCGTCGTCACCGCCGCCGTCCGGTTCCTGCTGAACCAACTCCGGATGTGTCGCGTTATTGCTGACCGTGACGAAGACGTGGTCCTGTTTTTCGGCGCAACGTCGTACCTGCTTCCTATTATCGCGGCTCGGTTGCTCGGTAAAACGGTTCTCGTCGAACCCCGCGGCGACGTGCCGCTGACGCTCCGGCTGAACTGGGAACAGCAGTTGCCGGACCCGGTGGCTGCCGGGCTCGCCGGTGCCGTCCGTGCACTCGAACGAGCCGGCTTCGCCGCGGCTCACGGGGTCATCACCTACACGCCCGAGATGGCCCGCCAACTGGACCTGCATCCGGAATCCCCGACCGTGTATCCGACGGGGGCGCGCTACGTCCGGACGGACGAATTTCGCGTCCAGCAGTCCTACGCCGACCGCGACCGTGTCGTTGGGTTCCTCGGACGGCTCGACGAAGAGAAGGGCATCCGGGAACTCGCTTCTGTCGCCGCGGAACTACCTGATGACGTGACGTTCCGGTTCATCGGCGACGGTGACCTCTGTGAGTGGCTGGAAACCGAACTCGCGTCTGAAATCGAACGTGGCGCAGTCGAACTCACCGGCTGGGTGGATCACGACGACGTACCCGATCAACTCAACGATCTCTCGCTGCTCGTGTTGCCGTCACAGCCGACGGAGGGACTACCGACGACAATTCTGGAGGCGCTGGCCTGCGGAACGCCGGTACTGGCCTCGCCGGTTTCGGGCGTTCCAGACGTTGTCCGCGAGGGCGAAACCGGCTTCCTGCTCGATTCACGGGAGCCGGCGGCGCTTCGACAGACAATACTCGATATTCTGGACCGAGACGACCTCGACAGCATCAGCGAGAACGGACGCGATCGAATCGAGACCGAGTACAGCTTTGAGGCGGCCTGCGAGCGGTACAGGTCGATACTTGTGGCGTGCAATCGGTAGGCGCTACACCATCTGTAACACGCGCTCTCTGATTTCGCGGTCCGTTGCCATGCCGAGACCGTACGCGACGACGCCGAGTGCGACTAAGCCACCAAGCTTCAAAAGCGTCGATGGCGGTAAGATGGTTGACGCCGCGTACACCACTGCGCCCATCATTAACGCTGTGACCGTCTGCCTTCCGAGCGCCCGCCAGTTTGCTGTCACAGTGATGAACCGCCGGAGATACGCGATCTGAATGACGAGCGCGATGCTGACTGTCGTTATTGTTGCCGCCGCTGCACCGAACGATCCGAGTTCCGGGACCAGTAACAGATTGAGTACAACGTTTGCAACGAGGGTCAGCGCTGCCGTCCGGAATACGAGATTCGGGTGGCCGATCCCCGTGAGCGTCCGCTGGATCAGGATTCTCGGGGCCTGCAACAACTTCTCCGCCATCAGGAGGATGAGGATTAACCCACCCGTGTCGAAGCCATAGACGAGTTGCATGAATGGATCGGCGAGTATCGCTACACCGACTACGGCGGGGATGACAAGCAGGAGACCATATGTGAAGCCTTCGCTTAGGGCCGTTTCAATGCGACTGTACTCATTGCGTGACGCCCACTCGCTGATAGATGGAAACACTGCCTGGCTTAGGGCTTGGCTAGCCATTACTGCGACTACACTGACCTTCCAAGAAGCCTCGTATACGGCAACAGCGGTCTTTGACGCGAAGTATGCCAACACGAGCGTGTCTGCCCAGTTGTATGCTAGCGAACTCACACTATTGAATGATGTATACTTCGAGAAACTCCAGAGGTCTCTGACAGTTTCCCAAGTTGGGATAGATAGCGTACTTGATAAGGCGAAGTAAAATATGGCAAATTTCACGACAACTCCAATCAAGACACCATATAACAGAGCAAATATCTTCAACCCGGCTATGATTAGCGCGATACTTGTTACTATACGAATTACTTCACCAAAGAGTTCGATAAGAGAGCTAAGCGCCACTCGCCCTTCACCACGAAGGGCCGCTCCGGTAAGCCATCTCCCGGTACTGGAAATAATAAATACAATCAGTAAGGGTACGGCCGCCACACCAATATATTCGTCTACATAGCCTTCAAGTACGAACAATCCGAGAGACATAATTACAATTGGAGCGAGTGTTATGAGGTATCCTGCAGTCAAGTACGACCCACGCTGTTGAGTTGTCGTTTCGCTGATTCGCTTCTCTATCCCTGTATCGACTCCAAGCCGCGCTCCGGTCATCAGCACGCTCGTGACCGCATCAAAGGTGAAAAAGATTCCAAGAACCGTTCCTCCGAGAGTTTGAGCAAAATATGCGGTTCCAACAAAACCAATTAGACTCAGTACGATATTACTGGCGTATATAACAACACTTGACCGGTCGATATCCATCGATATCTGTGGATTTCTCCCATATGTTTATTATTCTGTCCTTATTAAAACAACGAGGGTTCTTAGCGATGCTAGCTGTTGTCACTCAACTCTACTCTCCAATTGTACCGTATTTAATTATCTGGGCCTGGACAGGGTGCCATTTCAAAACATTCATTTGACCACCAAATCAACACAGTACAGATGAGCTTCTCTGATTGGTTTTTTGATACAGTGGACCGCCTACAATCAGATCCTTCTCCAAAGAATCTCGAGATAGCACTCAGAAAGTTATGGGCTGGCTTGCTCGGGAGATTCGCTCCAAAGCAACAGGAAGGGCAGGTGGTTTGGGACGAAGACTGGGATATATTGGTCATCTTGGACGGATGCAGGGCTGATGCCATGGAAGAAATCATACAGGGTACTTCTTATCAATCTCTTTTTGCTGATAGCAAACTCGAGACGCGCTGGTCAGTCGGCGGTACCAGCTCTGAATGGATCAAAAAAACGTTTAATGAAAGACATTCAGCAGAGATCCAAGAAACCGCATATATCACAGGCAATCCATATACGGGCCAGATACAATACGATGAGTTTTCAGAGTTCACTCATTTTGGGATCGCCAATACGGAGTATGATATTCGGACGGTTTCGCCTCGGAAACTGACTGATCACGCGATTAACACTTGGAGAAAACGCGACGAGAAGGGCGTTGATAGAATGATTGTTCATTATATGCAACCGCATGCACCCTTCCGGTCGAGACCAGAGTGGTTTCGTGAATTCAAGGGCACAAAGAAGTTCGGTAGCAAAGTCTGGTGGCGCCTCTGTGATGGCACCGTTTCGCACGACGACTTCTGGACTGCATATATTGACAACCTAGAGTGGATACTGGAAGAAGTTAGTATCCTCTCAACGTCTATTGATGGCTCCATCGCTCTAACCGCTGACCACGGCAATGCAAAAGGTGAGTGGGGGGTATATGGCCACCCCAAAGGAGTTCCGGTCAGTGCTGTAAGAGAGGTCCCGTGGATTACACTAGACGGGATAGATACTGAGGAATATACCCCTGAGTATAATGTCTCTGATAGCGGCGGAGATGATCAAAAGCCTGCCCGTGAATCGCAACTTGAAGCCTTAGGTTATAAGTGATAATCATATCTGAATACACTCCATGGCTATCTGGCTAGTAGAGAGACGACAAGAATAACTGTTAATTCCCCCATCTCCCACCATCAGTATGCCGCGAGTTCTCATCGGACCGACCAAAACAGACATTCATAACAACGAATACGGGAAGAGTTACAATCTCCTGAATAACCTGTACGACGATAATTTTACTGTCGATATATACACGAGATCAGTTTCTGATACTCTTAGACCGGAAAACGTTACTGTGTATCCGCTTGGGGGCTCTAACAGGATCTCGTTCTATAGTTATTTGTATTATAGACTTTTAAGAGAACTTCGGGAGGGATCTGTTGATATATATCACCACATGAATCTCAGCTACAGGTGGTTCAATCCAATCCTCGTTTCAGAGCTTCATGACAATGTTCCTGTCGTCGTTGGACCGTGCCAAACAGGGCATGCCATCATGGCTGAGGAATTCAATCGGATGCTTTCTTCTTGGGTGGGGAGAAACCTTCCGAGGCCATTTACTGATCCACTTCACACAATTGTTGATGCGACTCGCGATGTAATCCTTGATCCACCTCGGATGGATTTGTTCAAGCGAACGCTTGACGCCGCAGACCGAATTGTGGTTGTCGATCAAGAAGCCTACGAGATGTATGCTGACCTCGTTGACGAATCGAAGCTCCGGACGATCCCGCTGGGCGTTGATCCGGACGTTTTCGAATACAGTGAACCGGACGACTCACATGAACTCGTGGCCATCGGTAGCCTTCGGGAACGGAAAGGCTATGATATCTTGATCGAAGCACTTGATCAAATCCAGCAGGAATATCCCGAAGTCCAGCTCCACGTCTTTGGTGACGGGCCGCAAGAAGACGAATTGGTCGCTCAGGTCAAGCATCTCGATCTAGACGAAAACGTCACGTTCCACGGGTATGTTGACCAGTCTATTGTCCGAGAACACTTATCCCGAGCACGTGCCTTCGTCCACCCTTCTCGGTCAGAGGGCTTTTCCATGGTCCGTCTGGAAGCCATGTCGACCGGCTGTCCAGTGGTCGTTACCAATGTTTCTGGAGCAAACGAAATGGTCCGCGACGGGGAGGAGGGCTTTGTCGTTCCGACAGAGGAACCGGAACCAATCGCAGACGCCGTCACCACCTTGCTCTCCGATTACGAACTCACGAAACAGATATCCAGACAGGCACGAGACCGTGTTGAGGAGAAGTACGACTGGCGGAAAATCGCGGAGGAGTACCTCGACCTGTACCGTTCGCTGTCTGGCTAAGGTCGTACCGCCGTCTATCGCGTGCATCGAAAGGTCTTAAGCCGTCGACTGAGACGTTCAGGGTAGATATGGTCCTCGTAGTGCTGGGTATCGATGCACTCGACCCGGAACTAGTAGACTCGACGGCACATCCGAATTTGACGCTCGCTGACCACCACGCTATCGAGACGATCAGGAGCGTCGAGGGCGGCCCCAGCACGCACGAACTCTGGCCGACGATCATTACCGGGCTCAGGCCCCCGGAACACGGCATCACGCTTGACGACGGCGTTGCCTGGGAGAACCCCGTCCTCCGGTTCGGGAGTGCTGCCGCGGACTACCTTCTCCCGTCGGGGCTGCAGACGCGTCTCGGCGCGTGGCTACTGAACAACACCGAACAGGACGCGTTCCGGATCCCGGCGACCTACTACGAGGAGAACGACCTGTCGACAGTGTTCGACGGCCGGGAGGCGGCTCCAATCGGCATCCCCAACTACGTCATCGACCCGGGCACGGAGGACCGCGAACACAGCCTCCGGCGGAACCTCGGCGACCTCTTCGAGCGCGACCTCGAAGCGAAAGGCGGCCACTCGTCGACAGACCCGGCACTGTTCTACGAGCAGTGCCTCGAAATGTCGATGGTTCGCCTCGCTCGCGCACGACGGGCGCTCAGAGGTGGGCGACACGAACTGGTGTTTGCATACACGAGCGGGCTCGACCTCATCGGCCACGTTGCGTACGAACAACCGTCTCTACAGGACCGCGCCTATGAAGAACTCGACGAGTTCGTCGGCGAGGTTCGAGACGACCTCGGTGACAACGACGAGCTACTACTCGTCAGCGACCACGGTCTGCAGGACGGCGTCCACACCGATGAGGCGATGGTTGCGGGGACCGACGCAGCCATGGTCGACGCAATCGAGAGTGTCGTCGACGTCCGGGCGGCTATCGAAGCCGAACTCGACGAAACAGACCACACGTCGACACCGCAGGTGACGGCGTCGGACGACGGCGACCGGTCGGGGGCGGAAGTCAAAGAGCACCTCGAAGATCTCGGGTATATGTAGCCATGTCGGGCGATCCAAACATCTTGCTGGTCATCCTCGACAGCGTCCGTGCACAGAACCTCAGCGCCTACGGCCACGTCAACGAGACGACGCCGTTTCTGGACTCGTTCGCCACAGAGCGGGCGACGCTGTACGAGCAGGCCCGAGCGCCTGGTGCGCGGAGCGTAACGAGCCACGCGAGCATTTTCTCCGGGTTGCACGTCGAAGAACACGGTATCGTCTCGGCGGGGCATCGGCTCGACCCGTCGGCGTCAGTCTTCGCACAGCTGCGAGAAGACGGGTACAGCACCGGCGTGTTCACCGAAAATGACTGGCTGACGGCCGTCGATGTCGGACTCCGGGACGGATTCGACGATATCGTCGGGGCGCGGAACGTCCCGTTCCCGGGCGCAGTCAACCCCCACGAGTTTGTCTCGAACGAGGGACGGGGACAGTACGCGGAGTTCGTCAGACTCGCGCTGACAGACGACGCACCGCTCCGGTCGCTGGCAAACGGTGTGGCGACGAAACTCCAGTCCGATTACAAGCGGTTCCTCCCGGATAGCGTCAGAGCGTCGACGCCGGCGGACGTCTACGTGGACTCGCTGCTGGACTGGAGCGACCGACAGGACGGGCCGTGGGCGGCGTGTCTCAACCTGATGGACGCCCACATTCCGTACGAACCGATGCCGGAATACGACCACTGGGGCGGCTCGGAGGCGTCGTCCCTGCAGGCCGCCTTCGAGGACCAGAAGTGGGACTTCAACGGCGGGCACCGCCCGTGGTGGCAAAAGAAGGCGGTCGAGTCGCTGTACGACGGGGGGATTCGCCAGATGGACGCGGAACTCGAACGGCTCGTCTCGTCGCTCGAACGGCGTGGTGAGCTTGATGACACGCTTCTCGTCATCACGAGCGATCACGGCGAGGGCTTCGGCGAACGGAGCGACGTTCGGCCGGGCATCCGGGTCGCCGAACACGGCGTCGCGATTCACGACAGCGTACTCCACGTCCCGCTCATCGTGCGCTATCCGGGCCAGACCGAGTCTCATCGGGTCGACCGTCCCGCGTCGCTGGTCGAATTTCCGCGGGTCGTGAACCGGCTTCGGGCCGACGATCAGCAGACTGCCGGCTTCTGTCCCGACGGACCGGTCCTCGCTACTGCGGTCGGCCTCGACGAGCCGCTGCAGGAACGCGCCGGTGCGTACGTCGAGGACCTGTCGCCGTGGACCGCCACGTCGCGAGCGGTGTTTGAAGATGACAGTGAGGGGGTTGTCAAGTACTGTACTAACCGCGACCGCGCCGCCACAGTCGTCAGCCGCGACGCCCAGACGTCGTACAAAGTGTCCGACGGCGGTGCGGAACACGTCGACAGCGCATTCGACTCGATAGAGGAACTCGACGTCAAGACGGCAGGCGAGGACTTCGACGACCTCGACGACGGGACGTACCAGCGGCTGGAAGACCTCGGCTACGTCTGATGGGCCGTTTCGACGCTCTCGTACTCCCAGATCAGATCGAAGTAGCGCTTCATCCCGGCGACGAACGACCCGTTGTCCGTAATCGCGGCTTGGCGCATGTGGTTGGGAACGTCCGGCTCCTCGACCAGCAGAATCGCCTCGCCGCTGTCGTAGTCCATGCTCGGGTCGACGAGCGTGCCGCGCCAGGGGAGCTTCTCCGTGCTGAACCGCAGGTCGACAGCGGGGAACTCCACCGTCAGCCGCTCGACGATGTCAGCCTGGATAGCTGCCTTCTCCGGTGGGAGTTCGTCGGGATGCAGGAAGAGAACGCTGACTTCGACCCCACGGTCGAGTGTCTCGGCCAGTGCGCGCTCGACGTTGTCGAGGTAGGCGAAGCTATTGGTGATAACCCGAAGCGTCTCGGCGGCGTCGTCGTATAGCCGTCTGGTCTCGCGTTCGCTCGGTTCGCCCACGTCGACGACGTGGAACAGTTCGGCCGTTGGCGAGATGTCCTCGCTGGCGCGGTCGAACCGCGGTTCGTACTCGGCGAGGAACGCGTCGCGGCAGGAATCGATATCGGCGGCGAACGATTCGTATGACTGTCTGTGGTTCTCGACGGCCCGGTCGAGGATTTCGCCGGGCGATTTCGGCTGGTATTCCTTGGGGCGACCGGGAATCACCTTGATGAAGCCGCGGTCGGACAGCGCTTCCAGCACGCCGTAGACGCGGGCCTTCGGGATGCCGCTCGCTTCAGCGAGATTCGGGGCCGTCGTTCGGCCGAGCGAGAGCAACTGTTCCAGCGCCGTCGCCTCGTATTCGGTCAGCCCGACCAGGTCGAACACGTCCGCAGGGTCGCTCATACACGCTCATGTGTGGCAGGGGATGTAAAACGCGTCGCCCGGTGCCCAAATCTATTAGTGGGTGGGGGCGAGTAGTTACTCGCAGAGTGAGTAACATGACTGCGACATCCCAGACCGAAGAAGACGATCACCTGGCAGACATCGAAGACGGCTGTGGCTGCGCGGAGGTCTGGGAGCACATGAGCGAGCAGCGCGACGACTGACACGGCTGTTATCAGTTGCTTCCGACTGTCGCCGCTTGCTCGCCGATGATCGCGGGAACTTAAAACAGAATCCGAACGCGGCCAGACCCGCATTTATTTGCCTTCGCGTGGATGACGTTGAATCAATGGCCGACCGAGACGACGTCTGTATACTGTTGCCGACATTCAACGAGGCCGAGACTATCGAGTCGGTCGTGTCCGGGTTCCGCGAGCAGGGCTTCGACAACGTCCTCGTCATCGACGGCGGGTCGACCGACGGGACACAGGACCTCGCTGAATTGGCCGGCGCGCGGGTGGTCGAACAGTCCGGCTCCGGAAAGGGACAGGCCGTCAGAGAGGCGGTGACGCGCCACATCGAACAGCCGTACGTGCTGATGGCCGATGGCGACGCGACCTATCGGCCCGACGAGGCGGACAGGCTACTCGAACCGCTGTTGTCGGGTCAGGCCGCACACGTCATCGGAAACCGGTTTGCGGATATGCAACCCGGCGCGATGACGAAACTGAACCAGATCGGCAACCGCATCATCAACAGGGCCTTCGAGACGATTCATGGCCGGGACCTCACCGATATCCTCTCGGGGTATCGAGCGTTCACGCGACAGTCGTTCCAGCGGAGTTCGCTGACGGCGTCGGGCTTCGGTATCGAGACGGAGATGGCCGTCGAGTGTGTCAAACACAACATCTCGACGGCGGTGGTGCCAATCACCTATCAGCCCCGACCAGACGAGTCCGACACGAACCTCCGGCCGTTTCGGGATGGCGCAACGATTATACTGACGCTGTACCAGATGGCGAAGACGAACAATCCGCTGTTTTACTTCGGGAGCGTCGGGCTCGGGAGCACTGTGGTCGGGTTCCTGCTCGGCGCGTACGTGGCCTACGACTGGGTTGTCAACAGTATCTCACACGAGGTGATCGCCGTTGTCGGCTCGTTCGCCATTCTGCTGGGGATTCAGCTCCTCATGTTCGGCGTCTTATCGGATATGCTCGTGGCAGTGAACCGCGAGCAGACGCGCCGGTTAGAGGACATCGCCGTCCAACTCACACACGAGAGCCGCAATCGGCCGGCGGGCGTGTTCGACGACCAGCAGGTCGGCGGCGCAGAGCACAGCAAGAAGGGCGACGCGGAAGGCACCGAAGACAGCGATATAGAGACAGAGCCGGCGGTATCGCCGCACCAACCCGACGAGTAATTTAGAACGGGACCAGCGCGCGGAGCTGGGAGAGAATACTGTTTCTGGTTGCTTCCCGTTTCCGTTCGAATATCGGATGGAGGTCGTTGAGTAGCTCCTGCTCGTTGTCGAACTCCGTGGCAGTCGTCTCCTCGAGCGCCTCGGCGACGGTCATCGAGTGGCCCGACGCGTCGAACGGGACCGCGATGTGGCCGGCGGCGTCCCGGACCTCCCTCGCCGTCGCGGGATACTCGATGTCCACGTCCGACAGGCGGGCGTCGAGTGCCGCGATACCGAACTCGATGACGTCTGGCTCGTCGCTGTTATCGGCTGGTGGCCGTACTCCCATTGGTAAAGCGATGGGGCCGGGGGATAGAAAAGTCTGCGTTGTCGGATCAGCTCTGGCAACCGGCCAGCCACTCCTCGGCCCAGTCCTCGATTTCGTCGAACACTGGACAGAGGGATTCGCCCTTGGGCGTGAGCTGGTAGTACGTCGCGACGGGTGCGTCCTCTTCGAGCCGTCGGTCGACGAAGTCCATCTCCTGCAGGTCGTCGAGGACCCGCGAGAGGGTGCGGGAGCTGGCATCGGTGGCGCGTTTGAGTTCGTTGAACCGCTGTTCGCCGTTCTGGAGTTCGTGGAGGACGACCAGCCGCCAGCGCGATCCGATCTGTTCCAGCGACTCGATGACGGCACACGGCCCGCTCTCTTCCTCCTCGTCCGCGGCGGTGAATACTTCAGATGACATCGGTGCTACCTGGTATCTCCCTTGTCCGGGAACGTACAAATAGGTTCGCATACGAACCAAGTAACGTAATGAAACTACCAATCGCGGTTCGACAGTCTCGTAGCGAAACCACCCCTGCGCCGGAGGTGAGCGCCTGATGGCGTTCGAGTCCGCCGGGGCGGGCGAACTGTTCCTGCTTGGTCGCCTCCTGTTCGGTGGCGTCCTCGCCTTCACAGGCCTGAATCACTTCCAGAACGCCGGGCAGATGACCCCCTACGCCGAGGCGAAGGGGCTCCCAGCACCCGCGGCCTCGGTTTACGGAAGCGGCGGATTGCTCCTCGTCAGCGGTGTCCTCGTCGTCCTCGGGGCGTACCCCGTTATCGCGGCCGGGGCGCTGGCGACGTTCCTCGTCGCCTCCGCCGTCATGATGCACAACTTCTGGGCGGTTCCGGACGACCAGGTACAGGACGAGATGACGCAGTTCCTCAAGAACGTTGCTCTCGCCGGCGGCGCGCTGTCGCTGCTTGCGGTGGCCGGCACGTCCTGGCCCTACAGCGTTGGCATGTCCCTGTTCTGAGGCGACGTATCTGTCTGGGACGGCTGCCTGAGTCCGGTCCGCTCCCCGTTCGTCACTGTTGGTGAGTGACATCTGCCGCCATCCATAAGCCGTCCCGTACCCGAATAGCGGACAGATGATGCAGTCGCTGCCGACGCCGGCCATCCCCGCGTGGCTCCCGTGGCAGGAAGCGGTCGTTCTCACCGTGGTGCTCGCTGTCCTCGTTGCCGTCCGCCGCTTCTCGGATGCGCGACCTGGCGACAGCATACGGACACGGTTCCTCCTTGGGGTCCCGTGGGGGACGCTGCTGACGATGGCCGGCGTCGCGGCGGTGTACCTGTTCCTGCAGGGCGCGTGGTGGCACCCGCGGAACCCGCTCGTTACTCCGTTCCGGACGTGGTCGTACTTCTACCCGTTCGGGATGCTCACCGGGGCGTTCACCCACGGCAGCCAGGGGCATATTACGGGGAACCTCATGGGCACGCTGGTGTACGGGACGGTCGCGGAGTACGTCTGGGGACACTACCCTCGCAAGCGGGGCGTCCAGACCTTCACGTCGCTGCGGACGAACCCACTCGCCCGGATTCTGGCTGTTCCCGTCGCCATGTTCGTCGTCGGCGTGTTCTCCGCGGTGTTCGCCATCGGGCCGATTGTGGGCTTTTCCGGCGTGGTGTTTGCCATCGCCGGGTTCGCGCTCGTGACGCGGCCGACGCTGTTTCTCGGCGCGTTTCTCGGAAACCGCGTGCTCGACCTCCTGTATTCGGCGCTTCGCTACCCCGTGTCGACGGCCTCGGGTCAGACCCGGTTCGTGACGCCGTGGTGGTCCAACATCGCCATCCAGGGCCACGCCATCGGCATTCTGGCTGGCGTCGTCGTGGCCCTCGCGCTCCTGTGGAACCGGAACGAACGCCCTGACACGCTGCGGGTGTTCTTTGCGACGCTCGTGTTCGCCGTCGCGCAGGGACTGTGGGCGGTGTACATACCGCTCGGTGGCGGCCGGTTTCGGCTGTTCCGCTGGGCCGGGACGGCGCTGGTGTTCGTTCTGGCGCTCGTCGTCGCAGCGGCGACCGTCGGTTCTGACCGGAGTTTTCGCCCGTCGTTTGACCGCCGGCCGGCGTCACTCGCAGTGATGGTCCTGCTCGTCGTCCTCGGCGCACTGAGTCTCGCTGCCGTCCCCACGAACGTCGTCGACCTGCAGGAGGACCAGCTCCCCGAAGACGGCATCGAGATCAGAGACTACGTGGTGACCTACGACGAGAACGTGCCCAACGCGTACTTCGAGAGCATCTGGGTCCCAACGCAGCGAGAGGGGGCGAGCGTCAACGCGAGCGGCGTCATCGTCGCCAGCGCGGAGCGGGAGGTCTGGATCGCCGCCGTCCAGCCGGGCCGGCTCGCGGTCAACGGCGAGGAGCGGGTCACAGTCGGCGGGGCGACCTGGCGCGAATCGGTCTACGCGAACCGGACGGACTGGTCAGTGCTCGGCAACGACAGTGTCTATCGGGTCCAACTCAGGCGCGAGGGCGGCCAGCCCCGGACGGCCTACACCTCAGAGCCGTCGACGGCGGACGTGATACTGGACGGACGGAACGTGACAGTGGCTGCCCGGCAGAACGGGTTCGACGTGAGCGTAACGCGGGGGAACGAAACGGTCGGGCAGGCACCGCTCCCGGCGAACATGACGCGGACGCGGATCGGCGGGCTGACCTTCGAGCGGAACCGGTCGCGGCTGTACGCACGGACCGACGGCACTCGCGTCAAAATCGCGGAGCGCCGCCAGCAAGCGGCGCGGAACTAGGTCCAGTCGATGCGGTACACTTCCGCGGTGATCGCCTGCCGGTCCGATTCGTGGAACTCGAACTGTCGCGGCAGATCGAACTCCGTCTCGAAGGCGTGGGTCACCTCGCCGCCGTTGTCGGCGGCGAAGGACTCGACGAACGACTGGCTCCCCTCGTTGTGAATCGAGTAGGAGACGCCCGTGATGGACGCGGCGGTTTCGAGGAACCGACGGTCGGCGTGTTCGTTGTCCGACTGCGCGCCGAAGGGCGGGTTCATCACGACGGTGGTTTCCTCGGTGGGCGGACACAGCGGGGCTGTGGTGGCATCCGCTCGAACCCACGACACTGGCGTCGTCGACCCGACCTTCCGCTCGTTTTCGCGCGCCGTCGACAGTGGTGCGGGGTCGATATCTAGCCCGACCACCCGCGCCGGCGACCGCAGCGCTGCACCCAGCGCCAGCATCCCGGTGCCACAGCCGAGGTCGACGACCGTCTGTCCCTGGATATCGTCCTGGAGGTCCGCAGTATGGACCAGATGCGCCGCCAGGTCCGGCGGTGTCCGGTACTGTTCGAGACTGGCCCGTGGGTTGTCGAACCCGGCGACAACGGCGAGTTGCTGGGCGAGCGCACTCTTTGTCGGCATTACTGGAGATACGCCCGATTCATTCAAAAACGTTTGGAAATGCCCAGTAGTTATTCGGACGGGAGTGCGACGACGAATTCGCTGCCGCCGAGGTCGCTTTCTTCCACCCAGATGTCGCCGCCGTAGCTGTCGACCATCACCGACACGAAGTAGAGTCCGAACCCAGTCCCCGTCGACTCGGTTCCACGCTCCCCCTTCTCGAAGATCGCCTCGCGCTCTTCGGGCGGTATCCCGGGGCCGTCGTCCGCGATGCGAAGGTGGACCATCGAGTCGACGCGTTCCGTCGTCACCTCGATTGTAGTGCCTGGACCGCCGTGCTCGACGGCGTTCGTCAAGATGTTCCCGACAACATCGTCGAGGAGGTCGTCAGCCACGACCTCGATGCCGTCAGGGATGTCTGTTTTGAGCGTGCAGTCCTCGTCCATCGAGGCCGCTTTTCTCGTGGCCCCTTCGACGACCGGCCCCAGTGCGATTGTCTCTGCTTCGGTCAGGCCGTCGTCAGACATCGTGCTCAGCACGCTCCGGACCTTCTGTGTGAGGTCGACGATATCCCGACTCCAGTCCAGAATCGTTTCGGCGTAAGTCGCCTGTGTCCCGCCGAGTGCGTCTGCAAGCGTTTCCGCACGCGCTTCGATGACGGTCATCCCGTTGAGGATGTCGTGTCTGAGGATGCTGTTGAAAAACTCCATCTGCTCTTCGTGGCGCTTGAGATCCGTGATGTCTGTCCCCTCGACGATTATTTTCTGCACGGTCCCGTCGACCGTTACCGGCCGAGCCACGACGGAGGTCGAGATCCGCTGGCCGTCTGCGCCGATATGCTCAGCCTCGAACCTGACCATCTCACCGTCCATCGCCCGCTCGACAGCGTCCTGACAACGGTACGCCACTTCCTCATTGTGGTTCCACCAGGGCGTGTCCCAGAACGGTTCCCCGAATACGGCTTCGTCATCAGCATCGACGAACCCGAGCGCTGTTTCGTTCGCCCTGAGGAGGTTTCCGTCAGCGTCGAGGATACCGATGAACGTCTCCGGTGAGTTGAACGTCGCTTCCAACAGTTGCTGGCTCTGCTCGCGTGTGTCGACAGCTAGCTCGCGTTCGATCTCCGCTTCGACCCACTGCGTGAGATGCTCGAACAGCGTCTGTTGCCAGTCCGAGAACTCAGAAATCGCCTCGTTGTCGTTGACGAAACACAGCGTTCCGTACTCCGCCCCGTCCGCTCGAAGTGTCGTGCCGACATACGCCTCCAGTCCGAACCGCTCGTAGGCGGGGTCAGTCGACATTGACTCGCTCGCGCTGGTGACGATGTGTATCCCGGATTCGTCGAGGGTGTGTCTGCAGTACGTCTCGGAAAGTTGTGTCTCGGCCCCCGGCGTAATCGTCGAAGACAGGCCGCTACTGGCGACGATTGTGTGTTCGTCGCCGGAGACGACCGCGATATGCCCGTTCGGAAACCCCAGGTGTTCTCGACCGACGTCCAAGACTGGCTCGACACGCTCCCGAAACGAGGTCCCGCTGGCCGCCATCGCTGCAGTGAGGTCCTGCATAGCTGCCAGATAGCGATCTCGCTCCTCCGAGTCGCTACCCTCGGGACAGTCCAGCGGATCATCCATAGCAGGTGACTCGGTCTCCCGGGAGTTGAAGATTCGGACCCGTTTCTCAGGAGCTGAAATGCACCCGAGCGATGACGGTGTGACAAGCAGCCACCCCTACAGAGTCGCGTGCGGGAGTTCAACGTAAAACGCTGCACCGCCGCTGTCGCTGTCCTCGACCCAGACATCGCCGCCGTAGCTCCGGACCATCGTGTCCACGAAGTAGAGGCCGAAGCCAGTGCCGCCGGACTCAGACCCTTTCTCGCCACGCTCGAAGATGCGGCGGGCATCACTGCTCGGAATCCCGTCTCCGTCGTCTGCTAAACGGACAGTCACGACCCCCTCCTCGACCGTCGTCGTCACGTCGATAGTTACGTCGTCGCCGCCGTGTTCGACCGCGTTGAGAAAGAGGTTCCCGAACACGTCATCGAGCAACTCGTCGGCGACGACAGTGACCGCCTGTGGCTCGATTGTGACGGTACAGTCGTCGCTGACTGACCGGGCGCGGTCCGCTGCATCGTCGAGGACGGCCTGTAGCTCCCGGTGTCCGTGGTCCCGTCCGCCCTCTTCGGTGACCGTCTCCAGCACTGACCGGACCTTCTCGGTGAGTTCGATGAGGTCGTCGCTCCACTGGACGATGGTCGACGCGTACTCGCGTTCCTCGCTGTCGAGCGTGTCTTCGAGGAGTTCCCCGCGCGCCCGAATGACGTTCATCCCGTTGAGGATGTCGTGTTGCAGGATGCTGTTGAAGAAATCCATCTGGTCGGTCTGGCGCTGAATGGCACGCTGCTGGCGGCTCCTGACGACTGCGTACCGGAGCGCCCTCACGAGTCGGTCACCGTCCAGGTCTTCCTTCGGCAGGTAGTCCTGTGCGCCCCGGTTGATCGCTTCGATAGCCACCTCCCGGTCCTGCATCCCCGTGAGGACGATGATCGGCACTGCGTCCACCATCTCGGTCGCCCGGTCGAGCGTCGCAAGCCCCGTGGACTCTGGGAGTCCGAGGTCCAGCAACACCACGTCGTACGCCGCCCCGGAATGATCGGCGACCGGGGCCAGCGACTCGACGTGGGAAACCGTCACGTCGTCGACGAAATGCGCCACAGCCGGCGAGTTGAGGTGATGTTCGACGAGGCGGGCGTCGCCCGGGTTGTCCTCGATGAGGAGCACATCGAGATGTACCGTCTCGGTCATCGTTATTTCGGCGGCCGCTTGACCACCGTGAGGAAGAACTCCTCGACGCTACTCACGATGTCGACGAACCCGTCGAAGTCGACTGGCTTCGTCAGGTAGGCGTTCGCGTGGAGGTCGTACGATTCGATGATATCCTCTTCCGCTTCGGAACTGGTCAGCACGACGACCGGAATCCGCCGGAGCGACTCGTCGCCTTTCATCTCTTCGAGGACTTCCTGCCCTCCTTTGCGGGGCATATTGAGATCGAGCAACAGCAGGTCCGGCCGCGGTGCGTCGCCGTACTCACCTTCCTGCCGGAGGAACGCAAGCGCCTCGACGCCGTCGTTGACGACGTGAAGGTTGTTCAGCACCTTCCCCTTCTCCAGGGCTTTCTCGGTCAGTTTGACATCGCCGGGGTTGTCCTCCGCCAGCAGAATCTCCACCGGCCGCCCCTCGCTGGAGTCAGTCATCGCCACTCACCCCCGTCACCGCGGGCAGCGTAAATTTGAATGTCGCGCCGTCGTCGGACGGTTCGACCCAGATGCGGCCGTCGTGGCGCAGGACGATTCGCTGGCAGACGGCCAGCCCGATGCCGGTGCCCTCCGTGTCGTGGGCACCGGCGCGGTGGAAGATGTCGAACACCTCCTCGCGGTCCGCCGCCGGAATCCCCGGCCCGTTGTCCGAGACGGTGAACGTCACCATGCCGTCGTCTTCTTCGGCGCTGACCTCGATATGGGGTTCGATGCCGGCCTCCGTCGCGTACTCGATGGCGTTTTCCAGCAGATTCTGGAACACTTGGCCGACCTGGTTCGAGTCGGCGTCGACGCGTGGCAGTGACTCTGCCGTGATGGTAGCGTCCACCTCCTCTATTCGCATCTGCAAGGCGTCCAGCGTGCGGTCGAGAACCGCTTCCGGGTCCGTCTCCTCGAAGTCGCCCGCCTTCGTCTCGACGCGGGAGTACCGGAGCAGGGCGTCGACCATCTCCTGCATCCGGTGGGCACCGTCGACGGCGAAGGCCATGTACTCGGCGGCCTCCTCGTCGAGGTCGTCGCCGTACTCGCTGTTCAGCAGGTCGACGTAGCTCGACACCATCCGGAGCGGTTCCTGCAGGTCGTGGGACGCGATGTAGGCGAACTGCTGGAGCGCCTCGTTCGAGCGCTCCAGTTCGGCCTGTTTCGATTTGAGCCGCGTCTCGCGTTCGAGTCGCTCCAGCGCGGCAGCCGCCGTACTCGTGAGAATCTCCAGCAGGAACCGCTCGTCGTTGTCGAACGACGACACGGTGTCGGACCCGATACACAGCATTCCCCAGTCGTCGAGCGGGAGGCACAGGAGCGTCCGCATCGGCATCGCCGGTGCTGAAGGGTTCGACAGCTCCTGATAGTCCTCTATCACGGTGGGTTCGCCGGCGTGGAAAATACGGTGTTCGTCGCTGCCTGGACCCATCGGCGGAAGGTCTGCCGGCGTTTCCACGCCGGCGAACTCGGTCGCCATCGCCGTCGCACCGATGGGATAGAGCGTGTCGTCGCCGCTGTCGTAGGACCAGATTGCGGTAAGTGGTTGGTCGATAATACGCTGTGCGATCTGGACGACTGTGTCTGCGGCCGCAGTCTCCGTGCGGCTGTACAGCAGTTCGTTGGTCGCGTCGCTGAGCGCCTCGATGCGCTCCTCGCGGCGCTTGAGGTCAGTGATGTCTCGGGCGACACTGACGACCTGTTTGACCTGCCCGGCATCGTCGAACACCGGTCGATACCACGTCTCGAAGACGAGGTCGTCGATATCCTGGGTCACCCGGACCTCCTCGCCGTCCAGCGCCTGTTCGACGGCGGCGATGATGTTTGGGTACTCGCCGTAGGCCTCGAACACCGACGTCCCTTCGAAGTCGCCGGGTTCCACTCCGAGTCCTTCCAGGCCCTTCCCGGCCGAGTAGGTGAACACGCCGTCCGGGTCGAGCGTGAACACGACGACAGGGAGATTCTCCATCAGCGTCTGGAGCTGTTCGCTTTGTTCTGTGTGCTTTCGCTCCTGCTCACGGATGGTGGTCACATCGTGGATGAACGCTACAACGCGAGTCTCGTCGCCGAGAGTGGCTCGCTCGAGCGTTACCTCGACCAGCTGGTCCGCGCCGTCGGGACCCTCGGTCGCCCACTCGACCTGCGCCGACCCCGACGTGGCTGCCTCGGCTATCAGGTCGTTTGCGTCCGCCGTGGAGAACCCCGAGGGGCTGAACTCGCCGACATGCATCCCGACGATGTCCGCCGGCGCACACCCAAGCAACGCGCCCGCGGCCTCATTAGCCCGGACCACGGTCCCGGTGTCGACATCGTGGACCATAATCGGGTCCGGACTCGCGTCAAAAACATCCTGATAAATAACAGCATCCTCTGTAGAAGCCATAGCTCCTTTCGGCGCTCGAACTACAAGACAGTATGTCTCTTGTTCTCAGAGGTGAGAACAGCGGTTACCAGGTACCTTTGAAGGTGTCGAACTCCAGCGAGTCGAGTGGCTTCTCGCCGATGGCGATTTCGTATTCGCCGGGCGTGAGCATCGGCTTCTTGAACTGCGGGCCGTCGTCGGTGGTGATACGGGGACAACCGGTGTTGACGTAGGCGTCCATCCCGAAGTTCGTCAGCCGGTCCGGCGTCACCTCGTCCATCGTGATGAGGTAGGCGTTCTCGTTGTTGTCGACGATCTCCTGGGCCTTGTCCCAACGGCCCTGGCCGATTTTGGTACAGAAGATGACGCCCCAGGACTCGGCGTCCATCGCGCGGTGGACCGCGCCGTAGCGCTGCTTCATGAACTTCTCAGTGTCGGCGACGGTGACGACGTTGTTGACGGGATCGGCGATAACGACGTGTTTCTCGGGGTGTTCCATCGCCAGCCCGAGCGGGTGGAACTTCCCGCCGCCGACGTACAGCATCTGGTCGGCGTCGACGTCGGCGCTGGCGTAGTTACAGCCGAGCACCTGTCCCTCGTGGGTGAGCCGCTCGTCGCCCCGGCGCGTGTGGACGGTGTAGCCACGCTCTTCCAGCCACTCGCGCATCTCGTCGAACTTGTTCATGTGCTGGGCCGTCGTCACCAGCCCCACGTCAGGGTCCTCCTCTGGGTCCGCGAGCTGTTCCTCGCGGGCCTGCTCCATGATGGGGAAGACGTCGACGTTGGAGAACAGCGGCACGTAGATGATCTTGTCCGATTCCTTCATCGGCGAGTGGCCGAAGTGGACGAACACGTCCGTCCGGCGCATCATGTACGTGTCGAGGTCGCAGGCCCCGTAACACGGCTGTCCCGAGAGCAGTACCGTCACATCGTCGGGGAGGTTCTCGCGGAGGTCGTCGGCGACGGCCGGGCCGCGGCGTTTCAGCCCCTCGGGGAACTGCAGTCCCACCTTCTCGGCGTCTCGCTCCTCGACGGCTTCGACGATTCGGTCAAGCTCGTAATCCCACTCGCGGTCGTGTTTGAGCGACAGTCCGGTGTTCCGGAGGTCGCCGTCAGTCCGCTCTTGACTCATTGCAACCCTGTATCGGTTCGAGCGCCATAACCCCCGTGTTTCGGCGAGCGACAGTTACTCCATAATCTCGGCGAGCTGTCGCTCGACCCGCTCGACGTTCTCCTCTAAGTCACGAGCCATCTGGTGTTGCGTCCCGTTGGCGTCAGCCAGTTCGTCGATGGACTCGGAGACCTCGGCGGCACGCTGGGCGATCTCGTCGATCATGCTGGCGATTTCTTCGGCGCTTGCGGCCTGGTCGTCCGTCGCCTCCGCGACCTCGCTGATACCCTGTTCCGTCTCCGAGGTCGCGTCGAGGATGGCCTGCTGGTTGTCTAGCACCGTCTCCAGATCGGTGAGGGCTTGCTGAACCGCATCGGTCGTTTCTTCGACGTTTTCGGCGGTGTTGTCGGCCATCTCGCGGACCTCGCCGACGATGCGCTCGACCTCGTCGGCGTGCTGTTTGGACTCGTCGGCCAGTTCCTTGATCTCGTCGGCGACGACCGCGAACCCGTCGCTGTCGCTGTTGCTCCGCGCGGCCTCGATGTTGGCGTTCAGCGCCAGCATGTTCGTCTGGTCCGCGATGTCGTTGATGACCTCGACGAACTCGTCGATCTCCTCGATGTGACCCCGAAGCTCCGTCGAGTCCGACGCGACCTGTTCGGCGGACTCAGTCGCGTCCTCGACGCGTTCAATGGTTTCCTCGGCAGTCTCGACGGACTCCTCGGCGAGCTCCCTGGCCTCGCCGCTCTGACTGCTCACTTCCTCGGCGCTGGAGGCGATTTCCTCGACGGTCGCGCTGAACCCGGAGACCTCGGACTGGACCTCGTCGAGGTTGTCGGACTGCTCGCCGGCCATGTCTTTGATCTCGTCGGACTGCTCGGTAACGGCCGCGGCGGAGTCGCTGATTTCGCCGACCGCCGACTCGACGTCCGTCGCCATCTGCGACTGGAGGTTCTGGAGCGCTTCGCGCTGTTCGACGATATCGCTGAAATCGATCAGTAGCTCTAGCGCACCGATAGCGTCCCCGCCGGGACCCATGAGCGGGATTGCCACTGCCCGCGCGTGTGCCATCGTCCCGTCTGGCCGTTCGGCCGAGCGGAACTCGTTTTCGCGGACTGGCTCCCCGGTTCTGATGACCTCCTGGGCGAGCGTCTCGTCTTGGCCTTCCGTGCCAAACACGTCGTAGGCGTTCATCCCGACCGCCTTGCTCGCCGGGAGCCCGAGCATACCTTCGACCGTGTCGTTCCAGTGTGTGATATCGCCGTCCGCGTCGACCACGAACGCCGCTTCTGGTAGATCTTCGACAAGCGACTCGAACGCGTGGAGCCAGAATTCTCCGCTGTTGTCCACAGATTCCGGCAGCAGTTCCCTCGCTGTAGCTTGTTTAGCCATTACCGTAAACAGCAATGACCTGGGTAAATGATTTCTGGCCGATTACAACCGCTGATAACGGAGTGGCGTCATATTGACACCGAGGAGAGACGGGAATTCACGACTGGAACAGCAGTCCCACGGGGTAACAGACGCAGCCTGTCGTACCAGCACTGGGCAGCTATCCCGCCTGAAACAACCCGGTTTCGGCAGGCCTATACCGCCCGAGTCCATACCAATCGGTGATGAGTATCGAGACCGATACCGCCGCTGATATCGACGGTGACCACGTCGAGGCGCTCGCTACAGAGTTCGGCGAGGCAATCGCCGAGTTGCCGGTGTACCAGCGATTCAAGGAGACGAAAGACGCCGTCGAAAACCACGACGAGGCGCAGGCGGCCATCAAGGAGTTCGAGCAGATCCGCGAGGAGTTCATGCTCGCCCGCCAGACCGGGAACGCCTCGCAGGAGGACCTCCGGAAGGTCCAGCAAAAGCAGGAGGAACTCCACGACATCCCGGTGATGAGCGACTATCTGGAGGCCCAGAACGAACTCGAACTGCGCCTGCAGGAACTCAACGAGATCGTCTCCGAGGAACTGGCCGTCGACTTCGGCCAGAAAGCCGGCGGTTGCTGCGAGGACTGAACAGCGGTACTTCTCGCGGTCGCGTTTTTCGCAGACTCCGAAGCTACCGGTCAGGAACGCAGATGCCGCCGACAGCTACCATCCGTCAGCCGCACTGTTCCACCGACAGCTATCGCCAGTCAGTGACACGGCCCCGCTGGCCGGGCTGTGCTGTCACTCCTCGACTTCGGTTTTCACCACGACCGCCGGTCGCTCGGTCAGCCGAAGCACCTTGTCGGTGATGCTGCCGAGGAGACTCCGGTACTCCGCCGGCCGCCGCTTCGTCCCGAGGACGAGCAGGTCGACGTCCGCTTCGTCGGCGGTTTCGATGATGGATTCGGCCGGCCGTCCGTGTTTCAGAGTCGTCGTCACGTCGACGCCGGATGCCTCTGCATCGGCCTCTATCCGGGCCAGCGTCTCCTGGCCCGTCTCTTCGAGGCCGTGTTCCGGCCCCTCCGACTCGTCGACGTACTCGTCGCCGCTGTAGGCAGTGTACACGTCTTCGTCGACGACATACAGCGCGTGGAGGGCCGCGCCGTGTTCCGCTGCGAGGGCAATCGCGTGGGATTCGGCGTTGGTCGAGGCTTCTGTCCCATCCGAGGCGAGGAGGATGTGATCGTACATACAGGTCGTATTTCTCCCAACTGGGAAATAAACCGAGGGTTCCGTTCTCAGACAGCGGGAGACGACCCGGCGTCTTCGAAACATCTTAGCGACCGGGCGTGGCATCTCTGCACATGACAGTCGAATCTGATTGGGACGACTGGCTCCCGCGTGCGGTGGAGTCGGCGACGCCTGACGGGCTGGCGATCTGGTATCTGGGCTGTAACGGCTTCATCGTGAAATCGAGCGGCGGAACGACCGTCTTCATCGACCCGTATCTCGGCACGGGCGACCCCCCGCGGACCGTGCGGATGGTCCCGGTGCCGTTCAACCCCGAGGACATCACCGAGTGCGACGCGGTTCTGGGCACCCACGAACACACCGACCACGTTCACGGGCCGTCACAGGCCCCGATTCTCGCTGGGACGGGCGCGGACTACTACACGACCGACAGCGGTCACGAAGTCATCCGGGAGGAAGCGTGGCTGGAGAACTACAGCGTCACCGACGACCAACTGCACGAAGTCACGGAGGGCGATACGCTCGAAATCGGCGACCTGACGGTCCACGTCGAACCGGCAAACGACCCCGACGCCGACCATCCGGTGTCATACGTGTTCGAACACGAATCCGGCACGTTCTTCCACGGCGGCGACGCCCGCCCCGGCGAGTTCGAAACCGTCGGCGAGCGCTACGACATCGACGTCGGCGTCCTCGCGTTCGGGACCGTCGGGATGATAGACGACAAGGAGACCGGCGAACCCACGCGAACGCAGTGGTACAACGACGAGAACATGATTATCGAAGCCGCGAACGAACTCCAACTGGACACCCTCGTCCCGACCCACTGGGACATGTGGAAGGGGATGACGACGGAGCCGACCGTCCTGCACAACCACGCCAACAGCTTCGCGCATCCCTCGACGCTTTCAATCGTTGAAATCGGCGACCGGTACGATCTCGACTGACAACGGTCTGCCAGTGTCGCACGGACGGTCTGTCCGTCTTTGCTGGCTCACGTCCTGTTCGTGTTACTGAGGTTACGTCTCTATATTATATTAACCAGTATCGTATAGAAAAAAGGTGTAAATGTTGGTCAGGTACGTACCTTTAATACTATTGCTGAGACCATACAGACCATGAGCAATTCGCAAGCCTACGACGAAGTCACTGTCGCCGCAGATGGCGTGACAGTGACCAAGCGGTTCGAGGCGGACGAGTTCCCCGTACCCGCGATAGCGTTCAATCTCACTTCGCGACGGTCTGTTCCGGTGACGGTCAGGCTAGTCGACACCGTTCCGGAAGACGTAGCAGTCGAGGATCTGGGCTTCCACCCCGAGTACGGCAGCGAGTACTGGGATATCAACGAAAACCGGATCGCTTTCGAGAAGGAACTTGAACCCGAAGCCGACTACACGACCGTCTACGGTATCCGTGCGACGGGAACCGACGACGTCGAGAAGTTCCTGACGGAACCCGAAATCGAGAGTGTGAACCCGCCTCTGGACGAAGATGAGGAAGACCTCGTCGGTGGGGGCGACGAGGCTGTTCGGGACGTTATCGCCGGTGACGCCGACAGCGTTCCCGGTCTGGAAGACGATGACGACGAGGACATCGAGACACTGGATCTTTCGGACCCGAACAACCCGGACTCAAGCGTCGAGGCCCCCGAAGAGAGCAACGCCGCACCGGCTGATTCCGAGGTCCAATCCGGTGCTGTCGTCGCGACGATGGCACAGGAAATCCGCGATCAGAACGTCTCCCCCGAAGACGTGAAGCTCCTCAAGCGCGCGCTCGACGCCGTCTCCGAGGACGACAGCGACGCCGGCGGCGTCAACGACGCCCGGATCCAGCGCATCCAGAGCGATGTCGCGGACCTCCGTGCGTACACCGACGCTCTCGAGGAGTTCCTCGAAGAGAACGGCACCGGCGAGGACATGATTCAGGAGTTCGGCGAGCGCCTCGATTCCTTCGAAGCGACTCTGGAGGATTTCGAGGACGAGGTCCAGTCGGCGACGGATGCAGCCACGTCCGCCTCCGATCAGGTCGACGACCTCTCCGGGGATGTCGAGAGCGTCGAAGGGCAGCTTGACGCCCTCGAAGACGATATCGAAGCTGTCCGCGAGGAGATCGACGACGGCGAACTCGCCGACCGGATCGACGAAACCGAATCGGAGATCGAAGAGCTCAAACAGTGGCGCGAACAGCTGTCGTCGGTTATCGGCGGCGGCGAATAACCGAACTCGTTTTACCGATCCCCCGTCTGTGCCTGCATAATGACGACGACGAGAGTGGCCGTTCCGCGCAAGGGCCGGCCCCTCGAAGCAGTGCTGGAGCGACTCGCCGGACGAACGGGGACGACCGACCTGGCCGACGATATCATCTCGACGCTTCGCTACGAGAAAGCCGTCACCAAGGGTAACCAGGACGCGGTCGCCGACGTGTACCATCGCATCAGCGACTACTCCTCGATCGATGAGCCATACGAGCCGGAATACACGCTGCTCCGTGACGACCGCGACGGGATGCCCCGACGGATCGTCTTCGACAGCGTCACGGTTCCGACCGAACACGGTGACGTCCAGCTGGTCGGCCGCGAGGAGCCGTTCCGGGCGCTCCGGACCCACGAGTTCGCGCTCGGGTTCGACAGCGCCGACCTCGTTCTCGAAGAAGTCGTCCAGCTTCGGGACGAACCGCTGACCGCCATCCACGAGATCAACGACCGCATCGACCCGCTGGACACGGACGTACGGGTCGTGACCGGGCTGGGCGATACGGTGTATCACACCCTGCTGGCGACGCCGGATGTCATTGACTCACAGGACGGCCCTCTCGACCGGGCCTTCGTCACCAACTACGAGGGCGAACTCTGCATCTCACCGCGCTACGAGCGCCTCGTCGAAGCCGTTCTCGGGACGAGCGCGCTCGACGGCGTCTCCTTTACCTATCCGACGGAGGGCGGCGAAGAAGAGGAAGACATCGCGGCGACCGGCCTCGGCGTCTACCTCACCGTCACGGGGTCGACCGCGCGCGACCACGGCCTCGAACTCGGCGAGCAGTTGTTCCCCAGCGAGACCGTGCTTCTGGAAAACGCCCACGAGCGCACCGAGACGACGAAACAGGTCGCCAGTCTGTTCGAGGAACCGGAAGAAACAGCGCTGCAGTCGGTCTAAAACCGTTTTCAGAGACGGCGTCGCTGGATGAGTTTCGCAGCGACACTGACGGGCACGACGATCCACGCCGCGAGCGCCGCGGCGACCATCGGCGTGGTCAGCCCGGCCTGTGCCAGCACGCTGCCGAAGCCGCCGGCGACCACGTCCACCTGTGAGAGCGCGAGCACGCGGAAGCAGTCCACGGGATTGAGGAGTATTGCCGCGGCGATAGCGCCGGACCCGAGGTCGAATCCCGCGACGGCCCCCAGTGCGACCAGGTCGTGCAACAGCGCGACCCACAGCCAGATGGCGAGTGCGGCACCGAGCGCGTGGGTCTTCGTCCGGGCGACCGTCGAGACCAGCACTGCCACGCCCAGCATCGCACAGGCGGTCAGCACCGCAGCGAGGGCGACAGCCGCGTACTGGCCGACGCTGGCGAGACCGATGTAGCGGACGGTCAGCAGCGCGCCGGGGACGAAGCCGAGCAACATCGCGCCGGACAGCACCGCCGCCCGGCCGACGGCGGTCCCGACGACGACACGGCCTTTCGTCACCGGGAGCGCGAGCATGAGTTCGAGCGACCCGCGCTCGTCGGCCCCGACGATGGCGTCGTAGCCGACCGCCAGCGCCGTCAGGGGGACGAGGTAGACGCCGAGTTCGGCGATGGTCGCGATGACCGCGTCGAAGCGACCCGGGCCGACCGAACTCGCGCCGAACTGAACGACGGCGGTGGTAAAGAGGCCGAACAGCAGCGCCACGCCGAGCGCCCATCGGCTCCGGACGGCCAGCCGGTATTCCCGGCGCGCGATGGTGAGCAGACTGCTGTCGGCGAGTCGGGCAAGCGCCGATCCGTCGGCCGCGTCCGTGGCCGTATTCCCCTCGGTTCCGCCGTCGTGCAACCGGGTGGCCGGAGCGTCGACCGAAACGACGCCGCCGTCCGGGGTCGGATCTGTCGAGGAGTCGCCCTCGCTCATGCCGGCTCACCTCCGGAGTCCTCGGTCGCCGCCTCCGCAGCCGCTGCCGCCGCCGTGCTGTCGGAGCCGGGGCCATCGCTGTCGTCCGCCTCGACGGCCTCGTGGAACGCGGCTTCGAGGCCCGGCTCGCGGACCTCGAAGCGGTCGATGTCGTATCCCTCACCGACGGCGGTTAGCAGGTCGTACGCGTCGGTCGGGGTGGCGGTGACAGTCAGGTCGACGCCGGCGCGGCTGACACTCGACGCGCCCTCGTGGTCGCGAAGCATGCCTGCCACGTCGCTCGCAACCGCCTCGGACGCGAGCGACAGCGACACCGTCACCTCGTCGGCGGCGGCGCGGCGAAGCTCCTCGACCGGTCCCGCAGTCGCCACCTGTCCATCGGCGATGATGACCGCCTCCGAGCAGAGTCGCTGAATCTCCCCGAGCGCGTGCGAGGAGAAGACGATAGTCACGTCCGTCTCGGCCGCCAGGGACTCCACGACCTCGTGGAACGCCCGGATGCCGTCGGGGTCGAGCCCCGCGGTCGGTTCGTCGAGTATCAGCACGGCCGGCTCGCCGACGAGCGCGGTGCCGAGGCCGAGCCGACGGTTCATCCCGTTGGAGTAGCCGCCGACGCGGCGGTCCGCGGCGTCTGCGAGTCCGACTGTGTGCAGGATGCGCTCGACGTGGTGGGCCCGGTCTTCCCGGGGCACCGAGCGCATCCGGGCGTGGAAGCTGAGTATCTCGCGGCCGGTCAGGCTCGGCGGGAAACCGGCGTGCTCCGGCAGGTAGCGTACTCGTTCACGAACGGTGGTCCCGTCGGTCGGGTCCGCGCCGGCGACGGAGACGCTGCCATCGTCCGGTCGGTTCAGTCCGACGAGCAGTTTGAACAGCGTCGTTTTGCCGGCCCCGTTCGTGCCGAACACGCCGAGGGTGGCCCCCTGTTCGACAGACAGACTCAGTCCGTCAAGCGCCTGCACGTCGCCGTAGGATTTCGATACGTCGTCGACATCAATCACGTTCATAGTAGCTCCTCCAGTTCTCGTGGGGTGGTTCGGTCAGCGGGCGGGCATCGACGACGCCGGGCGACTGGACGACCGGGACGGACGACTCGGCCAGCCGAACGGCGTCGAAGGCCGGGCTGCTGGCGAACACTCGCGCGGCGGGCTTTTTCGCGGTGACCTGCTGGACGGTCCCGGCCGGCTGGTAGCGGGTGTCGCCGACGCCGTCGTCGTCAACGTCCGTCGGGTTCGCCCGGGACCAGTAGTTCCCGACGCTCTCGTTCCAGTGGACCTGGTCGCTCATGACCGCCAGCACCGGTCTGTTGTTGCGGATGAAACTGTTCTCGGTCACGGTGCCGTCGGTACTCCCCGCGGCGATGTGGACACCGATGTCGTTGCCGACGACGAGGTTGCCGACGATGCGATTGCTGACGGAGTTGTAGACGAACAGCCCGTTCTCGTTGTCGACGAGGTGGTTGCCGCGGATGTCCGTGTCGTCGATGCTCTTGACAAGGATGCCGTGGCCGGACTGCCCGCTGTTGTTCACCGCCACGTTGTCCGCGATGACGAGGTGTTTCGACACCATCAGCGCGTACCCGACGTCGTTGTCGAAGGCGGTGTTGTCCCGCAGGTGCGAGTCGTCCGAGTACATGTAGTGGACTCCATAGCGGAGGTCCCACATCGTGTTCCCGCTGGCGTTGACGTCTTTCGCCCAGTTGAAGTAGAGTCCGTCCCGGACGGTGGTGATGTCGTTGTTCCGGATGACGCTGTCCTCGGTCTTCCAGATCTGGACGCCGTTGCCGCGCTTGGTCAGCTGCGTAATCTCCTCGCGGCCGACGATGGTGTTGTTGCGGATCTCGGCGTCGTCGACGCCGTCGAGCCAGATACCGAAGGTCATGTCGGTGACGCGGCTGTCGCGGACGGTGACGTCGCTTCCGTTGACGAATATCGCGGCGTCGTTCGTCGCGGTGCTGTAGCCGCTGTTGCGGACCCAGAGGTCCGTCACGGTGACGCCCTGTGCTTCGACGGCGAGCACGTCGCCCTCGCCGTCGCCGTGCAGCAGCGCTGACCCGGGACCGCTCCCGGAGAGCGTGACGTTCGGCGTCGTCACGACGAGAGTCTCGTCGAAGCGACCGTCGAGCGTGACGGTGTCGCCGGGGTCTGCGGCGTCAACCGCCGCCTGCGCGCTGTCGTAGGTCTCGCCGTCGACCGTCGCGGTGCCGTCGGCCGACGGGGCGGTGAACGAGTCAGTGTCGGGCACGTCGGGGTCGAAGGCGAGGTCGTCGCTGCCTGCGCTGTCAGTTGGGCCGGCGCTGGCCATCCCGACAGCGACGACCGACAGCACGAGCAGGACCGCGGTAGCGACGGCGAACGCGCGCTCGAAATCGTGGGACAGTGGGCTCATGAGTGAGTTTCTGATTGGTCAGATTTGACCGCGGTGGTCGTCGGGCGGTGCGGGGCGTCCTCCTCGTCGTCGGTGTCGCCGTCACGGCCGAGGCGGTCCCGGACGGCGTCGGGAAGCCCGGTGAGTCCGTCGCGAACTCGGACCGGGAGCTCACCGAACGTCGCCGCCTGGTCGCGGTAGTAGTACGAAACCGCGAGCAGTCCAACGGCAGCTGCGGCCATGTACGCGCCGAGGCCGAACCGGGAGACGCTCGTGATGTTGGCGACCTGATACTGGCCCCACAGCGGCGGCGTGAAGCCGTCGACGCCCATCACCGGCGCACCGGGATCGAGCGTGTGGCCGGCCTGCCAGAGTCGGGCTTGGATGAGCACCAGCATCGCGGTAAACACGAACACCGTGCCGGCGAACTGGTACTTCAGACCGCGTTTGAGCTTCTCGGTGGTCGGGGCGATAGCGACGAACACCGACAGCAGCGAGACGCCGATGAACGCCACCGGACCCAGCGACCACTCGGGCACGTCGATGGCGTTCTCCTCGACGGGGAAGTTCGGCTCGATCAGCACCGGGTCGGGGAAGTAGAACCCGACGTAGTGGTTTAACCTTGCCATCTCGGTAAAGTCCCCGGCGAGTCTGGGGTAGGCGTACAGCGAGACGTGGAGCGTCGTGCTGGGGTACTGGACCGCGTCGACGCTAATTTGCCACATCGGGAACGCGAGCGCCGCGACGAACAGCAGCGCCGCTCCCACGGGGAGGCCCCGCCGTATCTCACGGAAGTCGTCGATGGTGGGTCGTTGCATGGCTGAACACCTCCGAAATGGGTTGTGGCGCTACCCCTCCGCCGGTTCGACGATCATCCGGCTGCGCATCTCCAGGTGCAGGGCGCTACAGAAGTACGTGCAGTAGATCCAGTACACACCGGGGTCGTCAGCTGTGAACGTGACCTCGCGGGTGTCCTGTGGGGCCACGGCGTAGTTGATGTCGTGCTCGGGGATGGCAACGCCGTGGATGATGTCCTGCACGCCCTCGATGTTGGTCGTGGAGAGTTTCACCTCGTCGCCCTCCTGGACCGTGAAGTCCGGCAGGCCGAACTCCGAGCGCTTGGTCGTCATCTTGACGTGGACGCTGTTGTCGCCCGTGCGCTCGACGCCGGAGTCCTCCTCCGTGATGTAGGTCTCCTCGTAGTCGTCCTTGTCGTACACCTTCTTGGCGTCGATCTTGTCCTTGTGGGCGAACACGCAGTCGTGTGGCTCGGGGTAGGCCGGGTGGTCCGCGACCAGTTCCATCTCCTCCTCGCCCTGCCCGATGTGGATGAGCTGGTCGTTGTCGGGCATGATGGGGCCGACCGGGAGGAACCGGTCCTTCGAGAGTTTGTTGAGGCTAACCAGCCACTCCCCGTCGGGGTCGGTCGTCATCGCCTCGAGCGCCTGAATGTGGCCCGGGTTGTAGTGGACGTCCTGCTTCTCGATGATGGGGTCCTCGGATCCTTCTTCGGCCTCGACGGCCGCCTCGATGTCCCACTTGACGGCCTGGGAGTCGATGAACAGCGACGTGTAGGCGTGTCCGTTGCCGTCGAAGGTCGTGTGCAGCGGGCCGAGCCCGACGCGCGGTCGCCCGGCGACGACATCCTCCGGGTCGGAGGAATCGGCCAGCGCGTTCAGGTCGATCATCGTCACCGTCGGCGAGAGCTTCCCCGCGACGAAGGCGTAGTCGCCGTTCGGCCCGACCTCGACACAGTGGGGGCTTTTCGGCGTCGGGATGTATTTCACGATGGGGCGGTCGCCCTGGTTGAGCGAACTCTCCTGCGTCCCGTCGACGACGGGGATGCCGTTGACCTCCTCGTAGTTGCCGTTCTCGACGGCCTGCTCGATGGCCGGGATGTCGAAGGCCTTGACGTTGTCCCGGTCGTCCTTCGTCATGCCCTGAATGTCGGTGGCCTCCTCGCTGTTGTACGCCGAGGAGATGGCCCACCGACCCTCTTTGCCGGTGTCGACGATGTCGAGGTTGCCGTCGACCTTGACCTGCCACTGGGTCTCCATCGACTCGGGGTCGACGGCGACGAACAGCGACGTGTAGTTGTCCGGGTTCTTCGCGTCGGTCCCGTCGTTGGGCAGCGGCACGCGGAACTCGCCGTTGCCCAGCACGTACTTCGTGTCCGGCGAGAGGACACAACAGCCGTGGATGGCCTGCATGTTCGGGACGTCCGTGATGGCGTCCGTCTCGAAGTACGTGAGGTTCACGCGAGCGATGCGGCCGTTGGCCTTGTCGTTGACGTACAGGTACTCGCCGTCGTAGTCCCCGTCTGTCTCCGAGAGGTTCGGGTGGTGGTTGTCACCCCAGGAGTAGCCGCCGCTCTCTTCGAGCAGTTCCCTGGTATCATCGGTGAAACCATAGCCAGACGCACAGTCGGTGTTGAACACCGGAATGCGGGTGAGTTCGCGCATCGACGGGATGCCGATGACCCGTAGTTCGCCGGAGTGGCCACCGGACCAGAAGCCGTAGTACTCGTCGTGTTCGCCGGGTTCGACCGTGTGGCTCGCGCCGCTGCCCGAGGGTGTCGACTGGCTGCCGGCACTGCCATCGCCACCGCCGGTCAGCGCCGAACAGCCGGCGACAGAGCCCATCGCACCGGCGGCGACGCCGGCCTTCATGAAGTCTCGGCGACCGAGCGAGAGGCCGGGCAGTCCCAGCGAGATATCGTCGTCCTCAGTCGTTTCGTCCGGAGACTCGACCTCTGCCAGTACCGAGTCGAGGGTTTCTTCGTACTCTTCGAGGACTTCGTTCGGATCGCGTGGGGTTTCGTTTTTGCTCATATCAGACCACCTTGATTGTGCCGACCATCCCGTTCATCTCGTGGGGGATGCAGTAGTACTCGTAGGTCCCCGTCGTCTCCAGCGTGACCTCGTAGCTCTCGCCTTTCGGGATGTTGCCTTCCTGCCCGTTGCTGTAGCCGTCTTTCGCGGCCTGCAGGGAGTCGAACCCGCCGGACGCGAAGTAGTCCGCGCCGTCGGGGATCTCGTCCTCGTAGGCCGTCACCGTGTGGCCGATGCTGCCGACGTTCTCGAACGTGACCGTCGTGCCTGCCTCGACCTGGATTTTCTTCGGCTCGTATGCCAGTTCGTCCGTCATTTCGACGGTGCTCGTCTCGGTCCATTCGGACCCGCTCCCGCCGTCGCTGGACTCGGTCTCGCCGCCGTCTGCTCCGTCACCGCCGCTTCCTGAGTCGCCGTCCCCGCTACTGTCGGAGCCGCCGCCCGATGAACAGCCAGCTAGCGCAACTCCAGCCGCGAGACCCAGACCGCGCACGAATGTTCTACGCGTTTCCATGGTAGCTCACGGCTGCAACTCGAAGACCAACCTGTATATATAGGGAACCGCACTCTCATCTCGCAGGAAGCGGGGCGAATATGTTCGCCCGGAGATAGTGAATGGTGTCCTCTCGTGACGGTTGCCGCAGAATACAACGACTGTGTACTCGTCTCAGTACTCCCCAAGTTGGGAGGGTGTGCCGGCGTCCAGTTCACCGCGCTTCAGTGACGCCTACACCTGTCTGCCAGAGAGCCGCCCGTTCAGCTGTCCACAGATTCCTGTAACCGCGCGAGACTGGTCAACACCGGATACGTCCAGAGTTGCTCTTCGTACATGTACGTGCAGAACTCGTGTGTCTCGAACCGGTAGACGCTTGAGTGGAGCTGGTCCTGGCGTTCCTGTAGAAGCGCAGTAACGTCACTCTGGAACGTCTCGCGATACCACTCGGGCACGACTGTGCTGTCGAGCGTCTCGATGATCTCCTGCAGACTGCCGCGATACTTCCGCATCGACTCCTGTTCGATTTTGACAGCGCGGTCCAGCGAGGTCCGTTCGTCGATTGCTTGCTCGGTCGCTGCCACCAGCGAGCGTTTGAGCGGCGGCGAGAACCCGACGTTCGTCTCGGGGTGAAACAGCGCTGCGTAGTCCGGCCCGAACTCGATAGCGACGTTCTCGACCAGCGATTCGTCGTACACTGATTCGTAGTGGTCGACAGCCAGCACCGTGTCGGCGTAGGCGTCCCGTAGCGCTTCGACGGGGTCTGATGCGGACTGTCGACCTCGCGCACCGACGGGGGAGGAGGGCTGGTCGGCGGGGTCGACGGCACGCAGGCGCTGGAGGAAGTCTTCGAGACCACCTTGCTCGGCCGCGAGTTCCGTATGCTCCACGTCAAGCACGGAGAGAGCCGTCTCTATCGGCTCGAGAATGTGGTCTCGCCATGTATGCAGGAACCACTGCGTGCCGTCCTGCGCAGGCGTCGTTGACATACTAGTGTCTCGGCCGGTAACAACAATAAGTGTTTTAGTTACCGGACAACACCCCCGTGTTCTGGACGACTATTTATATAGCCTTGTCGGCTAGCACCACCGTCTCCGGGACCCATCGTGCGGTTTCGATCTAGCAGCGTTACGGTACTGTAAAATAGCAGCAGATTCTATCAGAGGTGACTATATATCTATATTCGCCATTTCTGGATTGCAAAACGGACTATATTAGAGAGAATTCAGGACTTTCAATCTAGAAGTGCAATATACGATATTGGAATTGATAGCTTAAGAATTTATAAACCAATAGTAGGTGCAGATCGGCCGTCAATCTGAACGCCTCGATAAGACAGCGCCCTACGGCTCACAGCACAGACACACTCACAGCTCGGCTGTTACCGATTCTGTCCGCAATGAGTCGGACGGTCATACTGTGCGTGGCATTACTTCCTGTCGGTCGGTAGCGTCCAAGCGGGTGTTCCGGTCGCTCATCGCTCACATCCGGGTTTTTAAATAATGACGGCAACTCTACTGGGGTAATGACCGACGACGCCGACACACAAAACACGGGCCGGCGGATACAGTCCGTGGAGAACGCCTGCGAGATCATCGAAGCTGTTCAGGAGTCAAACAGCGCGACGTTGCAGGAACTGAACGAGCGAATCGAGCTCTCCCAGGGAACGCTTCACACGTATCTCGCGACGCTGACCGACTGTGGCTTCCTCACGAAGGACAACGACACGTACCAGCTCGGTTTTCGGTTCGTCACGATGGGCGAACACGTCCGCAACGAGACGGAACTCTACACCGCCGGACAGGAGGAAGTGGACAAACTGGCGGACAGGTCCGGCGAATACGTCCATCTGGTCGTCGAAAACGACGGGCGCGAAGTCGCCATCTACGAGCGGCGAGGGGAACACGCCGTCGGGATGGACTATCACCTCCAGTTGCGGGAGGCCCCACAGCACCTCCACGACAGTGCTTCGGGGAAGGCGATCCTCTCGTGTCTCCCGTCCGAACGCGTCGAGGAAATAATCGACCGTGAAGGGCTCTCCCGACAGACACAGCACACGATTACGGACCGAGAGACGCTCTGCGACGAGCTAGAGACCATCCGGGAGCGAGGGTACGCGACGAACGACGAGGAAGAGATTCGGGGCCTTCGGGCGGTCGGTGCGCCGATTCTGGACAACGACGGGACCGTCGTCGGCGCGGTCAGTGTGACTGCACCGACCAGCCGTCTGAAAGGGACCCGTTTCGACACCGAAATCCCAGAGATGGTGATGGAGGCCGCGAACCTCATCGAAGTCAATCTCGAAATGACCTCGTTTGACCGGGGCACGTAACGACGGCGTCGGACACTCGTCGCCATGTGTCGGCGACGACCATGAAACGACGACGGCGTCCGGTCTCCGACATTTGGATAGCTCAAATCTCGGCTGTGCTACTGTGACCGTCGAACGGAGCGACTCACCCGGCAAATGTGTCACAATAACAGTCGTACCATCGTTAGTAAGAGGTCGAGGTAGCGTATCAGGCCCGATAGCCATGCCTACAGGCTGTTTCCGGCGGGTCGCCGCGGGAGTTATACCTGTCGTGGGTGGTCTCTCCCAGTACAGTGCTCCGACACTGCCGTGCCAAGTCTATTTTTGAAATAGTCAAAATACGCGATAATTCTCTGTTCAGTACCAGGCCATGGTACAGCACGTCTGCATCGACATTTATGCTATCTGGCGCAGCTTCATCTGACCAATGTGGTCTTGCTCATATTGGGCATATCAAATCCATATTTATGGAATATTCCGCAAATACGCCACTAATCTGGCCCATAATACTCTATAAGCGACGAACCAAGATGTCTACTTGGTTTTGCTATGTTCAAACTATTTGTCCCGCAGACAGTCCCAAATATTTATTAACAATACCGGTATTGGTGCCGATACACTGTCTCACTCCAGCCGTCGGATGTTGACAGTCAGGACGGAAGCAGTGTCCTGAACGACGCAGCGTACTCGCCCCATTGGTCCCGAAGCAACGGGCGTACGCACCGGAACCAAGAGCCGAATCCACCAACCAATCATGAGCACACAGAAGGAGCCATCAGAACAAGCACCAGACGACGATGAATCGCCGATCGCGACAGCCCGCCGCCAACTGGAGCGGGCGGCCGAACACCTCGATCTCTCCGAGGGGCTGCTTGAGCAGCTCCGTCACCCATCGAAAACCGTCGAGGTGTCTGTCCCGATCCGCCGAACTGACGGGAGCGTCGAGGTGTTCAACGGGTATCGCGTCCAGCACTTCGAGGTCAGAGGGCCGTACAAGGGCGGTATGCGATACCACCCGAGCGTCTCCGCCGAAGAGTGTACGGCGCTGGCGATGTTGATGACGTGGAAGTGTGCGGTGATGGACCTCCCCTTCGGCGGCGCGAAGGGCGGCATCGTCGTCGACCCGTCGACGCTCGACGCACAGGAGACCGAGCAGCTGACCCGTCGGTTCGCCGAGGAGCTCCGCGAAGTTGTCGGGCCGACGAAAGACATCCCCGCACCCGATATGGGGACCGACGAACAGACCGTCGCCTGGTTCATGGACGCGTACTCGATGCAGGAGGGCGAGACGGTCCCCGGCATCGTGACCGGCAAACCGACAGCGGTCGGCGGGACACACGGCCGCGAGGAGGCACCCGGCCGGAGCGTCGCCATCGTCGCCCGCGAAGCGCTCGACTACTACGACGGAACCGTCGAGGGTGCCACTGTCGCCGTACAGGGCTTCGGTGCTGTCGGCGCGAACGCCGCACGCCTCCTCGACTCCTGGGGCGCATCCGTCGTCGCTGTCAGCGACGTCGACGGCGGCATCTACGACGAATCCGGTCTCGATATCGAATCGATTTCGGCTGACGGCGACGAACACGGTCAGTTAGGGGACGTCGACGCACCACGGCAGATATCTAACGCCGAGCTGCTGGAACTCGACGTTGACGTCCTCATTCCCGCGGCGGTCGGGAACGTCCTGACCAAGGAGAACGCTGCAGACGTGCAGGCGAGCATCGTCGTCGAAGGGGCGAACGGCCCGACAACGACAGCAGCCGACGCTGTGTTCAAAGAGCGCGACATCCCAGTCATCCCGGATATCCTCGCCAACGCCGGCGGCGTCACTGTGAGCTATTTCGAATGGCTCCAGCACATCAATCGCCGGAGCTGGTCCCGCGAGGAGGTCAACGAAGAACTCGAAACCGAGATGCTCGATGCCTGGGAGGCTCTCCGGACCGAAGTCGAGGACCGTGACGTCACATGGCGAACGGCTGCCTACATCGTCGCGCTCTCACGAATCGGTGAGGCTATGAACGCCCGCGGGCTATGGCCGTAGCAACGGATGTCGCTTCAGTCTACCCACTCGCGAGACCACAGTCGTTCCGTGTCACCTGTCGCGGTGCTCGGTGTCCCCTTCGCGCTCGGCGCCGACCGGCGTGGCGTCGACATGGGACCGTCGGCGATTCGCTACGGCGGCCTCAGTACCGCCCTCGATACAGCCGGCGTCGAATACACTGACGCTGGGGACCTCGCACTGCCGACGCTACAGTCGCAGTCGGCGACCACCGACGACGGCGCGAAGTACCTCGATGCGATCGCCGAAATGACCGACACCCTCGCCGACCGGGTGGCGACGGAAATAGCCGACGGGAGCGTGCCGCTGGTGTTAGGCGGCGACCACTCTATCGCAATGGGCACCATGCGCGGTGCGGCCCAGACGGCCGAACTCGGCGTCATCTGGTTCGACGCCCACGGCGATTACAACACCCCGACTACGTCGCCCAGCGGGAATGTCCACGGGATGCCGCTTGCGGCCGCCCACGGCTACGGCGACTTCGCAGAGATGCCGTGGGCGACCGCCCCGAACGTCGCCGAGGAGAACACCGTCATCGTCGGAGCGCGGAGCCTCGACGCTGACGAACGAGCGGTCCTCCGTGAGAGCGATATCTCAGTCTTTACGATGGCGGACATCGACAAGCGCGGTATCGGACCGGTCACCGACGAGGCGCTCGACATCGCGACCGACGGCGTCGACGACATCCACGTCAGCCTCGACCTCGACTGGCTCGACCCGGACGACGCGCCGGGGGTCGGGACGCCAGTCCCGGGCGGCGTCACCTACCGAGAGGCACATACGGCGATGGAACGGGTCGCCGACCGCGACGCCGCCGAATCGGTGCTGCGCTCGCTCGACGTCGTCGAGGTCAACCCTATCCTCGACCAGCGCAACACGACGGGCGAACGAGCGGCCGAACTCGCCGCCAGCGCGTTCGGCAAGCGGATCCTGTAGCGTATAGTAGCCATTGAAAATCAAGGTACACCTGATCGCATGGCGGCAGTGCGATCAGTGTGTAAATCGTTTCAATTGTTACAGCTTCGAACTGCGGCACGCACCCAGTTGTGTGGCCGGCACGCGGGGCCGGAACACAGTGATTTATTACCAATGATGGCGATTGTGATAACATGGACCGCGATACTGCGGAGCCGCGTGTCGATAGCCTTCCCGGCCCACAGAGCAGCGAGTGGGTCGAGTACCACCACGAAACCGCCGCGCCGAGCACGTACGTGTACGATTTCGTCTGGGACATCACTGAAGACGCAATCGGTCCGTTCTGTACCGACGCGGACGGTAACGTCCTGCTCGATTTCACCTGCCACGTCGCCGCGTCGCCGCTCGGCTACAACAACCCGAAAGTGCTCGACCGGGCCGACGAGTTCGACATGGTCGACCCGCTGAAAATAGCCGGCCAGGACTTCTACGTCAGCACCGGCGGCTCGCCCGACGAAACGTCGCTGCCGGGTCCCGCCCACCTGATGGATAGGCTGACCGACATTACCAGCCACTACGACTTCGACACCGTCTTCCTCTCGAACTCCGGCGCAGAGGCCGTCGAGAACGCGATGAAGATCTGCTACGACAACTGCGAGACGCCGAAGTACGGCATTACCTTCGACGGCGCGTTCCACGGTCGGACCCTGGGAGCGCTCTCGCTGAACCGTTCGAAGTCCGTCTACCGCCGGAAGTTCCCCGAACTCAGCGGGATTCACGACGTGGAGTACTCCGAGGCCGGAGTCGAGCGTCTCCGTTCGAAACTCGACGCAGACACCGGCCACATCCCGCCCGAGGAAGTCGCATTCCTCATCTTGGAGCCGATACAGGGCGAAGGCGGCTATCGCGTCCCGAGCCCCGAGTTCCTCTCGGCCGTCGACGACCTCTGCCGGGAACACGACATCCCGATCATCGCCGACGAAATCCAGTCGGGAGCCGGCCGCACGGGCGAGATGTGGGCTGTCGACCACTACGACATCGAGCCGGACGTCATCACGAGCGCGAAAGCGCTCCGGGTCGGCGCGACCATCTCCCGCTCGGACATCTTCCCGTCCGAAACGTCGCGGCTCTCCTCGACGTGGGGGGCCGGCGACATCCTCGGCTCGATGCGCGGCGCACTGACACTCGCCGCTATCGAGGATCACGACCTGCTGGACAACGCCGCCGAGAAGGGGACGTACTTCATGGATCGGCTCCGCGAGGTTTCGGCGGACCGTCAGCTGGTCGAGGACGTTCGCGGTCTCGGCCTGATGATCGCTCTGGAGTTCGATACGGCCGACCGCCGCGACGCCGTGATGGAAACCGCGCTCCAGCACGGCCTTCTCACGCTCGGCTGTGGCCAGAAATCCCTCCGACTCCTCCCGCCACTCGACGTCACCGAGCGCGAACTGGAACTCTGTCTCGACATCCTCGATTCGGTGTTTACCGAGGTTGCAGACCCTGTCGCGTCGGCCTGACCCTCGCGACTTCTGCGGTAACCGAAATGTTAAAATATGATTGATTCGGCTGTGGGACTATGCCACGAGAGGCACGCGTAGACAGACGGAGGTATCTGCAGGCAATCGGTGGCACTGTCGCGACCCTGTCGGTCGCTGGCTGTCAATCGGGCAGCGGGGACTCACAGACGCTTACTGCGGGAACAGCGCCGGGCTTCCCGCCGTTTGAGATGAAACAGGACGGCGAACTCGTCGGCTTCGACGTCGAGTTGCTGGAAGCCGTTATCGCGGCGTCGGAGTACGAGCTGAGCGGCTGGGAAGAACTGGAGTTCAAGTCACTCATTCCTGCGCTGAACAACGGGAACGTCGACGTCGTCGCGGCGGGCATGACGATCAACGACGACCGCGACGAAGCGATCGACTTCTCCGACCCGTACTACAGTTCGAATCAGGCCATCGTCGTCCGGGAGAGCGGGTCGTTTTCGCCGTCGTCACTGGACGACCTTTCCGGGGCGTCAGTCGGGGCACAGAAGGGGACAACGGGTGAATCCGTCATCAAGGACCAGCTCATCGAAGCGGGGACGATTCAAGAGTCGAGCTACAACGCGTACGGGAACTACGTGCTCGCCGTCGAGGACCTGCTGAACGAAAACGTCGACGTCATCATCATCGACGTCCCCGTCGCGAACTCCTTCGTGTCAGACCGCCCCATCGAATCCGCGTTCGTCCACGAGACCGGCGAGCAGTTCGGCTTCGGGATTCAGTCCGGCAACGACGAACTCGCGGGTGCGCTCAACAGCGGGCTGACCACTGTCGAGGACGACGGGACGTACCGGGACCTGACCGAGAAGTGGTTCGGACAGAAGTGAGGCCATGGCAGCAATCCTACTCCAGACCGCTGACTGGCTGTTCGTCGCCAACAACTGGGGCCTGTTGCTCGGCGGGACAGCTGTCACCATCGCGCTCACCGTCTCCAGTATTCTCCTGGGATTCGTCGTCGGGTTCCCGGCCGGTGCGATAGAGGTGTACGGCTCGGACAGGGCCCGGCGGTTGGTCGAACAGGTCGGGGTCGTCCTCCGTGGCACCCCGCTGCTGGTCATCATTATGATTCTGTACTTCGGCCTCTCTATCTCCAGTAGCGCGTTTGTCACGGCGACCATCGCGCTCGGTCTCCGGAGCGCCGCCTATCAGTCCCAGATCTTCCGCGGTGCGCTCTAGAGCGTCGACGACGGACAGCTTGAGGCGGCACGCGCCGTCGCGATGTCCCGGTTTGAAGCGATTCGGCACGTCGTCGTCCCGCAAGCACTCCGCCGGAGCGTGCCTGGATTCCAGAACGAGTTCACTATCGTCCTCAAGGACACAAGCATCGCCATCGTCATCGGAATCGGTGAACTGCTGACGACGGGACAGAACCTCTACGAAGGCGGACAATCGACGGCAGCACTCGAAATATTCCTCGCCGTCAGCCTCGTCTACTTCGTGCTGACGTTCGCGACGAATCGGTCACTCGACAGACTCAGCGACTACTACGCGGTACCGGAGGGAACGACATGACACAGCCACTACTCTCAATCGACGACCTGCACAAGTCCTACGGGAGCGAAGAAGTACTGGAAGGCGTTGGCCTCGAGATGGAGCAGGGCGACGTGACGGTCCTCATCGGCCCCAGTGGCTCGGGCAAGTCCACGCTGCTCCGGTGTGTGAACCGACTGACGGAGATCAACAGCGGCCGAATCGCCCTCGATGGACAGGACGTGACCGGGACCGACACTGACGTCAACGAGCTGCGAAAGCAGGTCGGCATGGTGTTCCAGGACTTCAACCTCTTTGCGCATCTGACGGCGCTCGAAAACGTCACGCTCGGCCCGAAGAAAGTACTCGGCATGGACGCTGCTGACGCCGAGGAAGCCGGCCGGACCCATCTCGAACAGGTCGGATTGCTAGAGCAGGCGGACTCGTACCCCGCTGAACTCTCCGGCGGCCAGAAACAGCGCGTCGGCATCGCGCGCGCACTCGCGATGGACCCGGAACTGTTGCTGTTCGACGAGCCGACCAGTGCGCTCGACCCCGAACTCGTCGGTGAGGTCGTCGAGGTGATGCGCGACCTCGCAGCGGAGGGCATCACGATGCTCGTGGTCAGTCACGAGATGGATTTCGCCCGGTCGGCCGCGTCGGACATCGTGTTCCTCGACGACGGTGAAATCGTCGAACACGGCCCGCCGGAGCAACTGTTCCAGAACCCCACAGCGGAGCGAACCGAACAGTTCCTGAGCAGATTGCACGCACACGAGGCGACGCCATGAGTACGGCCGAATCCACAACGTCACCGAATCCGGGACTCCGTGACCGTGTCGGGACGGTATTCACCGTCCGCCCGCTCACAGTGGGCCTGGCACTGTTCTGGGTCTGGGTTCTGGCTCGCTGGACGACCGATTTCGTGCTCGCAGGGGTACTCGGGCTTGACCGCGGCACGCCGTTCGTTCCGGCGGCCCCGTTTCTGACGACAGCGGACACTGTCGCCTCGCTCGCCGCGCCACTCGGTGTCGCCGGAGCACCGCTCGTATGGCTCGCTGACACGCTCCGGTTTGCCGCCGACGCGACGGCGTACCTGCCGGCGCTGGCACACGGCATCTGGACGACCGTTCTCCTGACGGTCTTCAGTGTCTGTCTCGGGTTCACGCTAGCGCTCCCGCTCAGCGTCGTCCGCGTGTACGGGGGGCGGTGGGCCCGCTGGCTCGCCCTGTCGTACACGGAACTCATCCGCGGGACGCCGCTGCTCGCCCAGTTGTTCGTCCTCTACTTCGCGACCTCACTGACGCAGGTTCTCAGAGGCGTGCCGGGAGTCGGTGTCGGGTTCATCCCGGCACAGGCGTTCTGGGTGGCCGTCATCAGTTTCACGCTGAACAGCGCCGCCTACCAGTCCGAGTATCTGCGCGCGTCACTGGAGTCCGTCGACGGCGGACAGCTGACTGCCGCACGCGCCATCGGGCTCTCGAAGCTCGAAGGGATACGGTACGTCGTCGTTCCACAGGGCCTCCGACTCGCGCTTCCCAGCTGGACGAACGAACTCGTGTACCTCATCAAGTACTCCTCGCTGGCGAGTTTCATCACTGTGCAGGAACTGTACGGCAGGACGAGTACAATCGCTAACGAAACGTACCAGTACACGGAACTCTTCGTGCTGGTGGCGATACTGTACCTGGCCCTGGTCGTGTCGGCATCAGCACTGATGGACCGCGTCGAATCGCACACTGCAACCGCCGGTGTCGGACACACCAGACAATGATTACTCTCTTAGGGCCACCAACCAAATATTTCAGCACATCCCATGAGCCAAACCGATAGCGCCGGAGCACGGCTAACACTCGACCTGTGGCATCCGAACTGCTGGGCTATCGAAGCGACCGACCGCACCGATGGCGGCATTCTGGCACACACGGTGCAACAGACCGTACAGTCGCCGACAGCATCGGTCAACGGCGTGTTTACGGCGTATGGGGCCACGAAGTCAGACGTCGAAAACTGCCTCGATGCGGTCCGTGCGTCGCCCTACGCCGGAGAGATACAAGAGCTTCAGGCGCGCATCGGCCACAAGCGCGACGCGCCGGGGACCGTCGTCAGACAGTTCCTGCTGGAGTACGATCCGGACGAGTTAGTCTGCCCAACGCTGCTCGAACACGGGTTCGTCCACAGCGCGCCCGTTCGTATCGAAGACGGGCGCGAACGGTGGCAAGTGAGTTTCACCGGAGAGCGGCCCGAGATCCAGTCCGCACTCGATGCCGTTGAAGCCGACGCCGACGCTGACGTGTCGGTCGAGTCCATCGTCACGCCGGACAGCGACTCCGAACGCTCAGTCGGCGGGCTGCGAACTGATTCGCTAACGCCGGCCCAGCGGCGCGCGTTTGAAGCGGCCCGCGAGGCCGGCTACTATCAGTGGCCGCGTGGAATCTCGGTCCGCGAGCTCGCCGCCCAGATGGACATCTCGAAGACCACGCTCCTCGAACATCTCCGAACTGCCGAGTCGAAACTTCTGGACCCCGAGTAGCTCTATCAGTGGCCCTGCATCCGGTAGAGTCTCCGTCTGAGACGTGCGTGACCCCGGCGTCTGCAGCTCCGGTAGGACGTTCCATTTCGAGCCGGTGTGATCTCTTGTAGTCCGGTCGGGAGTCCCCGACAAGCGCGTGCCAGAGCGCTGCTCGGTCGAGCTACCTGCTGGGAGGCCCCGCAGTGTAATCCGGCCGTACCTCCTGTCTCGTATGCGGCTATCGAAATCGTCCATTGAGACAATACAGCTGAGAAGCAGAATTCGCCCAGTTCTATATAGCGCCATATGATTTATTAGTTCAGCAGCCACCACCCGGAGTGCGGCAACAGTATTGAATATCCAACAATAAACTCACAGTAGCGAGTAAATTTCGGCCTCGTACACATCCCTGACCCGAGTTCCCCATTCGTGGGTGTAGGTATCGATGACGTCCTGTGCCACGTCGCCTCTGAGATATTTGACGACGCCGCGATCACCGGTCCGGTCCCGGAGATGCGTCGTGAAGAAGTGCCGGAAGTAGTGCGGCGTAACGTTCTCTTCGGCTCCCCCACCGTCCGAGTACCAACCGAACTCGCGGGCGTGGGATTCGACGATGTGGTGTACCATATTCGGCGTGAGCCGCTCCCCCCAGCTGTCGCTCGTAGACACAAACAGCGGCGCTGCTGGGGACTGCGTGTCCGGCCGAATCGCGAGCCAGTGTCGCAGCACTGATGCCAGCTCGGCGTCGACAGGGATCGTCGTCTCCCGTTTCCGCTTGTTGGACGCTGTCCGCTCTTCCCCGTTGCTGGCCTCGCCAAGAGTCGGGTCTGCCGCGACGAACAACGAGTCCGGACGCCCGTCAAGCCCCGCTCGGACCGGAATCTCCGGTCTGGGGCCAGGGGTTTCGAGGTTGAGATCACGAATATCGAGGTTACACAACTCGCCGGCCCGCATCCCGGTCTTCAGCAACGTCACCACGACAGCCCGCTCCAGCGGATGCGAGACGCTATCGACGAACGTCCGCATCGACTGGAGGTCTATCTCCCGGCGGGTCGGGTCGGTGTTGATGGACTCGTCCATCTCTTCCATGACCAGCGTCATCGGGTTCGATTCGAAGACGCCCACCTGCGTCATGTACGCGAAAAACCGGTGTAGATAGGAGGCATACGTCGCGACTGTGCTTTCCTCGACGGTACCACGGAGGCTGTGGACATATGACATGCAGTCCCTGTGGGAGGCCTCCTGGACGGGAATGGACTGGTGGCCGTCCGCCAGATAGGACTCGAAGTCCCGAAGGACGCGCTCGTAGGAGGCACGGGTCCGGTCGCTCTTTCCGTGGTACGTGATGTCATCGAGGAAATACCCGACCGGGTCCGACTCGGCGTCCGGCGTGGTTGTCTCCGTGCTCATTCGTCTCGAACGTACCCCCCGTGTCGCCCACTGTACTGCACTTTGTTGTTGGACTGCAGTTCCTGCAGTGCCTCTTCGAGACGCTCCTCAATACCGTCTGTCAGTTCGGCGACGAGGTCGTCCCACTCGTAGTAGTCCCCGTCAGCAAGAATATTCTGGACCCGGTCTTTCAGCCCGTTACCCCCGGGGGTAGCGTCCGGAGAACGGGGCTCCTCGCTCTCGCTCTCAGCGGCGTCCGACTCGGTTGTTTCGGATGCTGCTGGCTCAAAGCCACTTCGGCCTGCCTGTACCATCGTCCGGACGAACTCGCTTTGACTCATATCCAGTTCCTCGGCGTGGGCCTGCCACTGTTCTTTCTGGTAGGCCGGAATATACGTCCGAACCGTCGTTCGCTCACTGCCACTGGACATATTTCACCCTCGGACGCCGGGGACTTCAATGTAGTCCCATACTCAGAGATAAACACACTTATTTGGGTGTGTGACACCCTATTTGCGGGAGCTATGCGCCGATACTGATAACAGAGTGTCATTTTAGCAGTAGATGAGGTCAGATACACAAATACAAAATAGGCGTGGATTTCTATCCCTCATCTGATCGGTCCATTCCATCACCCGGATAAAGACGTATGGTAGCACAGTCACGGTTTGTCAATACGAGGCAGTGTCGTTCTGATCTAGTGAGAGACCACTTCGAGTGGGTCCGAGACTATTCCGGCCTGGTTCAGCTACTCACCAATACTCAAACCAGTGGACCGACAGTCTGTCGCAACCGCTCAGGTGTCGCAGACCCTCCCTGCATACCGTCCCCTTGATCTCCCACGCTGCATACCGACAGCCGCGACTTTCCCGGATGACACGCGTGTCATTTCTGGTGACGCGCCTGTTGGCGCTGTTGCCAAATGGAGAGGCCGTCTATGTCCCACCGTAATCGCCATATTACGACTTTATTGGGGGAAGCCGTCGTTGCCTAAGTATGCCGGGACTGTTCTCTCTCGGACTCAAGACCCCAAAGTGTACTCCACAAGCTGCTAAAGCGCGCACCCGTCGCTGCTACAGTACCAGTCTTGGCGACCCTCGCTATCGTGACCCTCTACACACCACTGGTTCGCTGCAGTGGCCGAAAAGCGCCCTCTCGCAACGAGAACACGATTTGGTTCTGTTCTTTCGTGGCTCAGTTGGGAAACACAGATCGCCGTTAAAATACCCTATCGACGGTTCCGTAGCCAAATTCAGAATGGCCTTCCTCAGAAGCGACCGCTGCGTACCGGTGATTTCGGTCACGGTCAGCCATATTCGATATTTCCGCTCCCGACTGAGCGGAATGTCCCGCTTTCCACCACCGTCCCTGAACGCTCTGTTCAGTGCAAGGTATAGGACGCTGTCAGCAACCAGATATGTGACCTACTCGAGCCCTGTTACTCCCTTTTCTACATGGATCGCCCAGGGTATATCGATAGTGGACCCAGTATAAACCGCGAGCGCCGGAGAGTGTCGGACGGAAACCCTACTTCATTAGCGTGTCCAGGCTGAAGCTAGCGACATGCGCGCTCGACGATACGCACTCTCTCAGGCGGGTGGGTCCGATGGCTAACGACGCACTTGTCCTTTTGTTCATGATTGCGATTGTACTCGTAGTCATGACTGTTACCCTTATTGGTGGGTTCTATCTGGTCAAATACCTCGTCGAGCGGACGTTCAATTCGTAGCTCGATCCCTCAGAGCGCTGACTGTGGAGCAGACTGACTGAGATTTTCCTAGGCAACATGTTGTAATTACTGATGGTAATTCCTATACTACAGCCACAGTGGTCCATCTGGTGCGCATAAATTGCATGGCGCTATACTGAATTTTCGTCAGCTCGACCTTCTCGGATCGGAGATCAGGGACCCCGATGAGCGACAGGACAGAGCGCGCTGTCACGTCGATGGACACCTGAAAAGGCTGTCTGGGTTACGCCCACCCCTGTGGCAAGGACAGTCTCTGCCCGCGAGCTACTCGAATGTCAGCGTTGGGTTACTGTGAAAACAAAGGCTATCAGCAGAAACCAGCGCTGTATAGCAGCCAGTTCATGGTCCGAGTCTCCACTGTCAATCCCCGTCACTCCCGGTCGCCACTCCCAGAATCGTTGTCTCGGCGTCGAAATATGTCGGGGCATCGGTATCGATTTCGAACTCCAGCACGGTCTCAAGGTCACCGGAGCCTTCGGCGAGTTGTTCGGCAAGATCCGTATAGCCTTCTGCGAGCGTCCGGTATTCGTCGATTTCTTCCTGTTTCGCCTGCGCTCGCTCCTGCTTGGCCTCGATGTTTTCGACAGCGGCTTCCGCATCGGTGCCCGGACGCTCGGGGCTTTCAGACAATGTCGCGCGAGCGTTGGCAGTGTCCTGTTCGATTTCTTCGAGCAAATCGGAGAGCTCCGCACTGCGCTGGTCCAGATGGCCGGCAAGAATCGCAGCCTGGGTCCGACAGTACTCGGCGAGTTCCGCTTGAGAGATGTCGCCTGCGTCGTCACTCATTGAACACCGTACGTCGCCAGCGCGAAAATCGGTTTCGGTGAACCGGATTACTCTTCTTCCTCTTCGCCCAGACTCTGTGACGGACCGCCCGAGAAGACGAACTCGTGCTCGGCTTCGGTCTCGAAGCGGTTCAAGATGTCACCGAGTGGCTTCGCGTAGCGTTTGAGCTGCTCGGCACGCGAGGACACTTCGTTGAGTTCTGCAGCCTGCTCTTCGGCTGCGCCGGCCACGGTCTGGGTTTCGGCCATCATCTGGTCACTTGTCTCGGCTGCCGACTGTAGCGTCGTCGCCACCGTCCGGAACCGCTCGAGCGAGTCACCAAGGTCGATGTCCGGATTGTCCGCTTCCAGTTCTTCGAGCGTGTCCACGAGGGTATCGAGGTCCTCTGAGATGGTCGCGAGGCGGTCCTTCTGGTCGTAGGCGTCGTCGGAGATTTTCTGTGTGGATTCGGCCACCTGCTCGGACGCGTCACGGACGGACTCGGCACTCGACAGAACGACATCTCCGGATTCCGCGACTTCGTCGGCGAAGCTGTTGAGCTGACCGATCGTCTTTTCGAGTTCGTCGACCATGCCGTTGAACTCGCTGGCGATCCGGTCCATCGACTCGTTCTCGCCGTCGGTCGCCATCCGCTCGGTGAGGTTTCCAGCGGCCGTTTCCTCCATCACGTCGGAGAATTCTTCGGCCTTCTTCTGGAGGTATTTGTTGACTTCAAGGGCTTCGGCGCGGGATACCTCCGCCTCTTTCTGTGCGCGCTCGGCCTCGTTGATCTGTTGTTTGAGCGCGTCGCGCATATCAGCGAACCCGCTGTACAGGCGGCCGATATTGTCGATACGACTGGTGGCGATCTCGACGTCGAGGTTCCCCTGTCGCATCTGATCCGTCTTTCGGGTCAGGCGGTCGATGGACGTTGCCGTGTTGTACCCGAGTATCGCACCGACACCCGCGATGAGCAACACCATCAGTGCCGTGCCGATGAGCCCGTACTGCTGGACGTTCTGGACGAAGCCAAAGACCGCGGAGTTGGGTGCGTGTACGAGAACGACCCAGTCAGTGCCCTGAATCGGTGCATAGCCGACAGTGTAGCGCTCGTTGAGTACGTCAGTCGCCGGCATGTCGGCGGTGACGCCGGACTGTTGCTCCGACGAGCGGAGGTCATCTGCCGCGTCGATCGGTTCCGTGGCAGGGCTGTTCGAGCTATACGACTGCAGCATGTTTTCGCCGAGGCCGCGGCTCCCGTCTCTGGGTTCGTCGATCATGACGACCGCCGATCCGTTGACGACCTGCGTGAACCCGCCTTCGGCCCTGTTGTTCCCCTGAAGCGAGTTCGCGATCTCGTCAAGCGAGTACTCGATGAGGATATACCGGTTCTGTGAGGCATCGACAGGACTGGCGAAGCCGACGACCGGGCCGGAGTTCGTCTGGTACACGTCGGAGACGGTGACATCGCTTGCCGTTTCGAAGTTCGCACCGGTAAGCCAGGCCCTGCTCGTCGATTCGAGCGCCGAGTTAGTTAGCACCTGTGAGTTAGATGTGCTGGCGACAACCTGGGATTGGCCGGCATTCCGTTCGACCAGATGGATGTCGGCAGCATCTGCGGACAAGGCGGCTTTCCGATTGTTGAGTTCGATATTGATGTCTTCAGTATCACTACTGGCCCAAACGTCGTCAGAGGAGACAAACTGTGTTGACAACCTATTCCGGTCAACCCACTGTGACAGGATGTCAGCTTCCTGTGCGGCGGCGTTTTCGTAGTCGCTCAGAACCTGTTGTTCCGTGTAGTCCTTGACTTGCTCTGTCGCGGCAAGGCCGATGAGCCCAACCGACAGCGCCATAACGAAGAGGACGATACCGAATTTGAGTGCGAAGTTTCGCCGGATGAAATCCGGGACGACTGTTGCAAGAATCCCACCGGAGGCGTTCGAATCGTTTTCTGAACTGTCTGGTATCTGTGTGTCTCCTGAACTCATAGCTAGTTCCCTCCAAGCGAGCAGTTAGCCGCTGGACCGCTGTCGCATGCGTACTGTACATCCGCTGGTTCCCCAATCAGGCCGTAGTAGGTGCCGTAGGACTGCTGAACCTCTGGCTTTCCTTTCACGACTGGCACCCGGCGCATCGCCTGGTGATCACAGGCTCGGAGCGTCTGCGGTCCGAGACCGGCATCGTACTCGTGTCCTTCGAGCGCTCCGATGACATCGATCGGATTGAACGTTCCCGCCCGCTCGGCTGCACTGGCGTATTGCAGCGTTTGCGTATACGCGATGTGGGCTGCTCCTGATGGGGACGCTGATTTCGAGGTCCCCGTCGAACTGCCGTACTCCTCACGGAACGATTCTCGGAAGGTATCAGACAGCGGCGAGTTGATTGCCGGGCTCCAGGCGACCGTCCCGATAACACCCTCTATCGCATCGCCTGCGGTCCGGGCAATATCTTTCGAGGCTATCGGAAGGACGATATTCGACTCCGGGAACTCCTCCCGGAACGCTCTGAGTGCGTTTACTGCGTCGAGGCCCCCCAGTCCGAGCACGATCACGTCGAAATCGACCGACTCGATGTCTTCTGCGTACTGAGAGTAGTCGGTCGTCCCGACCTGTGCAGTTGTGTCCCAAACAGGTGCCCAGCCGAGATTTCCGAGGGCTGTATCCATCTCATCCCGGAGCGTCTGTCCCCACTCATTGTCCTGGGAGATCTTGACGTAATTGACGTCGTCTCCGAACTCGTTACTGAGGGCCGGAGCCAGCGCTTTGGCCGCCATGTGGTTGTTGTACATCTCGCGGAAGGAGTACCGGTTGCAGTCGATACCCGTCAGCGAGTTCGCGTTGGCCATCGTCGCCATATACACGACCTGGTTCTGCGCGGCAACCTCCTGATTGGCCAGGCCGGAATTGCTGGACGTTCCGCCAGCAAGCATAATCACCTCCTCACTATCAACAAGCCGCTGTGCGTTGCTCCGGGCGGTATCTGAACTGCCACCCGTGTCTTCGACAGCGAATTCGACATCCTTATCGAGAAGTCCGTCACCGTCCAGCGGTGACTCGTACTGCTCGCTCGTTACCCACCCACCACCGTTGTTAATGTGCTTGACCGCGAGTTTGAAACCTCGGAGCTCCTGCTTGCCGGCCGTTGAGTACGCCCCGGAGGAAGCGACGTTGAAACCGAACGTCACCGAATCCCCGGACACCGGAAAGTTTCCAACTGGCGTTGGGGTCGGCGTCCCGTCCCCATCTGTCACTCCCTCGCTGCCACCACAGCCTGCAAGTCCGGCCAGTCCGGCCGCACCAATCGAACGGAGTAGGTTCCGCCTAAAGACGGACGGCCCACCACCATCTCTCCCTGAATCCATACTGGCATGTCTAAATTAGTATAGCACATAAACTTTTGGAGAAAACTTATACTGTCCATAACCCATGACGAAAAATACGAGCTAACGCCCTCCACCCCAGTAAGGTGTAATTAACAGGTCCGTTAGACGACGGGTTCTCCGGGATTTATACCCAGCCAGTGAGCAACGTCGGATATGACGGAGTTAGTTACGTTCGGTGAGACGATGTTGCGGTTGTCGCCACCTGACGACGAGCGACTGGAGACCGCAGACCAGTACACCGTCAGGGCGGCTGGTGCGGAGTCAAACGTCGCGGTCGCTGCTCAACGGCTTGGGCTCGATGTATTGTGGGCCTCAAAGCTCCCCGACTCACCGGTCGGTCGCCGAGTCACGGGAGAACTCAAACACCATGGCGTATCGGTCGATGTCGCCTGGGACGACTCGGACAGCGCCCGACAGGGAACCTACTATCTGGAGCAGGGTAGTCCACCGCGGGGCAACGATGTTATCTACGATCGCCAGAGCGCCAGTGTCACGACCGCCACACCGGGGGAGCTTCCGACGGAGACCATCGCGGACGCCGCGGGATTCCACACTTCGGGTATCACGCCAGCGCTCTCGGAGACGCTCGAATCGACCACTACTGACCTCCTCTCGCTCGCACAGGACGCGGGCACGACCACGAGCCTCGACCTGAACTACCGCTCGAAGCTCTGGACGCCGGCGGAAGCCCGCGCAGTCCTGACCGAGCTATTCCCGTCTGTCGACGTGCTTGTGGTCGCCGAACGCGACGCGAACGTCGTGTTAGACCGGAGCGGTGACGCGGAAACGATTGCCCGGGACCTCGCCGCCGAATACGGGTTCGAAGCAACAGTAATCACCCGTGGCAGCGACGGGGCGCTCGCGCTTGCCGACGGGACTGTAACGGAGCAACCGACGTTCGAGTCGACCGACGCACATCCGGTCGGGACCGGCGACTCCTTCGTCGGCGGTTTCCTCTCGCAGTATCTCTCCGATGGCACCGTTGCAGACGGGCTCGCCTGGGGTGCCGCGACAGCCGCACTCAAACGGACGATTCCAGGTGATATTGCCGTCGTGTCGCCCGAGGAAATCCGTTCGGTTCTCAGCGGCGACACGGAAGCGATTTCGCGGTAGCTACGCCGTCCAGCAAGGTTCTTATCCCTTCGCGGGGAACGGCAGGGTATGATTAACTATGAACGCTGTAAACTGTGGCTCCCCGGAGACGGAGGTCACAATGCGTAGCGCAAAGATCGTCTGTACCCTCGGTCCCGCGTCGGACTCGGTCGACGACATCGCGTCACTTGCGAAGGCCGGGATGTCTGTTGCCAGACTGAACGCGAGCCACGGCTCGCCGGAACACCGCCGGGAAATGATCGATCGCATCCGCGAGGTAGACGAGGCGGTCGAGGAGCCGGTCGCGGCCATGCTCGATATGCCGGGGCCGGAGGTCCGGACTGCGGAGATCGACGCGCCGATTCAGCTCACTGAGGGGTCCACCATCCGGTACGTCGTCGGCGACGACGCGACGCCCGAGGAGGTCGGCCTCTCGCAGTCGATTACCGCAGTCGAGCCGGGAGACCGGGTGTTGCTTGACGACGGACGCATCGAGACGACTGTCGAACGTGTCGAGGACGACACGGTGTTTGCGACCGTCGAGAACGGCGGTGAACTGGCCGCCCGCAAGGGTGTCAACGTTCCCGGCGTCGAACTCGACCTGCCGACGATTACGGCAAACGACGAGCGAGAACTCGACGTAGCTGCCGAGAAGGAGCCGGATTTCGTGGCCGCGTCGTTCGTCCGTGACGGCGAGGACATCTACGAGATCAGCCAGGCGCTCGAAGAGCGCGGCGTCGACATCCCGATCATCGCCAAGATCGAACGGGCCGGGGCCGTCGAGAATCTCGATTCGATCATCGACGAAGCGTACGGCGTGATGGTCGCCCGCGGCGATCTCGGCGTGGAGTGCCCGCTCGAAGACGTGCCGATCATTCAAAAGCGCATCATCCGTCGGTGTCACGAGGCCGGCGTCCCGGTCATCACGGCCACCGAGATGCTCGACTCGATGGTCCACTCTCGGCGGCCGACCCGCGCGGAGGCCTCAGACGTGGCAAACGCAGTGCTTGACGGCACCGATGCAGTGATGCTCTCGGGCGAGACGGCAATCGGTGACCACCCGGCCCGCGTCGTCGAGACGATGGACCGGATCATCCGCGATGTCGAGAGCAGCGAGGAGTACGCCGAGTCCCGCGAACAGCGCGTTCCAAACGCCGGTGACACCCGGACAGACGCGCTCGCGCGCTCCGGTCGGTTTCTCGCCCGCGACATCGGGGCGTCGGCGATTGTCGCCGCGTCCGAATCCGGCTACACCGCCCTGAAATCGGCGAAGTACCGGCCCTCGATCCCCATCGTCGCGTCGACGCCGAGCGAGCGCGTCCGCCGGAAGCTCGCGCTCTCGTGGGGTATCACACCCGTAACGACCGAGTACACCACCGAAGGGGCCGACGCCGTCATCCAGACGGCAGTTCAGGCAGCCCTCGACACCGAAGCCGCGGACAGCGGTGACACGGTCGTCGTCCTGTCCGGGATGATGACCGAACTGGAGGGGATGAACACGGCGAATATGCTGAAAGTCCACGTCGCGGCCGAAACGGTCGCCAGCGGTCGGTCCATCGTCGACGGCCTGGTGACCGGCCCCGTCCACCGGATTTCGACAGCACCGCCCCAAGAGTCGCCGGGCGACCTCTCGAACGTCCCCGACGGGGCTATTCTGGCAGTGCCCGAAGGGTTCGACGGCGAGTTCATTGGTGACACCAGCCGCATCGGGGGCATCATCGACGCCCACGAGGGCGTCACGAGCTACGCGGCCATCGTCGCCCGCGAGCTTTCGATTCCGATGATCTCGAACGCGGACTTGCCCGATGCTGTCTCCGACGGATCGACCGTCACGCTAGACTCCGAGCGCGGCGTCGTCTACGAGGAGGCCGTTGGCCGAGAGGACATCTCGGGCAGGGAGCGAGACTACTGACCGCAGTAGAATCTGTGTAGTTAAGTATCGGTGGGGCAACCCTTCGACCAGCATGGGCGCTTACGCAGGGGTCGACCTCGGAGCGACACATATTCGGGCTGTTATCGGTGACGAGACGGGTTCGATAGTCTCGTCACACAAAACTGAGACACCGCGTGGACCGGCAGGTATCGCGGTCACGGAGGCGGTCCTCGACGCGATCCGGCAGGCCTGTGACGCCGCCGATATCGCCCCCACAGACGTGGTTGCCGCCGGTATCGGGTCCTTCGGTCCGATGGACCTGGCCGAAGGCGTCGTCGAAAACCCCGCGAATCTCCCCGACACCATCGACCGGATTCCGCTGACCGGGCCGGTCGAGAATCTCATCGGCAGCGAGCGGGTGTCGCTGCACAACGACGCCAACGCCGGCGTCATCGGCGAGCGGTTCTACTCGGACCGGAGCCCCGACGACATGGTGTACCTCACTATCTCCTCCGGGGTCGGTGCCGGGGTCGCTGTCGACGGGAACATCCTCTCAGGCTGGGACGGCAACGCCGGGGAAGTCGGCCATCTGACCATCGACCCGCACGGATTCATGACATGTGGCTGTGGGCACGACGGCCACTGGGAAGCGTACTGCTCGGGCGAGAACATCCCGCGGTACGCCACGCAACTGCACCGAGAGGACCCCGTCGAGACGGCGCTCCCGATCGAGACTGAGGAGTTTTCCGCGGCGGATATCTTCGAATATGCCGGCGAAGACGAGTTCGCGTCCCACGTTCTCGACCAGATCTGTCACTGGAACGCGATCGGCGTCGCGAACATCGTCCACGCGTACGCGCCCCTCGTCGTCTACGTCGGCGGGGCCGTTGCGCTCAACAACCCCGAACAGGTGCTAGACCCGATCCGGGACCGGCTCGACGACATGGTGATGTCGAACATTCCGGACATCCAGTTGACGCAGTTCGGTGACGACGTCGTAGTCCGTGGCGCACTGGCGTCCGCGCTGACTGGCGGCACAGGTGACCCGTCACAGCGCGTTTGAAAAACGTCGACCTGACCGCGGACCGCTGGCCTACTGCTGTAAATCGTACAGTCGCCGGAAGGCCGTCGGCGGGAACCGCGGTTCGACACGGCTCGGCGGGCGGCCCTGGCCGTTGGTGGTTGTCGCCTCGACCCGGTCGACGACACCGGACTCGGCCATCTCGTAGAGAAACCGCTTGACGGTCCCGGCCGAGAGATCGACTGATTGTGCCGACGCAATCGCCTCCGTCGTCGCCGTTACCGAGGAGCGTTCGCTCTCCTCCAGGTCGATGAGTTCTCTGAGGACGGCCTGCCGATTCGTCGGCAGGGAGAGGACGACCCCCAACGAAACACAGGGATCGGGCACCTCCGCGATGGCCGCGTCGACGTTGGCCTGTGTGATGCGGTCCTGGCCCCGTTCCTCGGCCAACTCCGCAGCGATAAACAGTGCGGCAAGGGCATCGTGGGCGTTTCCGTCCGCCCAATCGGCGATATGCCTCGCCAGACCGTGATCGAGTCCCTGCTGAGCCAGCCCGTTCGAGGTTCTGGTCATCAACACGTCGACGAGCATCTGCCGCTGATAGCGGTCGATACTGATCGACTCAGCGGTGTACCGCGTCAGTTCCGTTGTCGACGGGTCGTCGCGACCGATAGCGAGCCAACTGACGTTGCTCGGTAAGCCAGCAAACAGGTCAACGAGGGCCGGTGCCTGGATGCTTTCCGGCTCGCTGATGTGGTCGACTGCAATGACGATGCCCGTGCGTTGCTCTCGTACCAGTTCGTGGAGTCGGGATTTGAGCGTCTCCGTTCCGATCCCGTGTTCCGGCACCGATTCGTCCACGAGCGAGTCCAGCACTGCATGGTAGAACGCGAACTCGCTTGCGGTCTCTCGGGCGTTCACGTAGACGAACGACGGCGAGGTCGGTGGCTGTGCGCGGGTCGTCGTGTGAATGATCGCCTGTTGTTCCGTCGGGAGCTGTTCTAAATTGGCGAAAAGCGCCGTGATAACTGCGGACTTCCCTGAACCACGGGGGCCGTACACGTACGCGTTCGGCGGAAGCTGCCCATCGAACACCGGATCGAGATGGTCGAGTAGGCGCTCGAGAACCGGACCGCGGTCAGCCGGCTCCTCTATGTGGACGACCGGTGAGATCGACTCGTAATCCTGAATGAGCCGTGGCTCACCGTTCCGGCGTTGTCGACGCTTGATTCTCGCTTCGATGTCCATGCTTGGAAATTAGATCGTGTGTATATTCGATTGGACCTGTAAATAAAAAGCCGTATGAGTTCTTACGGCAGGGGGATCGCTGCGGACGTCGTGAACACTCCAGCCAGTGCCAGAATGCCCAGGATGAGGGTCGTCGTGATGATCGAGGCGGCTGGCGGGTCAAAGTGCGTATCTGAGTGCGCGTAGAAGATGCGCTGGTAGACTTCACCGAACAGCGCACCCAGGATACCGAAGAATGCGCCCAGCCCGAGCGCGACTAGGACGCTCGCTCCATCCGTCATCGCCATACTAGCGACGAACGTTGCTGGGAGCGTCATGTGGTGTGTGACCGGGAATTTCTCCACGCCGAGGTTCAGGAACAGCAGACTCGCTGCTGAGATACCGAACGGGAGGAAGAGACTCCCGGTCTTCGCGAAGATGTACGCACCGAGGATGCCGGTGATGAGCCCGAGCATTGCGACGTGTGTCCACTTGTACTGGTGTGGCAGCCACGGCTCGACAGCCGGTCGCTCGGCAGCCATGGCTCCGCCATCCGTTGCGACTTCTTCACCGTTGCTCGACCGCATCTTCCCGCTCTCGAACGGCGACATATCGAGCAGGCCACTTCCGCGGGCACGGCCGATAACCGGGTAGCCAAAGACCAGACGGGCGACAACAGCGGTCAGGATGACGCCTGCCGCAGGCGGGTCGATCGGAATCCCGAGCCCGCCGGACGTCTGCCGGATCGCCATACCCAGGATACCGAATACCCCACCGACAGCAAGGACGTCGGGTCGGGTGCCGAGGGCGTAGGCGATGTCCTTCGCCGGGTGGTAGTCACCGTCGTCCGGCTCGTACATTCCGTCGTACTTCGCGGCGTAAGCGGCTGCTGCCACACCACCAGCGAAGGCGACGTGTGGCCCGAACACGGGACCGAAGGCCAGCGGGCCGACGATGCCGGCTCCGTACCCACCGGCGGCACCGGCAATGACGTCAGGAGAACCGCCGACGAACGACTCTGAGACGACGTTGCCGGCTTCTCCGATAAGCACCATGAAGCCGGTGAAACAGAACGCCGGGAGTGCGCCGATAGATGCACCGAACGCGCCGCCCGCAAACGCCGCGATGGCGAGGACGAGCATATCGACTGCCGTGAGTCCGAATGCGATTGCCATCTGTTATTCCTCCTGTGCCCAGTCGCGGGAACGGTCGACGGCGTCGTCCCAGCGGTCGTACATCTTGTCTGCATCCTCGGCGTCCATTTCCGGCGAGAACTCCTCGTCGACCTGCCAGTTGTCCCGGAGTTCGTCGACGGTGTCCCAGTATCCGACGGCGAGGCCGGCCGCGTATGCCGATCCCAGCGCGGTGGTCTCGTCGACCTGCGGTCGAGCGATGTCGGTCTGGATGATGTCCGACTGGAGCTGACAGAGGAAGTTGTTCTTGACTGCACCACCGTCGACTCGCAGCGTCGTCATCTCGACACCGGAGTCTTCCTCCATCGCTTCTGCGAGGTCGCGGGTCTGGTACGCGATGGATTCCAGTGTCGCACGCACGATGTGCTCCTTTCGCGTTCCGCGAGTCATACCGACAATCGTCCCGCGGGCGCGGCCGTCCCAGTGCGGAGCGCCGAGACCGGTGAAGGCCGGCACCATGTAGACACCGTCCGTGGAATCCACGGAACGGGCCAGTTCCGCCGTCTGGGCGGCGTTGTTGATGAGGTCGACGTCTTCGAGCCATTCGATTGCCGCGCCGGCGATGAAGATGGAGCCTTCAAGCGCGTACTGGACGGGCTCACCGGACATCTGGAAGCCGACGGTCGTCAGCAGGCCGTTGTCGGAGGCGACCGCTTCGGAACCGGTGTTCATCAGGTAGAACGCGCCGGTGCCGTAGGTGTTCTTCGCATCACCCTTATCGAAGCAGGTCTGGCCGAACATTGCGGCCTGCTGGTCGCCCAGCGCGCCCGCAACGGGGACTTCCTCTTCGAGGAAGCCGTCCGCGTCGGTGTGCCCGTACAGGCTCTCGTCGGAGGACGGACGGACCTCCGGAACCATGGACTTCGGAACGCCGAATTCGTCGAGGAGTTCGTCGTCCCACTCCATGTCGTGGATGTTGTACAGCATCGTCCGCGATGCGTTCGAGACGTCCGTGATGTGGTTGCCGGTGAGCTTGTAGATGAGCCACGCGTCAATGGTCCCCATCAGGAGTTCACCGTCTTCGGCCCGTTCGTGGAGGTCAGCACCGCGCGAGCTCTGCATCTTGAGCGGCTCCGCGTTGTCGAGGATCCACTCGGTCTTGGTCGCCGAGAAGTAGGCGTCACATTCCAGCCCGGTCTTCCCCCGGATCCACTCGACTTTGTCCTCTTCCTGGATCTCCTCGACGCGGTCGGTGGTTCGGCGGTCCTGCCAGACCAGCGCGTTGTGGACCGGTTTGCCGGTCTCCTTGTCCCAGACGATCGTCGTCTCACGCTGGTTCGTGATGCCGAGCGCTTCCAGCTGTTCGGCACCGACACCTGCGTCTGCAAGCCCCTTAGTCACGACTTCCTGCGTGTTTTCCCAGATTTCGACGGGGTCGTGTTCGACCCAGCCGGGCTCCGGATAGATCTGTTCGTGCTTCTCGTAAGCATTCGCAACGACCTGGCCGCTATGGTCGAACACCATGAAGCGGGTCCCGGTCGTTCCCTGGTCGATCGCGCCAACGTATGTGTCTGCCATTGTTGTGTTCTCCGTGGTGGAGGTAGCTTATTTATGAAAGCTACCACCTTGCCAGTAAACAACATAGTGAACCATTATAAAGATTACTAATGGTGATGTTTGGCTAGTAAAGAAAGAACGGGACGGCGCTACCGGTCGGAATCGTACCGCTCAAGCTGTTTCGTGACCTGTGTGTCGAGTCGGTCGAGCGCGGACGGGACCGAGTCGGGCCCGTCCATACTGTCGACCGCGTCTTCGATGATCGTTCGTACCGTATCGAACGGACCGATCTGTGCGCCCCGTGTCGCCGTGGTGTCGCGTGTGTCGACGAGCTGGTCGAACGCCGTTCTGTAGTGTGGGTTCTGTTCGAACCAGTCCGCCGACCGGAGCTGTGGGATCGCATCGGCGTGCACTGGGAAGTACCCGGTTTCCTGGTGCCACCGTCGCTGCTGGGCCGGTTCGGTGAGCCATGTGAGGAACTCGCCGACAGCGTCGTGCACGGCCTCGGAAACCGCATCACCGACCCAGAGGGACGCGCCGCCGACGAGTACGCCGGTCCGGTCGTCGAGGACGGGGAACCGGCCGGTTCCGACGTCGAAGTCAGCGCTGCTTTCGATGCTGTTCAGCGACGATGTCGAGCCGATCAGCATCGCAGCGTTCCCCTCGGCGAAGTGGGTCCGAGCGGCTCCTCTGGCTTCGATGCCGGGGTCGTGGTACAGTCCGTCCGCTTCGAGGCCTTTCCACCACTCGAATAAGTCGTGGGCGAACTCCCCGTCGAGATGGCTCTCCGTTGGCGACCCGGACCGACCGTTGTTCTGGTCCACGAGGAGCTGGTCAGCCTCGGCAAACCACTGTTCGACGAACCACGAGTAGTTCGCGAACGTGATACCTGTATCCACGCCTTTCCCGTCGACGAGCTGCTCGGCCGCGCTTCGCACGTCAGCGAGGGTTTCCGGCGGCGAATCGGGATCGAGCCCCGCCACCCTGAACGCGTCGCGGTTGTACGCCATCACCGGGTTCGACGCGTTGAACGGGAGCGAGTGGAGCGTCCCGTCGAAGCGGTAGTAGTTCGTCACCGGGTCGAGCAGCGAGTCGATGTGGGTTGCGGGGAGGAGGTCCTCGACTGGCGTAAAGTGTCCACTGTCGCGCGCACGCGTAGTGCCGATCTCGAAGATCTGTGCGATCGCGGGCGGATCGCCGTTTTCGGCGGCGTTCAGCGTTGCGTCGAGGGTCCCGCGGTAGCTCCCTTTCGACCGCAGTGTGAGACTAATACCCTCGGTCTGTGATTCGAACTCGCGGACGAGCTCTTCAAGCAGTAGCGCTTTCTCGCCGCCCATCGCGTGCCAGAACTCGACGACGGTTCCGTCCGTGTTCGCTGCCGCCGAACCGGTCGCAAGTTCGAAGGAATCCAGCGACGCGTCCAGTGATTCGGCCCGCTCGGTGAGCGTCGACACCCGCGTCGAGACCTCCGCGAGTTCCGTCGTCTGGTCCGCTGCGGCGTCGGCGGCGATAGCCGCCTCTTCGGCTGTCCGGGCGCTGATGTCCTCGACGTCGTCGACCATCGACACCACTTCCTGCGTGGAATCAGCCTGCGTATCCGTCGCATCGTCGATCTCCTGGACGCTCGAATCGACCTCTTCGACCATCGAGACGACGGAATCCAGTTCGTCGAGCGCGCTGGCGACTGACGAGCGGGTGTCTTCGACACTCTCCCGCGTATCGTACATCTCCGAAACCGTCGTGTCGGCCTGTTCGTGGACCTCCTGAATGGAGGCTGCGATCTCGTCGGTCGCCTCCTTCGTCTCGGTCGCGAGCGATTTGACCTCCTCTGCGACGACGGCGAACCCGTCGCCGGATTCGCCTGCTCGGGCCGCTTCGATGTTGGCGTTCAGCGCCAGCATGTTGGTCTGGTCCGCGACGTCCGTGATGAAACCCACAATCTCCTCGATGTCCGACAGCAGGTCGTTCAGTCGCTCGACCTTGTCGACGGTCGCTTCGGCGTTGTCGGTCAACCGGTCGAGCGTCGTCATCGCCGAGGACGCCGACTCCAGTGCGGATTCGCCTCGAACGCTGGCTTCGCTGGACGTGTCCGCGACCTCGTTTGCGGCGCTCGCTATCTCCTCGATCGTCGCCGAGAGGTTCCGCATCTCGTCGGAGATCGACTGTATCTCGTCGCGTTGCTCGTCCGACCCGGTCGAAATCTCTCCGACAGCGCCACTCACGTCCCGGCTGGCGGACTTGACCGACCCGAGACGGGTGTCGACCTGTTCCGTTGCGGCAGTCACCTGCTCGCTGAACGACGCCATCCGGTCGACAGTGTCGGTCCATTCCCGGAGCAGTTCACTGTATGCGTCGTACAGCGGCTCAGCTGCCTCAGCTGGTGGCTGCCCCGGTTTCGCAGTGAGGTCGCCGTCGGCGTTCGCCCTGGCAACAGAAGTGAGACGGGCGACAGCGGTTTCGAGCGCTTCACGTTCCGCCCGCTCCTGTTCGAGTTCCGCCGCCAGTTGCTCACATCGTGCTTCCAGCTCCGCCCGTTCAGGGTCGTTTTCGGTCTCTGTGTCCTTCTGGAGGGCTTCTGCTGACGGCGGTTCAGTCTCCGACTCGTTTCCATCCCGCCCCTCTGTGACGCCGCCGTCGGTGCGTTCCCCGTCAGGCGGGCCGTCTTCTGAATCAAGTGGGTTCCATTTACTCATTGTCGATCCCGTTGGCCGAACGGCCAACACGTTCTCGGGAATAGTCCACTATCAAAATATATAATAGTTACTGTCGAAACGGTAGGAGTGATAATTAATCCGTGAGCGCGGTTTCTATCCTGCAACGTCGTCTGTAGTACGTCAGTAATTGAAAATGTGGAGTTATCTCTCGAATTTGAGAGAATATGTTCAACCACTGCCCTGACCAATCAGTGAAAAATAATGTGGTGTGCGTTTCCGATTAACAGTGGGTGTCACCGGGATTCCTCATGATTACATAGAAAATTTACTGCCCAAGCACCAGCAACGGTAAAGTGAAGTGTATGCGCTCCAAACCCACGGAAAGATAGATGGGACCGACACCACACATCGCCGTCATCGGTGGCGGCTCGACTGGGGCGGGCATCGCGCGGGACCTCGCGATGCGCGGGCTCGACGTGACCCTGGTAGAACAGGGAAATCTGACCCACGGGACCACCGGTCGGATGCACGGGCTGCTCCACAGCGGCGGGCGATACGCCGTTTCGGACCAGGCCAGTGCGACCGAGTGTATCGAGGAGAACCGCGTTCTCCGGGATATCGCCAGTCACTGCGTCGAAATGACTGGCGGCCTCTTCGTCAAGCGGCCGGAGGACTCCGAAGAGTACTTCCAGAAGAAACTGAGCGGCTGTGAGGAGTGCGGGATTCCCGCGGAAGTCGTCTCCGGCGAGGAGGCTCGGGCGATGGAACCCCACCTGGCGAAAGACATCGACAAGGCAATCAGCGTCCCCGACGGGGCCATCGACCCGTTCCGACTCGTCGTCGCGAACGCCGCGAGCGCACAGGAACACGGCGCACGCATCGAGACACACTCCAAAGTGACTGACCTCCTCGTCGAGAGCGGCGAGGTCGTCGGTATCGAAGTCGAACACGACTCCGGCCCCGGGAAACGCGTCCACGGCACGGAGGGCGGAACCGAACAGATCCGCGCCGATTACGTCGTGAACGCAACCGGAGCCTGGGCCGGTCGCATCGGCGACATGGCCGGACTCGACATCGAAGTCCGCCCCTCCAAGGGCGTCATGACCATCATGAACATCCGCCAGGTCGACACCGTCATCAACCGCTGTCGGCCCAAGGGCGACGCCGACATCGTCGTGCCCCACGAGACGACCGCGATTCTGGGGACGACCGACGAGGAAGTCGAGGACCCCGAGGACTACCCCGAGGAGCAGTGGGAAGTCGACATGATGATCGACACCCTCTCGGAGCTGATTCCGATGCTCGACGAGGCGCGAACCATCCGCTCGTTCTGGGGCGTTCGCCCGCTGTACGAACCGCCGGACGTCGGCAGCGACGACCCGACAGACATCACGCGGGACTTCTTCCTGCTCGACCACGACGAGCGCGACGACCTGCCCGGCATGACCAGCATCGTCGGTGGGAAGTTCACCACCTACCGGATGATGGGCGAACAGATCGCCGACCACGTCTGCGGGAAGTTCGGCATCGACGCCGACTGCCGGACCGCCGACGTGCCCCTCCCCGGCAGCGAGGACTTCTCGGTGCTCCGGGACTACATGGACGAGTTCGGGCTTCGCTCGCCGATCGGCCGCCGGAGCGTCGAACGGCTCGGCTCCCGCGCCGACGAGGTACTCAAAACCGACGGGCCGAACCCGACGGTCTGTGAGTGCGAGGGCGTCACCCGCGCCGAGATTCAGGACGCTATCGAGGGGTCCGGCTCGGACCTCAACGCCGTCCGCATCCGCACCCGCGCGTCGATGGGGAACTGTCAGGGTGGCTTCTGCTCGCACCGGATGGCGAGCGAACTCCACTCGGAGTACGACGAGCCGGTCGTCCGCGAGGCCTGGGACGAGCTGCTACAGGAGCGCTGGAAGGGACAACGACACGCCCTCTGGGGCGAACAGCTCTCCCAGGCGGCACTGAACTACGCGCTGCACGCCACCACGCAGAACCGCGACCAGGACCCGGCTGACGGCGACCCGGTGGATTTCTCGGCGTTCGATTCGGGCCGCGGACAGACAGGCGGCAGCGTCGACAGCGCTGATGTCGCTGCCGACGGAGGGACAAATGGCTATTGAGTCGGAGGTACTCGTCATCGGCGGCGGCCTCGGCGGGCTGACCAGCGCGCTGGCGGCCGCCCGCGAGGGAGCTGACGTGCGACTGGTCTCCTACAAACAGAGCACGCTCCGGCAGGCGTCGGGCCTTGTCGACGTGCTCGGCTACACGCCCGACGGCGACGGCCCGCTGACCGACCCGTACGAGGCGATTCCGTCGCTGCCTGAGGCCCACCCATACCGGAAAGTCGGCGTCCAGACGGTCCGGGACGCACTGTCGCTGTTTGACGACGCGGTCCCGACCTACGAGGGCGAACACACGGACACGAACGCGCTCCTGCCGACCCACGGCGGGAGTATCAAACCGACCGCCCGCTACCCGGCCGGGGCCAGCGCCGGTCTGGCCAGCGACACCCGCGATACGCTGCTGGTCGGCATCGAGGAAATGGTCGACTTCGACGCCCCGCACGTCGCCGCCCATCTCGACGCGACGGGCGTCCCATTCGATGTCCGCGGCGAGACGATCCGGTTCCCGGGCGACCTGCGCGCGGACGCGAAGGTCACGCGCTATGCCAAACTGCTCGATACCAACAGCGAGGTGGCAGTCCGCGGGCGAATGGTCCCAGCCCGCGAGGCGCTTGCCCAGCGCGTGAACCCGCTACTGGAGGACGAACAGCGGGTCGGCTTCCCGGCGATTCTCGGCGACGACAATCCCGGCGCTATCCGTGACTCGCTGAGCGACCACCTCGGCGTCGACGTGTTCGAGGTGCCGATGGGGCCGCCGTCGCTGCCCGGCCTCCGACTGGAGGACGCGCTGTTCTCGGCACTGGACGAGGCCGGGGCCAGCATCGAGACCGGCAATCCAGTCGTCGACTTCGAGGGCGAAGACCGCATCGAGAAGGTATTCATCGAGAAGAACGGCGCGAAGATACCCAACAGCGCCGACCAGTACGTTCTCGCGACCGGTGGCTTCGTCGGCAAGGGCGTCGAGTCCGACCGCGAGGGCGTGTACGAGCCGGTGTTCGACTGCCACGTCCCCCACGCCGCGGACCGCTACGACTGGTTCGACGGCGAACTGTTCGGCGACCACGAGTTCGCCCGCTACGGCGTGGCGACTGACGACGACCTTCGGCCCCTCGATGCGAGCGAGCACAGCGAGTTCGAGAACCTGCGCGCTGCCGGCTCCGTGCTGGGCGGCTACGACTTCGCCGCCGAAAAATCCGGCAGCGGCGTCTCGATTGCCACAGGCTACGCGGCGGGCCAGCGCGCCGCACAGGAGGCACGATGAGTGACGCTGAAACCCCACCAGAGACAGAGTTTGATCCGGTAGCACCGAACACAGGCGAGGAGTTCGAACCAGTCGACGTCTTCCCCGACAGCGACGACTTCGACCTCCGACCCGGCGCGGACTCCTGTTACAAATGCTCGACGTGTGACACGAACTGCCCCGTCGCCGAGGTCGACGACGACTTCCCCGGCCCGAAGTTCCAGGGCCCCGAACAGTGGCGGCTCAAGCAGTCCGACGACGACCACGAGATCGACGACTCGGTGATGGACTGCTCGAACTGCATGCGCTGTGACAACGCCTGCCCGTCGGGCGTCCCGCTCAGCCAGATGCACAACACCGCCCGCGGGGAGTACGTCAGCGAGCAGATGGACAAGCTCTCCGTCGAGTACATCCGCAACCGCATCCTCGCGAACTACCGCACCTCCGCGTTCTTCGCGAGCAAGGTTCCCCGACTCGCGAACTTCGCCATGAACTTCGGCCCAGCCCGCTGGGTGATGGAGAAGACCCTCGGTGTTACCAGCGAGCGTGACTTCCCCGCCTTCGCAAAACAGACCTTCCGCGACTGGTGGGCCGACCGCGGCGGTCAGGTCCAGTCGCGGGAGAACGCGAGAGCCGCCCGCAAGCGCCGCGGACTCCCCGAGGACGCCGATAAGAAAGTTGCGTACTTCCACGGCTGTTACTCCAACTACAACACGCCGGAAGTCGGCAAGGCGACGGTCCGGGTGTTCGAGGAGTTCGGCTACGAGGTCGTCGCACCCGAGCAGAAGTGTTCCGGGACGCCGATGTTCGCAAACGGGATGCTCGACGACGCCCGCCGCCACGCCGAGACGAACGTCTCGTCGATGTCCGAACTCGTCGACGAGGGGTATCACGCAATCGCCTCCTGTACCTCGTGTTCGATGGCGCTCCGACAGGAATACCCCGAGCTGTTCGACATCGACGGTATCGACAAAGTGGCGGAGAACACCTTCGAAGCCGTCGAGTACCTCCGCATCCACGAGGACCTCAAGGGCGAAGTGCAGGCGGCAGACGTTGACGGCGACCTCGCCGAGGAGTTCGCCTACCACGCCCCGTGTCACTCACGCAACCAGGGACTCGACCGCCAGGCCGTCGAACTGTTCCGCGACCTCGACGGCGTCGAAGTCGAAGACGTGGGCGACTCCTGTTCCGGCATTTCGGGGACCTACGGCTGGAAGGAAGAGAAGTACGAGAAGTCCATGGAGATCGGCGAGGAGATGTTCGAGCACATGGACCACGCCGAGGGCGAAACCGGCATGACCGAGTGTCCGACCTGCGCGATGCAGATGGAACACGGCAGCGGCTACGAGATCCGGCATCCGCTCGAACTCCTCGAAGCCGCGCTGGTGGAGTAACTGAAAAACTCGGTTTCTGCGGTCTTAGTCCTCGCCGCGGACGAACGTGACCGGACACGGCGCGTTCAGCATGACTTCCTGTGCGGTGGAGCCGAAGACGGCCTTCCCGGTCGGCGAGCGCTTGCGGCCGCCGACGACGACGAGGTCCGACTGCGTGGCCTCGGCGAGGCTGACGATCTGCTCGCCGTGGTTGCCCACGGCACCGCGCACCTGTGTCGACAGCCCGGCGTCGTCGAACCGCGAGACGAGTTCCCGGACGGTTGTGTGGCGGTCGGCTACCTCGTCGGGGTCGGCTTCGCCGGTCGACTCGAATTCGAGTCTGTCGACAACACCGTCGTACTGGTCGTCAGTGAATACGTGTGCGACGATGACCGTCGCGCCGGCCGGGCTCGCGATATCGAGCACGGCGTCGGCGAGTTCGTCGATTCGGTCGGCGTCGTTTGGTCCAACTGCAAGAAGAACAGTTTCGAGTGCCATACCGGCTACTCCGGGGGAAGACGCCTAAATCCTTCGATGGGTACTACTTTTGTAGTAAGTCGTTCGCACGATGCCGCACCCGGTGTCGCTCAGTGCCTCACCCGGTGTTTTTCATCCCGGCCGCGATACCTTGGACGGTCAGCCGCAGGGTCCGGCGCTCGGTGTCGGTCCGGTGGGACTGCTTGAGCAGGCGGACCTGCAACAGGTTCAGCGGGTCGACGTACGGGTTCCGGCGCTCGAGGTTCTCCTGCAGCCACTCACGCGAGAGCAGGCCGTCCTGCCCGGTGATTTCGAGCACCTTCTCCACGGTGTCTTCGTACTCCTCGACGATACGCGGGTAGATGCGCTCGCGGAGTTCGGGGTCGGCCAGGTCGGCGTACTCCTCGGCGATTTCGAGGTCAGTACGGGCGAGCGCCAGCGACGCATTGTCGAGCTTCGTCCGGAAGAACGGCCAGTTCTCGTACATCTCCTGCAAGGTCTCCATGTCGCCGCCGTTTTCGAGGTAGGCGTCCAGCCCGGTCGAGATGGAGTACCAGCCGGGGATGATACAGCGGGCCTGCGTCCAGGAGAACACCCACGGGATAGCCCGCAGGTCCTCGACGCTGCGGTCCTCGCTCCGGGAGGCCGGTCGCGAGCCCATGTTGAGGTTCTCGATGACGGTGATCGGCGTCGCCTGGTCGAAGAACTCGACGAAGCCGTCGGTCTCGAGCAGGTCCTGGTACTCGGTGCGGGCGGCGTCGGCCGCCGTCTCCATCGCCTCCTCCCACTCGTCGGGGATCTCCTCGACGGGCTCCTCGATGGCGTTTTGACGCGCCCGGATCTGGGCGTTGAGCATCTGTTCGAGGTTGCGCTCGGCGATGTCGTGGTTGGCGTACTTCTCGGCGATGGCCTCGCCCTGCTCGGTGAACTTGATCTGGCCGGTCACCGTCTCGTTTGGCAGGGCCAACATGGCGTCGTTCATCGGGCCGCCGCCGCGGGAGATGGAGCCGCCGCGGCCGTGGAACAGGCGCATCTCCACGTCGTAGTCGTCGGTGATGTCCGCCAGCCGCTTCTGGTTGTTGTACAGCGACCAGTTGGCGGCGAGGAAGCCGTTCTCCTTGTTCGAGTCGGAGTACCCCAGCATGATCTCCTGGATGTTGTCCCGGGCCTCAAGGGCCTGAGAGTAGGCCTCGTTCTCGAACAGCGTGCCCATGATGCGGCGGGCTCCGGAAAGGGCGTACTCCGATTCCAGCAGCGGAACCACGTCGAACCCGCAGTAGCCGGGCAGGTCGACGATGTCGACCTGGTCGGCGAGGAACAGCACTTCTAGCGCGTGACTTGGTTCTTCACACCACGAAATAGCGTAGGTGTCGATGGCGTCGATGCCGAACTCGTTTTGCCAGTCGGCGGCCGCGCGGAAGCGGTCGAGGACGCGGGTGGCGTCCTCCGAGAGCCCCTCGGTGTCTTCCATGTCGATGACGGGGTTGTCCTGGAGGATAGCCTCGGTCAGGAACTCGACACGCTCGTCTTCGTCCATGCCGGCGTAGTCGATGCCCTCGCGCTCGACGGATTCGGCGATGGCATCGGTGTGCATCTTCCGGTGGTCGCGCAGGTCGAGGCTGGCGAGGTTGAAACCGAACGTCTCGACCTTGCGGATCAGCGGGTCGACGTGGGCCTCGGCGATGACCTCGGCGTCGTTCTCACGGAGGCTGTCGGCGATGACGCGGAGGTCGGTTAGCAGTTCCTCGTCGTTCTCGTAGCCGCCCTGGCGAACGTCGCTGACCCGGATGACGGATTCGCGCATCAGCCGGAGCTTCTGGCGGTAGGGCTCGTCCGGATACCGTTCCTCGGCCTCCGTGGCGATGCCGGGGAGCCTGGACTTGTGACGGTCCAGTCGCTCGTTGAACAGCGCGTCGGTCGCGATGTTCGAGGCGTCCTGGCTCAGCACGCCGGAGAGTTCCTTGAGCTTGTTGCGGTACAGCGGCAGCACGGTGTCGCGCTGGCGCTCCAGCGTCTCCTCGGTCACCTCGGTGGTGACGAACGGATTGCCGTCGCGGTCAGAGCCGGCCCACGAGCGGAATTCGTAGAGGGTGTCGATGTCGATGTCCTCGTCGTACACGTCTTCGAGGGTGTGTTCGAGTTCGTCGTACACCTCGTCGATAACGTCGAACAGGACGTTTTCGAGGTACCACTGGACGTTCAGCGCCTCGTCGGTAACCTCCGGGCGGCGGTCCCGGACCTGCGGGGTCTGCCAGAGACTCGTCACTTCGGCGTCGAGGTTCCGCTCGATACGCTTCTGTTCGCGTTCGGTGAGTCGCCGCTCGTCGAGTCGTTCGATGTCACGGGCAACCGACCGGAGCTTCGCCTTCACCGTCTTCCGGCGGGCTTCGGTGGGGTGGGCCGTGAACGTCGGCTGGATGAGAACGTCTTCGAGCACCTGCTCGAACTCCTCCGGGTCCGCGCCGCGTTCGGCCAGGTCCCGGACGGCTTCCTCGACGCTGTCGGCCAGTACACCCTCCTGGCTCCCCTCTCGGATTTCGCGGACCCGTTCGCGCTCCTCGGCGAGATTGATAAGTTCGAAATAGGTCGTAAACGCGCGTGCGACGATATCCTGGGTCTCCGGGTTCAGTCGGTTCAGTGCCCGGTGGACTTCGTCCCGCGTCTCGGCGTCACCGCGCCGGTAGTCGATACACGACGTTCGAATGGTTTCCACCGTTTCGAACGCCTCGGTCGAGGTTTGTGCTTCCAGCACTTCGCCCAGGAGCGCACCCAACTCCCGTACGTCCTGGTTTATCTCTCTGGCGTGCAAAGTCATACCACTTCCTCCAGAACCGAGCCCTAAAACACTATTGAAACGGTGTATCAGGGATAGACGTTCGTGAAGAACTCGGTTTCGGGAAATAGTTATTATTAATCGTGGGGTTCTTTACCGTATCACACGAATCACACAGGATACAGTGGACTGCCAATGATAGATATCGCCCTGGACATGGAGCAGTACGACTGTCCCTTCATCGACACGACGGCAGACCACGACGTCGCCTTTGCAGCGGTACACTGGGACTTCGACCAGCGTGCGCGGGAGTTGGAGACGCGGATGGTTGTCGAAGCCGAGGACGCGGGGATACTCGATACGGGGCTGGACAGTCTGCAGGCCCACGAGAACATGAACGACTGTGCGCTGTTGCGCCGCGAGGACAACGCCGCCCACATCCGGACGACTATCGAGGAAACGGCGGCGATGCAGACCATCCGGGACAACGGCGGCTACATCACCGGCCCGTTCCACATTGAGGCGGGCAGCGAAACCTGGCACGTCGGATTCGACCGCGGCCGGGACGCCGACACGACGCTCTCGGAACTTGACCGTGACAACGAGTACGACGTGGTCGAGCGCACGTCGACGACGCTCCCACAGCTCCAGGACCTCGTGCAGAACGCTGGCGCGGCGATGACGCTCGTCGACGGCTGTCGGAACCTCTCAGACACCGAACGCGAGACGCTGGAAACCGCCGTCTCCGAGGGCTACTTCGAGTCGCCCCGGGACGCGACACTGGGGTCGCTGGCCGAGGACTTCGGCGTGTCCAAACCCGCCGTCTCGAAGAACCTCCGGCGCGGCGAGCGCAAGATGATCGAACGCGTCGTCGAAGCGCTTGATGACATCGAGGACTGAGTTCGGTGTTCCCGCCGGCCTGTTCGCTACTCTGTCCAGAATGACAGCTGGGTGCAATTGTCACAACGGCCGTACCTAGCTCCCACTGTAGGCCTTAGCGTTGTTTTACTGCATAACTGACACTCGTGAGAGCGACATCGATACAAGACAACACCGATTGCGTGGGCTGAGATATGAATCAGCAAATGCCGGTCAAACGAATCCTGAACTGTCCGCATATCTGTGTTGCTGGGTGGTGACCGCTGGTTCCACCCAGACGGATAGAGTAAGGGTTACTTCCATGCATGATTCCGAGATTGTGACCTGCTTAAATCATATTCCCACGGCCGGACTCGATACGAGTGGTTAGGAGGGGACCGGTCAGACAAATATTTCGACCAAAGATATTTTTATACAAAAGCAAAGACAACATAATCATGACTGCTGAAGAAGACGAATCATCGTCTAGAAGAGCCATACCGGCTCTTGGGATGCTTTTCAAAACGGTATTCGGGTTGTTCTTACGAATCATATTCGTACCGTTCCGTCGGCTCGCAAGACGGTTGCTTGCTGGAGTTATCCTGTTACCAGTTGCCGTATTCCTCGGCGTGTTCATTTTTGCGGGGTTTGCGGGAGGAATGGAACTGTTTGACTTCCTCGGTGTGAACCGTCAGATTGGGTTTCTGATTTCAATCACCGTCGGAATGACCTTGCCGTGGGTGGTCATCCTCGGTATCCTGCATCGATACACTGACCACGAAATTCTCTAACTACCCGCAGTGCGACTGGGACAGCGAATAGCGGCGTATTTTCGTCCGAACTCTGGTCGGGTTGATAAACAGTTCTCTGATGGACCTTTGTCGCAGATATCTACTCTATTTCGTCGGACACACAGTTCGCTGTGGCCCTTGGACTGGTCCTCTCTATCATTCCGGCGTTACTAACGTGGGTGACCGCTGAAATATATCGATTGACAGTTACTGAAGCAGTTACGTAGCAGATAGTCAAATCGGTGTGAGCGCATAATTCGCCAAGGAAAGAACGGTACAGACCGTTTACGGCCAGTTTTGTGACAGTCCCGGTACGGACGAGAATTGCGGTCTGTCTCGCCGCGTTAACATGTTAACTCAGCACACTATGTAGTCGGCGAATCTACGATAATCTGTTATGCAGAACACGGCTACACGGAGGCGCGTTCTCGGCGCGCTCGGTGCCGGTGTTGTCGGGCTCAGCGGCTGTGTCAGTGACGACTCATCCATGACTGAACAGGACGATTCGGACGGCGGCACGACGGACAGTGGCACGAACGGCGAATCGGGCGGCAGTGGTTCGGCACAGACCGTTAGTATCGGGGTCCTTCAGCCCCGCGCTGGTGACCTGAAGTACTACGGCGACCAGTCGCTGTGGGGGTTCCTCTCCGGGCTGGCGTACAAGGGTGATACCGATCCGCCGACAGACCCCGGCAGCGGCGAGGTTACGATCACCGCCGGTGACACAGAGTATCGCCTGCTCATACGGGACACCGAGTTCTCGGCGGACACGGCCCAGACGGCGGCGACGAACCTCGTCGAGAACGAGAGCGTGGACATGCTCGCCGGCTGTGCGTCCTCAGCAGTCGCCAGCCGCGTCGTCACGACGGTCGTCAATCAGGCGCAGGTCCCCATCATGCTCGGTCCGGCGGCGTCGGCCGACATCACGTCCAACTCCGAGACCTGTAGCGACCTCGTCTACCGAGCGAGCGAGAACACCGCGATGGACGCCCGCTCGGGCGGGAAGTACGTCGCCAGAGAGACGGACGTATCGAGCGTCTATCTGTTCGGCGCGGACTACAGTTTCGGCCGCGCGGTCGTCAACAACTACCGGGACGTACTGGAAGCCGAAGGCGTCGAGATCGTCGGCGAGCGATTCGTCGAACAGGGATACGCCGAGTGGGATGGGCTGCTGGACAATGCGGAGGTGGCCGGGGCCGAGGGCGTCGTCGGCGGGTTCACCGTCGCGACGCTCCCGGCGATGTTCAACGCCTTCCTCTCGGGCGATTACTCCTATCGGGTGTTCGGGGGGTTCGCCACCCGAATCACCAACAACGTCGTCGGCGGGACGATGCAGAGCGTGCTCGGCGAACCGCTGACCGAGGAGAAAATCAGGGACTCACAGCTCGGGCCGTTCACGACGCGCTACCACTGGAACCAGTACGACAACCCGATCAACGACGCGTTCGTCGAGAGCTACACCAACGCCTATGGCGTCGTCCCGGACCTCTTCACCGCGGGGACGTTCACGGGCGCGTCGGCGATTCACCAGGCGGTTCAGGAGAGCGGGTCGACCGGGGGCGCGGATATCGCCGACGCCCTGAAGGGGATGACCGTCACCGACACGCCGAAAGGCGAGAACGGCTACACCTTCCAGGAGTACAACAATCAGGCGCAGTCGGCGATGACCGTCGCGAACCCGATACCGACGACCGACGAGTGGGCCGACAACTGGGGAGCCGCGATTATGCCCGGCGAGCCGCTCGCCCGCATCAGCGCCGACGAGACGACCATCCCACAGGACAGCGACCAGATGGGCTGTTCTCTGTAGGCATGCTCAGAACACAGAGACTGACAAAGGAGTTCGGGGGACTCACCGCCGTCGACAGCGTCGACTTCGAGCTTGAAAACGAACTCTGCTCGCTCATCGGCCCGAACGGGGCCGGCAAGACGACGTTCTTCAATCTGCTGACCGGGAGCCTCTCGCCCACCGAGGGCACAGTCGAACTCCAGCGCAACGGGACCTGGCAGGATATCACCGACGCCTCCCCCCACGAGACGGCCAGCAAGGGTATCCACCGGTCTTACCAGGTGACGAACGTCTTCCCCAACAGCACGGTCTTGGAGAACGTCCGGGTCGCCGAGCAGGCCCACAGCGACGACGCCACGACGTTCTGGCGCAACGTCGACCACTATGAGGAGTTCACCGAGCGCGCGTGGGACATCCTCGACCGGGTGGGGCTCTCCCATCGGGCCGACGACCTCGCGAGCACGCTGAGCCACGGCGCAAAGCGCAAGCTCGAAGTCGCTATCGCGCTGGCCGGCGACCCCGCGGTCCTCCTGCTCGACGAGCCGAACGCGGGCGTCTCCTCGGAGAGCGTCGACGAAATCAGGGACCTCATCGAAGCGGTCGCCGAGGACTACCCGGTCCTGCTGGTCGAGCACAACATGGACATCGTGATGGGCGTCTCCGACCGCGTGGTTGTGCTCCATCAGGGTGCGGTCATCGCTGACGGGCCGCCGGCCGACGTGCGGGCCAATCCCGACGTGCAGTCGGCGTATCTCGGCGGCTACGAACCGGGCAGCCTGGACGATGATACCACTGCGGCCGGGTCCGACCCGGACTCGGAGGAGGGGACGGCGTGAGCCTGCTCGAACTCGCCGGCGTCCACACGTACTACGGCGACAGCCACATCCTCGAAGGCGTCGACCTCTCGGTCGAGGAGGGGGAAGTGGTCGCGCTGGCCGGCCGCAACGGCGTCGGCAAGACGACGACGCTCCGAACGATTCTGCAACTGACGCCGCCCCGCGAGGGGTCGATAACGTTCCGCGACGAGTCGCTGGTCGGCCTGGAGACCCACGAGGTCGCCGCTCGGGGACTGGGCTGGATTCCCGAGGACCGCCGGATATTCGGCCAGCTCACCGTCGAGGAGAACCTCCGGGCGGCGATACCGAACCCGGATGACGTGAGCGATGGCCTCCGCCTGGCCTTCGATTCGTTCCCAATCCTCGAAGAGCGGCGGGGGCAGGAGGGAGGCACGCTGTCGGGCGGCCAACAGCAGATGCTCGCCATCGCCCGCGGGCTGGTCGGCGACAACGACCTGCTGCTGGTCGACGAACCGAGTGAGGGGTTAGCCCCCCAAATCGTCGCCGACGTGGCCGAGGCGCTGTCGAAAGCAAGTGAGGATGTGACGATGCTGCTGGTCGAGCAGAACCTCCCGCTCGCGCTCGACCTGGCCGACCGGTTCTACATCCTCGACAAGGGCCGCGTCGTCGACGGCGGCGACACGGCGGCGGTGACGGCCGACGACGAGCGGTTCAGGAGGTATCTGTCGGCATGATACTCGAAGCGCTCGTGGAGTTCCTGACGCTCGGCGAACTCGGCGGCGTCATCGTCAACGGGCTCGCCAAGTCGGCGCTGTACGTGATGATTGCCAGCGGTCTGACGCTGATTTTCGGCCTGATGGGCGTGTTGAACTTCGCCCACGGGTCACTGACGATGGTCGGGGCGTACCTCGGCGGCCTCCTGATGGTCGTCACAGTCACCGGTGGGACAGCGCCGCTGACCCGCCTCGGCCTGTTCTTCGTCGCCATCGTCGTCGTGTTCGCGCTGTTGACGGTGCTGGGCGGTGCAATCGAGACGACCATCATCCGGCCGCTGTACGACCGGCCGCCGATATACCAGATTCTCCTGACCTTCGGGCTGACGCTGGTCATCGAGGAGGTCGTCCGCATCGTGCTAGGAATTTATGACCTCCAGCCGCTGTCGGACTGGCAGGCCGCGCTGGCGACCAAGCCGCAGTTCCTCCGGGAACCGGTCGCGCTCGGCCCCGTCAGCGCCGGGTGGATGTCGCTGTTCCAGATACTCCTTGGAACTCTCACGGTGGTCGGCATCTGGGCGTTCCTCACCAAGACCCGCTACGGCCTGTACATCCGCGCCGGCAGCGAGGACACAGAGATGGCGTCAGCGCTGGGCATCGACGTTCGGCAGGTGTTCACCGTCGTGTTCGCGCTGGGTATCGGCCTGGCCGGCGCGGCCGGAACACTGCTGATGTGGGACCCGACGTGGGGCGCGAGCGTCCCGCTGGCGGCCGAGACGCTGCTGCCGGCGTTCATCGTCGTCATCGTCGGCGGCCTCGGGACGTTCCGGGGCACCGTCGTCGCCGCGCTGGTCGTCGGGATGGCCGACGCGGTGACGACCTGGTGGTTCCAGAACGTCATCGAGTTCACGGGCCTGCCGGAACTCGTGCTGTTTCTGGTCCTCGTGGTGACACTCATCGTCCGCCCGCAAGGGCTATTCGGCGTCGAGGAGGTGGGGGGCCATTAGCGCCGAACCCGAGGCTGACGCCGAGGCGGCGTCCGAGCCACAGGCCCCCACGACTGTTGAGACGGGCTGGCCCCGCGAGTACCTGCGGGACCACACCGCTCACATCCTCGTTATCGCCCTGCTGGCGCTGTACCCGCCGGTGTATCACACGCTGTTGAACTCGCCTGTCGGTGCCGAGACGCAGATGCTCCTGCCGACCGTGGAGACGATGGTCGGCGTCCTCTATTTCGGCCTGTTCGCCATCTCCTTTGACTTCATCAGCGGCTACACCGGTTACCTCTCCTTCGGTCACGCGGTGTTCTACGGCACCGGGGCGTACACGGTCATCCTCATCGCCAACGGGAAGGTCCCGCTCCTGGGTCCTGGGACGCCGTTCATGCTGTCACTGCTGGTCGGCGGTCTCATCGCTATCGCCCTGGCGATGCTGGTCGGGCTGGTGTCGTTCCGGCTGTCGGGCGTGTACTTCGCGATGATTACGCTCGGCTTCGCGCAGGTGTTCTACGTGTTCGTCCGCGGCTGGGACTACGTGGCGACCAATCCCCGGGACGGCCCCGCGGTCGGGCCAAGCCACGCCGAGGGGTTCCAGATCAGAGTCCCCGGCATCGACCAGCTATCGCTGTCTATCGGCGTGCTCACCGGCGACGAGGTGGCCCTGCTGGGGTCGACGCTGTCCGGGACCGAGGTGTCCTACTACATGATCGGCCTCGTCGTCCTGGCCTGTTACTTCGCCATGCAGCGCGTCATCCACTCCCCCTTCGGCCGGGTGATGATCGCTATCCGGGAGAACGAGGAGCGCGCCGTCGCAATCGGCTACAACACCTACTGCTACAAGCTCGGGGCCTTCGCCATCAGCGGCTTCTTCGCCGCCGTCGCCGGCGGCCTGTTCGCCGGCTTCAAGCGCTCGGCCAGCCCGGAGAACTCCTTTTACTTCCTGGTGACCGGCGACGCCCTGCTGGCGAGCATCATCGGCGGCTTCGGGACCCTTGCCGGCTCGCTGTACGGCCACCTGTTCGACGAGACGGTTCGGGAGTTCCTCTCGAAGGCCGGGCAGGGCGGCGGGCTGTTGCCCTATCTCCGCGCGCTGCTGGGCCAGGAAACGCTGGACGCGACGCTGGTCGGCGAGACGACTATCGGCGGCCTCATCGACCTGCTGTTGAACGGCCACGCGAGCCTCTACGTCGGTATCGTGTTCGTGCTGTTCGTCCTCTACGTCCCTGACGGCCTGCTGGGGACGCTGCGGGCGCGTCTCGGCGGGACGTTCGCCGAGGCGCTGCCGGCGAAACTCTGGGATGATTCGGAATGACGAAACCAGTGAAAACGACCGTCGAACCGCCAGACCGTACGACAACTTGGGCGTGGGGCGGCCGCTTCCGACCCGGCTACCCCACGGCGGTGCATCGCCAGCGAAACGACACGCAGTGTGACAACCCGAAGGGGGAGCCAGTAGAGCAATGAGCGCGGAACCGGACCACTTGAAGGATATCCAACCAGAACCAGCCAGTATGCAATACGCGACCAACGACGGGGTCTCGCTCGCCTACGAGCGCGAGGGGCCGTCAGACGCCGAGACTGTGGTCTTCGTCGAAGGCATCGGCTACGGCCGCTGGATGTGGCTGTGGCAACAGGAGGCACTCGTCGACGAGTACCAGACAATCGTATGGGACAACCGCGGCACCGGCGATTCGGACGAACCCGAGGGACCGTACACGATGCGCCAGATGGCGAGTGACCTGGAGGCCGTACTCGACGACGCCGACATCAAGCAGGCCCACATCGTCGGGGCCAGCATGGGCGGGATGATCGCCCAGCAGTACGCGCTGGAGTACGACCGGGCGCAGTCGCTGACGCTCATGTGTACCTCGCCGGGCGGGCTGGAAGCCAAGGCGGTCCCCGAGGAGACCCAGCAGCGGATGTTCAACGTACCCGAGGACCTCGACGAGCGCGAACTCCGGCGGTACAAAATGCAGCCCGCGCTTTCGGATCGGTTCATGGGCACCCACGAAGACCTCATCGAGCGCATCATCGACTGGCGCATCGACAGCGACGCCAGCGACCAGGCCCTCGAATGGCAAGGCGCGGCCGTGCAGGCCCACGACGTGTCGGAACGACTTGGAGAGATCACGGCCCCGGCACTTGTCATCCACGGGACCGCTGACGAGGTCGTCCCCTACGAGAACGGGAAACTGCTGGCGCGGGGCTTGCCAAACGCCGACTTCGTCACTGTCCACGGCGGTCCGCACCTGTTGTTCATCGAGGAGTACGACCGCGTCAACACACAGATACGGGAGTTCATCGACGATGTCTGAGGGGCTGGCACAGGAGTGGGTCGGTGCCTGGAGCGAGCGCCGGGCCGCGCTCACGCCGGACCGCGAGGGATTGGTGGATGCGACCACCGGCGAACGATTCACGTACGCCGAATTGGACCGGCGAGCGAACCGGACTGCTCGGCTGCTCCGGCAGTACGGCGTCGGCGCGGACGGAGACGACGCCCGCACTGCGACGGACGCCACGGCGGCAGCCGGCACCGTCGCCGTCGTCTCGCGGAACCGCCCCGCCGTCGTCGACTTATTCTTCGCCACCGGCAAGACCGGGAGCCGACTGGCCCCGCTGTCCCACCGGCTTGCGTCCCCGGAACTCGCCGACCTCCTCGACCGCGTGGACCCCGAACTCCTCGTCGTCGAGGCCTCCTTCGCAGGAACTGTCTCGGCCGCCCTGGAGACAGCCGACGCGACGAGCCCCCAACTCATCCATCTCGAAACCGAAACGACGGAGTCGTCCGCTTTCGCCACTCTCGACAGCACGCCCTACGCTTCGGCCCTCCCCGTGGACGACTCATCCGTCGAAACGGCGACACCGACTCCCGGCGACACGCACCTCCTCCTGCACACCGGCGGGTCGACGGGGACGCCCAAGGAGACGGAAATCACGCATCGCGGCATCGTCTGGAACTCCCTGAACACGATTACGGCCTGGGGGCTGCGCGAGGACGACGTGACGCCGATGGTGTTCCCGATGTTCCACACCGGGGGCTGGAACGTCCTCACCGTCCCGCTGTGGCACATGGGCGGAACGGTCGTCATCGCCCGCGAGTTCGACCCCGGCGACGTGCTGGAGACCATCGACACCGAGGGCGGGACCGTCCTCGTCGCCGTCCCCGCGGTGTTGCGGATGATGGCCCAGCACGACCGCTGGGCGGAGACGGACCTCTCGACGCTGCGCTTTGCCAAGTCCGGCGGTGGCCCCTGCCGCAAGAGCGTGATGGAGGCGTGGTGGGACCGTGGCGTCGACCTCTCACAGGGGTACGGCCTCACCGAGTGCGGCCCGAACAACTTCGCGATGCCGGAGGGCTGGCCCCGAAAGAAGGCCGATTCCGTCGGCAAGCCGGCGATGCACGTCGACGCCAGAGTCGTCGAACCCGACGACGGTGACAACGGCGATGGTCCCTCCGACGCGCGAAAGACGGTCGACCCCGGCACCGTCGGCGAACTCCAGTTGCGCTCGCCCCACGCCGCGACGGGCTACCTCGACAACCCCGAGGCCACCGCCGAGACGTTCGGCGACGGCTGGGTGTCGACCGGCGACCTCGCCCGCGCCGACGCGGACGGCTACTACTACATCGAGGGTCGCACCAAGCATATGTTCGTCAGCGGCGGCGAGAACGTCTACCCCGCGGAGGTCGAGGACGCTATCGCCGACCATCCGTCGGTCGGTGAAGTCGTCGTGATTCCGGTCCCCGACGGCAAGTGGGGACAGGTCGGGAAGGCCGTCATCGAACCTGCGACCGATAGCACGGCGGGCGGGGCCGGCGACCGGCCGCTGACACTCGACGGCCTCCGGACGTTCCTTGACGACCGACTGGCCCGGTACAAACACCCCCGCGAGATTGCGTTCGTCGAGGCGATACCGACCAGCGGCCCGGACAAGATCGACCGGGGTGCAATCTCGGACCGATTCGGGGCGTAATCCATCAATGCAGGCGTATCTTCAAGAGGGGTGATGCAGTTCCATTTACACAAGATGGCTGACACATATGCGCCGGCGGATTCGATACATGTGTTGCAGGTGGACGACACCCCGCTACTCGACGAGACTGTCGAGTTCCCGGCTGGACGGGACCCGGACTCGCTTACCCTGACTACGACTGACCGGGCTGACAGTGCGCTCGAACACCTCGAAGACAACGCTATCGATGGCATCGTTGCCGCGGACGACCTCTCGGACCGGTCCGGCCGTGCGTTCGTCGACGCGGTCCGCGAGCGGGATAGCAATCTCCCGGTACTGTTGCTGATCGAGTCGGAATCCGTCGCCAGTAACGCGGTCTCGAACGGCGTCACCGACGTTTTCAGCAGAGACACGGCTGTCGAGCGTGGCGACCTCCTCGCCAATCGAATTCGGTTGCTCGTCGAACACCATCAGTCGACAGAAATCGCTAGCCGGACCAGACGGCAACTCACAGAACTGGCGGAACAGTCGAACGAACTGCTGTGGGTGTTCTCCGGGGACTGGACCGAGATACAGTTCGTCAATTCGGCATACGAAACGCTCTACGGCCGCTCCGTGGAGTCCCTGCAGGCTGACCCCGCGGAGTTCATGACCGCGATTCACCACACGGATCAGGAGCGAGTCATGCAGGCGATGCAACGCGTGTCAGCCGGCGAATCGGTCGATCTCGAATTCCGTATTACCAAACCGGATGGCGAACAGCGCTGGGTGCGGGCCGAGGCGCAACCGATTGTCGACGATGGCACAGTCATCAGAATCGTCGGTGCCTCGCGCGACATCACTGAGCGGAAGCGACGCGAGTCCGAACGCGTCACGGAACTGGATAGCCCCGACGCGCCAGTCGATGCAGTGCCGGATCTGTTCTATGAACTCGACGAGAACGGCGATCTGGCTCGCTGGAATGATGCACTGGCGGCAGCCACCGGACACGAAGACGCTGATCTCGCGTCGATGGCTCTGACAGCCCTCTTCGCCCCGTCCGACCGCGAGACGGTTCGCCAAGGCATTGAGACGGCGTTCGAGACCGGTGAGGCGTCGTTCAAAGCCGACCTGCTGACCGCCGACGGAACGACAGTCCCGTACGAATTCACCGGCGGCCGGATAACGGCTGCTGACGGCTCGACGCTCGGCGTGGCCGGTATCGGACGGGAGATCTCTACCCCCGACAGCCGTCAACAGGCCCTTGAACAACAAAACGAGCGCCTCGACGAGTTCGCCAGCGTCGTCAGTCACGACATCCGGAACCCGCTTGACGTTGCCCGAGGCCAGCTAGAACTCGCACAGATAGAACACGACAGCGAGCATCTCGACGCAGTCGAGCGAGCCCACGACCGTATCGGCCAGCTCATCGAGGACCTCCTGTCGCTGGCCCGGAACGGCGAGGCCGCGCTCGACAGCGAGCCGGTGCCGCTCCAGACCGTCGTCGAGCAGTGCTGGCAAACCGTCGAGACCGGCGACGTGACGCTGGAGCTACGGACCTCGGCCGTGGTCCGCGCGGACCCGGGTCGGCTCCGACAACTGTTCGAGAATCTCATCCGCAACAGTGTGGAACATGGACAAACGCCACACACTGAGAAACAGGGAGACACCGGCGAGCAGCGTGTGACAACCTCGATATCACAGTCGCAGGGAGCGGCCACCGACCTGACGATAACTGTCGGCGAACTGGACGACGGCTTCTACGTCGCGGACGACGGCGTCGGGATTCCGGCCGACGAGCGCGAGAACGTGTTCGAGGGCGGCTACTCGCTGGCTTCGGGCCCCGGGTTCGGCCTCCGAATCGTCGATGAGATCGTCGACACCCACGGCTGGTCGATAACGGTTGCAGAAAGCGACGCCGGCGGTGCTCGCTTCGAGATCACCGGCGTCGAATTCGATGCGGCGTAACTGTGCCGCCGTGATATCGGGTGACCACCACGTCACCCGGTGCCGTCCCAGTCAACACCAACAGATGGGGGCTGAACTTACGCTTCGTCGAAGACGGTGTCGCCCTCGACGACGTGCTCTTCGACGGCGTCGAGATCGAGCGTCAGACCGAGACCCGGCTCTTCCGGAATCTCGATGTAGCCGTCCTCGATGACGGTCTCCTCGACGAGGTCCTCCCACCAGCCGAGTTCGTAGGAGTGGTACTCGACGGCCAGAGAGTTCGGGACAGACGCCCCGACGTGGGCGCTCGCCATCGTCGCAATCGGCGAGGAGACGTTGTGCATCGCGACCGGGATGTAGTACTGGTTCGCCACGTCGGCGACCTTGCGTGTCTCGCGCATGCCGCCGACCTTCGGCATGTCCGGCGCGATCATATCGACGGCCTGGTTCTCGATGAGCCGGCGCTCCTCGGTGACGCGGTAACGGTTCTCACCGACGGTGATCGGCGTGTTCGTGGACTTGGTGACCTCCTCCTGCACTTCGAGGTTCTCCGGCGGAACGGGGTCTTCGAGCCACCAGACGTCGTACTCCTCGATGGCTTCGGCGAGACGCTTGCCGGAGCTGCCCGAGAACGTCCAGTGACAGTCGAAGGCCACATCGGCCTCGTCTTTGACCTCCTCCGTGACTTTCTCGACAATCTCGGCCTTGTGTCGAATTTCGCCCGGACGGAGGTGGCGGTTCGCGCGGTCCTTTTCCAGGCCGCTTGGCACGTCGAGGTCGAACTTCAGCGCGTCGTAGCCCAGTTCGTCGACGACGCGGCGCGCCTCCTCGGCGCAGGCGTCGGCGTCGGCCTCCTCTTCGGTGTGACAGTCACAGTACACGCGCATCTCGTCGCGGTACTTGCCGCCCAGGAGCTGGTAGGCCGGCACTTCGAGGATCTTGCCCGCGAGGTCGTGCAGCGCGACCTCGATGCCAGCGATGGCGGTGACGGTGACACCCTCGACGCTCCCCTCGCCGCTCATCTTCTGGATGAGGTGCTCGTAAAGGCGGTCGATGTCGAGCGGGTTCTCGCCGACGACGAACGGCTTCATCCGCTCGATGAGTTCCGGGACGCCCGCGCCCCAGTATGCCTCGCCCGTGCCGACGATGCCCGCGTCGGTGTAGATTCGGACGAGCGTCCACGGGAAGTTCCCGTCGACCATCGTCGTCTGAACGTCTGTAATCTCCACGTCACGGCCGCCACCGCGCTTGGCGGTGACGCCCATCGTCTCCGCAGAGAGCTCCCGCATGGTGTACTCTGCGTTGGGGTCGTGCAGGTCAGCGTAGTCTACGTCGTTTGCCTTTCCCATACCCCTCGCTTGCTATCGGCGTTACAAAAGTGTAGAGGAAATCGGTCTCGCTCTGGCAGGACCGCACAAATCACAATTTGGCTGTCAGCCTTCGTCTGCTTCCGCCTTGGGTGCCTGCTTGACGCTTCCGTCAACCACTGTGGCAGCGCAACCCTTGCGGTCCATATGAAACCGCTGCTGTCAAGTCGTATTCCTTACGCAGAATTTTGAAGTGGGACCGCCGAGCACAATGCCGCGCTGTCGTGCGGTTTCCATGCCCTTCTACCTTTTACACTTACCTGACCTATCATAATTCTATCCATCATCTGAATCGTCGAGCTTATCCAGGTGTTCGCGCCGTGAGGCACCGCGAATAAGCTGTTCCGGCTGGTCGTAGACGCCCTCAATCAACTCCTCGCTCGTGTTCGCCTTCTGAGCGAGATCTGGAGTTGGCCAGCCCTGATCACGATGATGCGTAATCGCACCAGTGCGAATCTTATGTGGACTCCGCGAACTCGGACACTTCGACCCCTGACCATGCTCGCGAGCCTCACACTCCTCCGGGTCTCGGTCATGAGGGCACGGACCGCCAAACTCACACGGCTGGGTCAGGACATACACCCAATTCCGCATCGCAGACTTCGACAGTCTGCCCGTACCCTTCTTCGAACTGAACAACGGCTCACGGTCGTACTCATCCACGACATCTGAACGGTTGACACGGAGATACGCGCGGAGAACATCAGCTACCCAACCGGCGATGTTGATGACACGTTCACCACCGGCCTTGTTCTTCAGCGGCGTTTCAGACTCCGGGCGATGCCGGGGATACAGGAAAGGTAGCGACGCCTCGTCGAGGATGCTCTCGACGACATGAGGAGCGAAGCCCTCACTTTCAAGCTCCGAACGCAGGCGTTGCTTGTCCTCATCATCAAGATATACATCACACAAATCCAGCGACCGGAGCGTACCAACTCTGGCTGTCGTCCGCCACAACAAGAGCATCAGAACATGCTCCCGCGAAGCATATCTGAACTGGTCCAGTTCGTCTATAATCCCCTGAGCCCGGTCGGTGATGAGCTTCGCCGTGTTTACCCGGTCCTCCTTGGAGAGGTCTGGAACCTCCCACGCCCGGAGCACGTCTTCCGACACCGCGTTCAGGTCCCGGCAGTAATCGAACCACAGACGGAGCGTCCCGAACTGGTTGTTCAGCGTGTTCCGCTGCAGGTCCGAATCCCAGCGACGGGCTTCGAACTCTTTTATATCGCGTGTCGTTAGCTCGCTCAGGTCGTCGATGCCAACCTCGTCACAGTACTCCAAGAACGGCTGGACACGATAGCGATACGATTGGGCCGTCGAATCGGCCATCTCCTGCTGTTGCATCCACAGGTCGAATGCCTCGCGCGGCTCGACAGAGTCGAGATCGGCACTGGAATCGACCATGTCACGTAGTTCGTCCAGCAGCTCGTCGGCGTCCGGTTCGTCTTCGCTCACGCCCCGACACCTCCGGCTACTCGACGGCCGAAACAACCAACTGTGCGCTCTATGTGGTCTTGCATGGGTCTCTAAAGTGACAGCGAGCGCGACCAGGGTACCAATCTGACACGCGCTCGCCGTCGAGGGACCCTTCCGGAATCGAACCGGAACGCCACCAGTGAGTCCAACCGACCGAAACCGCCGAGTCGCTACGCTTTGCAACAGCCCCTATCGTGGGTGGCATTACGCGTCATCGACCATCGCCTCCTTCGCATTCTGGAGTCGTCTGAATTCCTCGTAGCTCCCGCCGTGATCCGGGTGAAACTCCTTCGTTTTCTCACGGAACGCCGCTTCCACGACACCGTCAGGGGCGTCCGGAGCGACATCGAGGACCTCGTGTGCCGGTGGCGACGCGGCAATCGTCTCAGTCTCACCGTCACCGGCCGGGAGTCGGGCCGCAGCGAACTCGCTCTCACCAGTCACGACTGCGCGGTTCCCCCGCATCCGGGTCTCATGAACCCACAAGTAGACCTCGCGAACGTTGTCTCGAAGCCGCGAATAGCGGTCACACGCGACAGCGAACTGTTGCCCGTCCTTCGTCCAGCGGAGGACGAACCCCGGATCATCGGGACTAGCGTTGGCCCGTGGCAGCGTGTCCGTCTTCGTATGTGAACTCCCGATAGACGCGCGCCACTCAGACGGGTCGAGGCGGTCCATCTCTGTCGCGAGGTCCTCGGTCGTCTGTGCGAGGGACGCCTCGAAGTTCCGATTCGGTTCACGACGGCGCTCAGGCGTTCTGTCGAAGCCCGGGGGCCAATCGATGGCCGTCACGCCGATGCACCTCCCGACTCACGCTGGTCGTCGGCCGGGTCGTAGACCGTCGTCACCCGGTCCATGTCGGGCGCTCGGCACAGTTCGTTCGTCCCGTTGTCGGCGTAGAAGTGGCTGAACTCGGCGTTGCAGTCAGAGCAGATGACGACCTCGGGGTTCTGGTATTTCAGGTCACCATCGCAGTCGGGACAGATGACGAACGAGCCGTCGGCGTAGTGTTTGGTCTCTGTGGCCGTCGGCGTACCACCGTCAGCTACCAACTCCTCATCGGTGAACCGCTCGCTACAGCACAGCAGCGCCGGACCGCGTGAACGGTACCGTGCGCCACAGATACAGTAGTGCCAGCGGTCGTCGTCACGCTTGCGGAGTCGCGCCGCGGCCTCAGCCCAGGACTCGCCGTCGGCGACGCCGATGTCCTCAATGTCGCGCAGTCCGATGCTGTCGGGACACTCGTCGCTGTCGGTGGTTTCACTCATGCTTGCTCCAGAAATCGCTCAGTCGTCAGCGCGTCCGCGCTGTGGCCGCAGGGATCGATGGACGTCCGGTCATCTGCGGCAAGCCCGTCGACGGGCGTGCCACAGAACGGACAGGTAATGTTTACTTTCCACTTAGTAGCCTGTTCATAACGGCCTGAATCGTGCGGGAGGCTTTTGTCGCCCCCGTGTGTTGCGTTCATCACGGTTGCTCCTGCAACCGACGCGACACCCGTGCTGGTGACACGGTGTCGCACTCCGTTTTCCAGAGTGCTACAACCCTGAGGGAGCGTCGCGTCGACCGTAGTGTCCAAATGATTTCCCACGGATATTAGTCTTTGGGGAAATGATTGGACAGTATGTCTAGATTTATGGACAATATGGGTGATTCCGAAGAGGGTTTTAGATGGCTCTTCGGGGATGGACCTATGTCTCGGCACCGAGCAAATTGGATGACAGGCAGCGATGATGCCATCCTGGAATTTTTGAAAGACACCGGTGCCGGTCACAACTATCAGGGAATCGCAAACAATTTCGAGGATAGAGGTATCGAGATCTCGTATAAAACTATTACTCGAAGATTGCCAAAACTCGAAGGTGCAGACCTTGTACGTATTCTTCCCGGGAAGGGGAAATATTACGCTATCACCGAGCGCGGCGAGGCATATCTTGATGAGGAAGCCGATCTCCGTGACGAGCCAGATCCATCTGAATAAGGTGGCTTTATCAGTCATGCATCTGCACCCCCGAGCGGGCAATCGGTCGTTATCGTCACCCCCCACTCCCACGGCGACCGATTCCCGTTCTCCCAATCCCCATTCCTCCCGCGCTGGTTGACCTGCCCCTCCGCCAGATACCGCCTCAGCGAGAGTTTGCGACTGTCGTCGCGACGGTCTAACCACAACACGTTTTTGCCAGAGCCACCCACCTGACGAGACGATGCAAACAGACGGGGTGGCTGTTGGTCTACGGCTTGTCGAACTGGTCGCGCTTTTAATACCAGCGGTCGCAATTCTACTCCAGTTCGTCGTAAACACCATTTTCGAACATAGTGATGAACCATTCGTGGGGGCCGCACGACTCGGATTCGGCCTCCTCACCGGATCGATTGTCGTACTGGCAGCAGTCGGTGTGAACACACTCGGCGACCTCAGCGAGCGTACTGGTGCGGAGTGGATTATCCCGCGACTTGACTCGTTGCTGATTGCAGTATGGGCGCTGATGGTTGGAAGCGGCTTTTTGCTGTACCATCTGTACAGGCTTGGTCGACCGAGCGAAGGTTCTAATGAGGAGGCCAACGAACCTCCAAGAGGAATCGAATAATGTCGGCGGCCGACCTCAAAAAGCGACTGGAACCGCTGCTTTTGCCCCTCCAAATAGCTGTATTTCTGGCCGTCGCCTATGCGTTCATCAATCTCAATATTGGCGACAATGTCGGTCTGCCATCCGGCGGGACAGTCACAGCGATGTCGGCAGTTGTACTCTCGGTGGTGCTGATGTACGCGCTGGAAATTCTCATCGCCAAATCGTAGTACAGATTTTCTGGCCTGTGGGACCTCTGCTGAAATAGACTGTGGGCTGAATAGCCGCTTCCAACAACCCCATCCCGCCAACGGCTGAACGCTTATCCCACTGATACGGCAATTAGAGGTATGACCGGTTCGACGCGTGAGGGAGACATCCACGAGGACGAAATCCGGATGTGGCGAGAGGGAGACTGGTGGGTAATCACCCACATCGAAACCGGCGTCACCACGCAGGGCGACACCCGCGAGCATGCCCTGGAGATGCTCGACGACGCGGTCGCGCTTCACAAGGGGGAAGCCGGCCACGAACCCACCGACGAGGAACTCCAAGAGATGGGTCTCGATCCCAACGCGTAGTGACTCTGCGTCTCGTTTCGGACTCACAAGCCGGCCGCTCACTGAAACCCCTCCAGCGAGAGCGTCGTCGTGCCGCGGAGATAGCGGCGGTAATCCGTCTGGTCCCACCCCAGCGGGCGAAGCACACTCTCACCGGCCCGAAGCGCCAGCGTCCGGTAAAACTCGGTATCGTACTCACCGAGGGACTCGTGAGCTAACTGTACTCGCTCTTTCGAGCGGCGGTCGTCGTCGACGACGACATACTCGACATCCTGCCCGGGATGGCGAGGGAGTCCCTGGTCCTTCGCTCGCTGGAGGGCCGCGACGGTCTGCGTTCGCTGGTCGTAGTCCTCGACTGCCTTGGAGACACGCTTTCGAATCAGTAGATCCTGCGGGTCGACGTTGCCCGCTTCGAGCGCCTGGATGCCGCGATACAGCCGCTCGCAGACGGCCTCTGGCGACTGGTCACGGTCGAGTGTCCAGATGAGGTCACGCTGGAGCGCCTCGACAAACGCCGGGGTGCTCCGCTGGACCGCCTCGATGCCTTTCGTGACGAGCTCGTCCGCACCTGCCACGCGACCGAAGTACTTCGTGAGCGCCCCCGCCTCGGAATCACTGAGCGGGACGAAACAGATCCAGTCGTACCGGTCCTCCAACTCCAGTGGGATGGACTCCCGCTCGGAAATGCGGTCACACAGCTCCGGAATGAGCGTCTGGGGTTCGCCCTCGACGGGCTGGACCCAGAGACTGTCGACAATGCCGTGAACGACCCGCCAGCCGCCCGCTTCGAGCGTCTCTTTGGCGTTCAGCAGAATCTCGCGGGCGTAGGCGTTGATCGCCTCGTGACACTCGATCCGGCCGAACTTGGCGTTCCGATACCCCTGGTAGCCGAAACAGCTGACCAGAATCCACTTCAGCGCATCCGACCGCGCCTGGAGGGCTTGCCGCTGCTTCGAATCACTCGTCGACGCGATCTCCGACTTGATATCGGCACGGTCATCGATAATCGGACGGAGAACCTCAGGAATGAACCCGTCCCGGTCACAGATACTGTACCCGATGCCGGGCACGTCCTCGGTGTCGTGACAGTCACAGCAGACCGTCTCCGGACTGATGTTGTATTCACACATGATGTTCGGGTACAGTGACCCGAAGTCGATCTGGACGACGTCCTCGTGCATCCCTACGTCCGGTGCGAAGGTGAAGCCGCCACGGTCGGCCTCGTGAAGCGTCGCGACCGTTTTGAACTGCTCCGGTTCCCACTTGTTCCACGGAATCAGTACGTCGCGTTCGAGCGCTTTGCGGACCTGAATCGCCGTCAGTATCGTTCCAATCGATCCCCAGGCGGTCTCCTGAAGCGGCCGCCAGGACCGTTCGACGAGGTCGAGCAGACCCGGGATGCCGGACTCGTCTAAGAGGAACGAGTTGGCCTCGTCGACGACGGCCCGCCCCGGCACGCGATAGCGAGCCGGCGAGTGCCCGACCTGCCCGTAGCTCTCGTAGGTGCTGGCTCCGGCAAGCTTCTCGTAGCCGTCCGCCCGACCGAGCCGAAAGTCATCGAGCCCCTGCTCACTGGCCTGTTCGTGACAGAACGGAACGATTCGGGCTGTCGAACAGCACAATACGTCAGGGTCCACAGTTCGCAACCGCTCGTCGAGCGCCCCGAGAACCGCCGCCGGGCTGTCTCCGAGCTGGCTCCCGTCGACGGTCAGCGCAGTCACGTCCTGGTCACGGAGCGCGGTCTCCGAGATACCGAGCTCCAGTACGCGGAGGTCCCGCTCCGGAACCGGGGAGGTGGCCGTCTCGACGCAGTACCGGAACTGCGGCGCGAGGTCAACATTGAACAATCGGAACGCTCCGGGATGGAACTGCTCTATTTCGTACAGCCGTCGGATTTCGTGGGCCAGTGTTCGAACCTCAGTCGCCCGCTCAAGACCGACACGAAGGACTGTTGATTTCGTCTCCGAACCCAACGAGGTGAACCACTCGTCGTATCGTGTGCTGGTGACCTTCGGGTCTGATTGAAGCCGATCCCGGAGCCCATCCAGATTATCGCCGGATACCATCAACGCGGGCTCGTAATCGGTATTGAGCCGACGCTCGATCCCATCGTTGGTCGCGTGCCACTTTCGAACTCCTTCTGCTCGAAACTCGCAGGTGAGCAGTGGCATGGTTCAGTCCTGAACCTCCTCACGAAGTGTTTGAATTTCCTGCTGTTGGGCGACCAGCACCGACAGAAGTACGGCGAACTCGGGATCAGTACTGTTGAGGTAGCCAGCGGCGTCGGCGTGCTGTTTCGCCTCCGCAAATATCTCATCGAAGGCCGGTTTGTACTCTCGCCGCAGCGCCCGCCGAAACGGCTGACATCGATCCTCGAAGCGACCGAGGAAGTCCCGATAGGTCGGGTTCGTTCGGCCCATCAGGCACCTCCCAGCACGGCCGGCGTGATCGGACCGATTCCTGCGGTGTCGGCCTGCTCTTCGGCAACGCCGAGCAAGTCAACCCAGTAGGGAATCGTCGTTTGCCAGTACCCATCCGCCCAGTAGACGGTCGTCTCATAATCCTCTCCGACGAAGCGATAGCCCATCGGCGTCCGCTCGCATTCGTACGACGTAGCGACTCGCTCCGATACTATCTCAGTGAGTTCATCTCCGGCCGCATCGGTCACGAGCACCGGAATCTCGTACACAGCTGCCACCTCGGAGAGCGCGTCGAGGACTGCGTTGAGCATCGGTTCGGCCTCGTGAGCCGGTACGTCGTCGTCACGGTACAACGACGCCAGATTCGGCAGTATGACACACCCTGTCCGCGCGGAGGCTTGCTTGATAACGCGTCGGACTATCTGGAAGTGCTGGTAGGCGGTAAAGCCCCTCGCAAGGCGAATCCGCCGTAGAATACGCCGATGGGGAGCCATTTCGTGGAGCGTGTACGAGGAACTGGTGTTCCGGGCATCCACCCAGTACGCGACACCGTCGGCCTGCTGGACCGTATCGAGGGCCAGCTGGTGAATCGCTGTTGACCGGGCGTCCGGTGTCTCCAACAGCGTCAGGCCCGGTTCCAGGTCGGGCAAACTCGCATCTGGGCTGGCCTGGGGAACGCGCTTCATGCCTCCCCCTCGATCTTCTCGATTCCTAACCCCAGCAGCGATTCGACCAGCCACTCGGGCACCTCGGGCTCGGCGAGAAGATCGTCGGCGACTACGCTTGTCGAGACCAGCGTGGCGACGGCTTCGCCGTCGACGCCGAACTCCCATGACTCGTCACGCTTGACTTCAATCCGACTGTTGTACTCGGGGTCGCTGTAGTAGATGTACAGTTTCGTGTCTTTGCCGTCGATGGTCTCGCTCTCGACTCGATCAGGCGCTTGTGTACGCGGCATACTCGTGGCGACGATGTGGTATGTAAAAGGACTGGGGCGCGGGTGAACGGAAATAGTTTTCAGCCATATTTGTTTGATAGGAGTGTGTTTGATATGCCCGAAACCCTTGAATATAGCCGATGAACGGAAGATGAACGGAAGTGATCGGAAGTACCGCCGTCTGGTGGTTTTGAAATGAACGGTTCTATTGTAATCTCTATTTCGTGATTAGAGTCGCTTGCTGAATATAGAGGATGTAGTCACTACCGGAAATCTTGTTATTCACTACGAGAATAAGATATTAATATCAAATGGGTAGGCCCACAGACCCGAAAAAAGAAGCCATCGTACAGGGAGAGTTCCACGGTTCGAATAAGGATGCAAATACTCTCCTCGAAAGGAATCTGGAGGAATGGGATACTCTTCTCGTAGAAGGAAGGGAGCCAGTGTATAGCCTTCAAAACTCCAAATTTGGATTCGAATATTATGCCATTGGGGCGATGTTCCTCACAACCGCAGAACGATACTTTCACGAGGTCAGTGATAAACTCGGCATAGCACAGCAAGATCCTGTTGATGAAGCTGAAATTGATTCAAATAAGCGTATTGATGCAGAACATAGAGAGATTTGGGGTTTTACTGATAGATCGCTTCGATGGACTTTGCTACTTTTTGCAGCACTCGGTTCAATTGTTATCTTAATACAACCCGAGGAGTTCGTATATCTATCCGACAAGAGTTTTCCCTGGTTCTTCTACCAGCAGTGGCATTCATATCTGCTATTCTTCCCCGTCCTGCCCGGATTAGTCCATATATTCACTGTAGTCAACCCGACTAACTCCAGCAAAAGAAATCAAGTGATGGTTGAGAATATCGTTGAATATACAACAGAGAAGGATTACGACAAGGCGCTGATTCTTGTAGGTGAGATGCATCGTGAGGGGATTGTTAAGCGACTCGAAGAGCAGGGCTGGGACATCGAAAGTAATCAGACACACAGCCAACTCGGAACAAGACTTTCTTCGATCTATAATCTGTTTGGCGATTGGAGGTGACCGACTCGCGCTGTGTATTCAGCACCGATACGACAAACTATCATCAACCATGGATTACCGCAGAATCAAAGAAACGAGGATCAGACCAACGACCGGTACGACTTCCCGCGACCGTTCCCGTCGTCGTCGATGAGATTATACTGTTTCAGGCTTCGCAGATACCGTCGCCGCGTCGGACGTGCCTTTGACGAATCGCTCTGATCTTCGTAGCGAGCGTGCAACGTCCCGGCATCAATCTCGCCAGCCTGCCGAATGATCCGGAATAGAAGTCGCTGATGTGTCCCGAGAGCACGAATCTTCCGCTGTGTAACCTCCCGTTGTGCGTCGTCGGCGATCGCGTCGACAACCTCCGTCGTCAGCTCGCGCATCTCGTTGTCCTCGACGTAGGCGGCGGCCTGCCGCAGCAGGGCGATACCATTGCGTGCATTCCCGGCAGCAATGTCTGCGATGTACGCGACCGCGTTGTCGTCGACACGTGAAGACACCAAACCGTGGTTCACACGAGCATCAAGGATGTCTACGAGCTCAGCATGACTATACTTATTTAAGCGGATGACTGGGGCAGCGCTCAGCCGAGAATACACCCGTTCGTCGAGGTCTGCCAGCCACTCGTCCTCATCGGTTGTGATACAGATGATAGAGACGCCGGGAATCTCGTAGAGGACATACAACGGCCGTTCGTCCATCACGGAGACTTCGTCGAGAATCACAATGATCCGGTCGTCAGATTCTCGAAGTCGGTCGACGGCTACCGAGGTCGGTGTCCCCTCGCGGCGAAGATCGGCCCCGAGTCCCACATCGCGAACGATTTTGTGCATCACGGCGGCATCCGTATTGTCGCTCATTCCGTTTACGTAGGCCCACCGGATACCGAGATGCTCGGCTTCGAGCTGACCGAGCGTGTACTTCGCGACTGTCGTCTTACCGGCTCCACTCGGTCCGAAAATGAAGACATGGTCGCCCCGATCCAACGTCGACGGCGTGAGTTGCGAAGACAGATGGTCGATCTGGCCCTCGCGATGGTAGAGGTCGCGTGGCACGAACTCCGGGCGAAGTGCTCTGGCGTCGGTAATCATTGTGTTTCGGATGGTCAACAGAGACCACTAAAAGAGCGAGCCATATCCGGAGTGAAAGTGAAAGTGAAAGTGGAACAAGGACATTCGATAATATTATTGTATTTATTATATTTTCAATGAAAACCTCACTCACCAAAATGCCAATATTGTAAATAAATCTTCAAATACATGTATCTGTGAGGAAAATATATATACCTACGAGATAGGATGAAAGGTGACAAAGGGTCAACGAATGAACCATATAATAAATTAAATAACGCATATACTGGAAATAGTTTGTCGAACGGAAAAACATCCAGTCCAGGCAATCCAAAATGGGTGTTTGAAACCGGTGGCGATGTGAAATCATCACCGACAGTAGTTGACGGAACAGTATACGTAGGAAGTCATGATAACAAGCTATATGCTGTGGACTCAGTAGAGGGAGGGAAAAAATGGAGCTTCAAAACTGGTGGTGAAATACTGTCTTCACCAATGGTCTCTGATGGCACAGTTTACATTGGGAGTGGAGATAACAATTTGTATGCAGTTGATACTGAAAGTGGTGAAAAGCGATGGCAATTCCAAGCTGATGATGAGGTCAACTCATCACCATTAGTACTGGGCGGAACTATTTACGTTGGCTCAAGCGATGGAAATCTATATGCGATAAGCGAGGAGAGTGGTGAGGAACAGTGGCGTTTCGAAACTCATAGAAGTGTGATTTCATCGCCGGTGGTTTCAAATGGGAATGTCTATTTTGGAAGTGAAAACCTATACGCAGTTGATATACAAGACGGCAGTGAGCAGTGGCGTCTAAGTATCCCCGGGTACGTTTATTCATCTCCCACCGTAGTAGATGGGACCGTTTATGGCGGATGTAATTCCGGCGTGTATAGTGTTAATGCACAATCTGGGGAAGAACAGTGGACATTTGAAATCGATCATGTGGTAAATTCGTCAGCCACATACTTTGACGGAACGGTTTATATTGGGAGTTACGTGGGTAATCTGTATGCTATCGATGCTGAATCCGGTGCTGAACAGTGGCGGTTTGAGACTGGCGTTGAGGTGTTCTCATCACCATCTGTAGCAAATGACACCGTCTATTTTGGAGAAAGTAGTGCTGGTAAATTATATGCAGTAGACGCGATGAACGGAGAAGAGCAATGGCAGTTTGAAGCGAAGTACTTCTTCGAATCGTCACCAACAGTGGTGGACGGAATTGTCTATATTGGGTGTAATAATGGCAACTTATATGCTGTTGAAACAGAACATTCTGAAGATAGTTCTGGCTCTAGAGTGCGTCTTAGTGCCCTTGGACATCACTCCAGCGGGAATAAAAGGAGGGGTCAAACTGCAACTCCAACGCCCGTTAATACCAAATCAGCCACTGGAACGCCATCACAAACTAGCTCATCAACAGAGACGTCTTCACGAACACCGGTTAGAACACCAACAGCGACACATACTGAATTACGCCGCCGACTTCAGAAAGGAACACAAGTCAATTCTGGTATAATTAATGGGAAACGCTACCGTGTGTTGCAAAACATTCCGCAAGAGAATACCGACCGCTATGCGTTCACAACAAAGAGATATCGGCTGTTAGGCCCTGATCAGGCTTTGGATGTTGCAACTAGTTATACGTTTGAGGAGTTATACAGTTACAGCGCTCAGCGAAGACTCAAGCTATCCAACAAAAATTATGAGAGTTTTGAAAATCTTGAACAGATGGCCCGATTAGCCAATATTCTTAGCGAATTGAGTGGTGCACTTGCGTTAGCCAATATTGATCCACTTTCATCAGCTATTTCAACAGCTGATGCTATCGGGAGTGCAGTTAATTGGGCAACAACAGAGATTAATGATCCATACAGACGCCAGTTTGCAGCCAGCACAGCAAGCTCCTCAACACTGCTCTGGGCTGATGAGGCAGTCCCCAATCCTGATGGATCCTTCTCACAGTTGCCGAAGGACGCAATCAGGACTAGCCAGACGATGCTGGAAGTTGGTGCAGCTATTGGAGCAGTATCCAATCTTGCGCAATCAGCAAGCACCGTTCGAAAAATCATCACAAAAGCAGATACAATTACGACAAATGTGTCATTGAGCGGATCGTCTGTAAGCAGCCTTCGGACAGCAGGGTACACCGCGGTAGTCGGTTTGGCAGTAGGAGCGGCAGTTGAAAGTGTCTCGAATGTTGCAGAGTCTCAAGCTCGCCAGAGTGCCTTGGGAAAAGGACTCACATCTGCCCAGCGTCCCCTATTGAATGAAATATTGTATTTAGAACAAGTTCTTGAGAGTAGTAAACTCGGTCCAATGGGGATTCTCAGACTCCAAGCGATGTCGCAAACAGCGTACCAACTTGGCGCAGCAGCATGGTTAGGAATTGGGCATATGCAGCAACAGTTATCTGATGGATTGCTAGGGATTGGCTACGATGCATTACTTAATACCGACAGAGCGGCTGAACAATTCATTCAAACCGGACGCAACCTTGAGAATCTAAGCCACCTAACAATTGCACAGACTGGCCGCACATTTCATTTGGCTCGTGATCGCTACAACAATTCATTGAATAAAGAGATTCACGGTAAGCAGTCAATTTTCCCCGAAACATGAAAGAGAACCCAAATACAGTTGACAACAATGAGAACCATATGGAGTCAGACGATCGCCATATCTCACGCCGGGCACTACTCGCCGCTGGCGGAGTCACTAGCGTTGTCGCAGCATTAGGCGCTGTTACATTAATTTCGGACTCTGACAGACAATCGAACGAATCAATCAAAAACCAAACCCAATCCAGCACTCCTGTAGAATCTAGTACAGATTCTCTTTGGAGCCTCGGTCAAGACGTGACAGTAGAAGCCCCAGTATCTCGCACGGCCCGTATGCCGGATTTTGATTATACACCAGTTGATGTGCAATCCGAGGAGGCCAAGGTATCGAGATCAGTCTATCGAGTGCAAGCTACCCCATCCGATGAAAAGAATGGTGATCGAGTCATACTCCACGTGGACGCTGACGCCTTGGATGATATTACTGAGCTACTACGTATTCTTTGGACTGATGGTGAATCATTTGCAGAATATGAGACAAAAGTTGCAAACCAATCAATCCGATTTTCAATATATGATGGCCCTGTCACTGTGGCATTCGGCCCGTTGACGTATGAGAAGGGTGAAGCAAATAAACTTCTCATTGCTAGAGGGAAAACATTGGATGACACACAACATCTTATTGACGATTTCAGTAGGTTCTATATGAACAAGTCAGATTGATATTTTTGTCTTTCTGAAGGTATCGAGCGTTTATATTCTATACCAGTGCTTTACGACTTCTCAGACAAGTCGATATTCAGTCAGATGAGGTTCGACCTTCCATGACGGCAGAAAGAATGTGGGACTTAGTTATACGACTGGCTCCTCATGCTTGAGAACAATTAGGTGGAAGAGGCATTTTCTACAAAGACCAGCGTCACCGGGTAAGTCCGAAAGGGATGAACCAATTTTCAATCCCATATCTTCGCCACACCGGATACAAACCAGATCATTAAGATTCAGATTTTCAGCTTCAAACTCATCTAAAGATGTCCTTTCTGGATTCCTGGGGTCGAAATACTGACTCCATTTCCCATTGAGGTTGCTCATCTGTTTTTCGAGACTCTCCAGATGGTCGAGTTTATCATGGAGAAGACCGTCATCTATCTCTTCTTCTTGAATGTGTTCAGGATAGGTCTCATAGTCCATAAGAAATGTTTTGTTGGCCCCGGATTTAGCAACTTCTCGCATATAATCGTCGTAAACCCCATCAAATCGGTCTGTAATTGGCCCGTAGTCTATACCATAATTCTGAATTTCCGCTCGTGCATTGTGGACAAAGAGGGCAGCCCCGGTGTAGTTACTTTCGTCAATTGCTCCATGTGCGTCTGAGAGTTCGGTTTTTGCATAATTGTGGCCTTTGGAGGGTTCTGACATAAATGAGTTCTACCCTTAGAAATATTCTACAGGTTCATATATTTACTGAGGACTGCTACGTTCAGCAAATCCTGAATTGAATCGATTGCTTAGAATGACGACTTGTATAACAAGTCGTAACAAACAGCCCGATTTTCACTCGAAACCCGGTGTGTCTACGCACTGTTCACGCCGTCCGCAACCACTATCCTAACGGAAACTAAAGTAATCGTAATGCGAATAGAAGCCACCGACGGGAACGAACACAAGGTCTGGCTCACCGACAGCGAGATCGAGGACCTCCGCCGAGCCACGAACAGCCAGCGCGACGACCTCATTATCCAACTGGGCGCGTTCGTCGGCCTGCGCGCCTTCGAGATTCCGCAGGTCCGTCCCGTCGACGTGAAGGCGACCGACAGCGGACAGTACCGCCTCCGCGTCCGCGCTGGGAAGGACACGGCGGGCAACGGTGGGAAGCCCCGCGACGCCTACCTCCCCGACAGCGTCGAGCGCGACCTCCAGCGTTACCAGAACGAGCACAACATCGCGCCGAAAGACCCCTTTATCGATCTGAAACAGCCCAGCGTCCGCGCGGTCGTCCGCCGCACCGCTGCCCGAGCTGCGGAAGCGACTGGCGACGACGACTTCGAGAAGGTGAGTACGCACGATCTCCGCCGCCGGTTCGCCCAGCGCCTTCTGGTCGACGAGCAGGTGAACCCGCGCGTGGTGATGGCCGTCGGCGGCTGGGACTCCTTCGCCGCTATCGAACCCTACCTGAACGCTCCGAGTGAGGACGTGATCGACGACGCGTTCGCAGAAATCGGCTACTGACAGTTTGCGAATAACCTCTACGGGGAAGTGATTAGCTCAGAAAACGAATCAATGTCATAATAGCATGGCAATTCAGTGAAATAAGCCCTATCATCAAATTCGAGCCAAATTCCAATACACGCACTTATTAAGGGTCAAAGTTGGGCTGATATCATTCTCGCCGGCTTCAATACAAGTCTATATTGATGGAAACCCTGATACTATTGACTCGTGTTACTACAGCCATGTCTGAGGAGAGAGAGTGGGAAACAAAGGGAACGACAACGCTGTATAACAACCCACCAATTGTAATTCAACGTGATCTAGTCGAACTTCCTAATGGTACTTCTGCAGAGTTCGATTATTTAGATGAACCCGATGCAGTAGTAGTATTTCCAATAACGTCTGATGAAAAAGTCGTCACAATTACTGAATGGCGTCAAGCAGTCAAACGTAACGCAACTGGATTACCAGGTGGAAGTATCGAAAATGACGAAAGCCCCAAGGCTGCCGCTTTTCGCGAACTCGAAGAAGAAACGGGATATACAGCTGACTGCTTAGAATTGATGAATACGATTGAGGTAGATAATGGATTCTCAAACGGACGCCATTTCCATTTCTTAGCTACGGGGTGCACACAAAACTCCGAACCAGCAAGTAAACCGATGGAAGCAACCGAGGTTTGCACAAAGTCGCTCAAGGATGTACTCACTGCAGCGGCAGCCGGTGAGATTCTTGACGCAAAGACATTGACCGGACTGTTTCTATATCAACTCAGACAAAATGAATGTTCAGGTGACTTCTAAAGATGGCTGTTACTGTGCTTCAACTCGAATCACTCTCAATTACTTCTATCGGCTCTCTTGCAAGTATCATTGCCTTAGTAATCGCGCTGATTGCCCGACGACACTATGTGGTACATCAATTGGGGCGATTGACTGGAAAGCAAGATGAGGAACTCAAAGCCGAGGGCAAATCGGAGTTTCTTGACGATCTCTTCGGAAGCGAGACTGAAGTCGAACTTATTGAAGATGGTGAAGAGTATGGGCGGCGAATCAGTAAGGCAGCCGAGGATGCAGTAAAGATACGACGGTTGTCCGGTAATCTTGAAGGACAAAAGAATCAGGATGATTACGAAGCGTTCTGCAATCCGAATGTCGAAAAGCACCTCCTCGTTATGCGTCCTGAACAATCGGGAAATCCGATAGGAAAATACACAGGGAATGAGCTAATTCGCCATCTAAAGACGAGTCTTGATGCAGATGCAAGCCTCGGGCGTCTTGAGGGCATGTACCACCGTCTCAAAACATATGCGTCTGGGGAAGATGATTGGGAAAATGTAACAATATCTTCATACTGGCATACGCCTTGGATTCGTATGGCAATATACGAAGACGTTCATGGGAATCGAGAGGCGGGATTCACATTCAGTCCATCAGTAGTTGATTTTCGAGATTCACCATTGTTTTGGACAGAGGATTCAGACTTGATTGCTGCGTTAAACAGCTATTATGACGACATTTGGACTGATGAGCGGACCGTTGACTACACTGTTGTTTTAGAGGAGCTCAAAAGTAAAAATTGAAGAGTTACTCTATTCCCTTGTCAGTTCGAACGCGTCCTTGTTGATGATTCGCTCGGCAGCGAGCCGCTGGACAGCCTCACACTCGGACAACTCGGGAACGTCGCCGTCACAGACGCGAACGACGTAGGCGCGCTCGCCCAGTCGGTCGACGGTCAGATGCGCCTCGTCGGGCTCACCAGCATCGTCGATCAACCCGTCACGTTCGAGAAAGTCCTTCGGCAGCGTCACGAGACCGGACCCGCTTCGGTTCTGTAGTTTCTGCATAGCGGAGTGGCAAGTTCATGGCTATTATGTGTTGCTTCTATGGTGACTTCGTGTAACGTCCATCCCCATTTTCTGTACCTTAGCGGCGGGTATATGGCCTGATAGCCACATCGCCGGCCAACCCGCGGCCTAGCCGCGGGGGAGTACCCCTACCCATGACGACTAAACGGGCCGGCGGCGAGAATCCGCCGGATAGCGCGGCTGAGACCGCGCACCGACCGTATCGAATCGACTGGCACAACGTCGACGAGCACCGCCGCGAGCGAGCCCGGCACGAAGCCGCCGGTGCGAGTCGCGAACTCCCAACCGCGGAACTGGCCGGAGGTGGCGCGTGAGCCTCATCGAAGTCGACACTGCCCGCAGGTCAGACCTCTCCGTGCTGGGTTGGCTCGGCGTCGGCCTCACTGTCGGCGGCCTGGCCTACGCCGCCTGGACGCTCATGACTGCAGTGACCGTCGGCGGCGGGGTCGTCGAGGGACTCCTGGTCGGCACCGGAGCCGTCCTGCTCGGCGGGGCGGTAGCCTACGAAAGCGCCACGCCGGAGATAGACGCCTTGTGCGACCACTGCGGCGACCGAGTGGTCGCTCACTCCAGTCACGACGGCCACGATGAGCACATCGAAGCCTACTGCAGTTCGGACCCGCGGCGGGGCCGACTGGGACCGCTCTCGGTGGTGCTTCAGCGCCGGACGGCGACCTTTGACTACTGCTCTGGCGACTGCGCTTCGGCCGATGCTGACCGACGTCGGATGCAGATCCCATCCCGAACCGACACGGAGTCGACAGCTGCCGGCCGTCTCGCGGCAACTGACGGTGGCGCGGACCGGCTCGACCAGATCATCGACGCCGTCGACCAGGAGGGCAGCGGAGCCGTCCGAGACGATGTCTTGGTCACCGAACTTGAGCGCCTCCAGGAGGGCCAGCCGTGACTGGGACCATCACACGCGTTCGCGATGGTTGGGACAGTGTTGACGAGTCCCTGCACACGGCTGCAGACCAACTCATCAACTCGTTTGCTGGGGCGGCTGTCGCCGGGATCAACCTCGGTTCAGGCGCCTTCCTTATACTCTCGTTTGCGATGAGCTGGCAGTCGCTATCTGGCTCCTTCTCACTGGCATTGACGGCGTTCGGTGGTCTCCTCTCGCTGAGTATCCTCCTGTCAGGATTCATGCTCGCGTGGGGTGACGATGTCTGACCTACCAGACATCCGGATGTCCGATGCGTTCCGTGAGTACATCCGCGAACTGCGCGATGCAGAGTTGTTCGACTTCTCTGAGGCACAGACCGACAACCAGGGGATCGCCCACCCGACGACGGGCACACAATTCAAATGACTAACAAACCATTCACAGCAGCCCGCTCGCTGTTTCTGGTCGTCTTACTTGTCGCCTCGGTGGTCGCCGGGACCGGCACGGTGGCGGCCCAACAGAGCGGTACGACCGTAGCGGACACAACTACCTCTGGCGAGGTCACGATTCAGTCGTACAACGTCAGCTGGGATCCCATCCAGTACGAGAACAACAACGGCGAACTCGTCACCCATCCCTCGCACGTCAACGAGTCAGTCGACAACCCTTACTCGTTCGTCGCGACGGACATCGAGGTCGCTGACTACGGCGTCTTCCCACGGAAGAGTGCCGAATCCGACAACTCGGCCAGCGCGCTCGACGCGAGCGAGTGGTCAACCTCGGTCAGCGACACGACGAACACGGGCCTCTCAACGAGCGATGTCGAGACCGCACCCGGCGTCGACGCGGTGAACATCGCAACCGGCGGCTCGATGGGCTCCGGTGACACGGCCACGGCGACCTATTCGAACTTCTCGGTCACAAGTGACGAGAAGAAGCGATATCTGCAGGTCGCGATGGACGTCAACCAACTCGACTCGGGAGCCACCGTCGACGTGCGGGTTGTCGACGAGAACGGCGACTACTATGCCGCCGAAGTGAACCCGTCCCGGAGTTCCGGTGAGGACCTCATCGGGAGCGCCCAGGGCGAAGGCTACGTGTTCCAGCGCCAGCTTGGCGATATGGAACTCGTTGCAGACGGTGACGGCACGTTCGACAACATCGAGAAGACGGAAGTCGTCATCGCAGAGGGCGATGCGGACGTCTCCGTCACAGCGGTGAACGTCCAGAAGATGTCGACCTGGGACCTCGGCACTCAGCTGAAAGACACGAACGGCGACGGCGAGCTCGAGGAGACGACGCTCAAGGAAGTATCCTCGCCGGGCGCTGTCTCGATCACGTCGCTGGATTCGATGGGCCAGACGTTCCAGAAGGGAATCGTCCACGACCTCACGATTGACTTCGCCAGCAACCGGAGCGACCGCGACGCTGACGAAATCGTGACCGAATTCAACCAGACCGACCAGCGGCCGGGGTACTACGGGACGGCGACGATCTACATGCCGACCGGCCTCCCATCGGCGTACGAACTGTCGTACGCGGACGTCAAAACCACCCAGACGCAGGCGTTCCTCGCCGACCGGTACATCGAGGTCAGCTACGCCGAAGGTGTGGGTGACACAGCGCCGAAGAACATCAGCTCCTGGACGGACATCACGTCCTCGTTCAGCTCGCAGGGCGCGAACGTCACCGTCGACGACACGCTCCAGCCGGGCCAGACGAACTACGTCGTTCTCAATCTCCAGCTGCAGGAGAACGAGTTCCAGACCACACAGGACGCCTTCGCAACCGCTGGAGCAGCCGTGATGGGGCCTGGCGGCGATGGCGGCGGGCTCGGTAGCATCCCGCTCGTCGGTGGCGCGCTGGCCACGCTGGGCAGTCTCTGGGCGTACGTCAAAGGCCTCGTTCCGTTCATTGGGCCATCGCGAGGGGCGTGATTCCGATGACGGACGCCACACCCCCGCCAGGAGGTGAGCGCTGATGGGGAAGTGGACAGATCGGCTCAGGGAGATTGCGAACGTGTCCAACGGTAACTGGACAAATATCCTCCCGAAGACGCTACTGCTGCCGGTGATTGCGTTCTTCGCGTCGTTAGCGGACGCAATCGGGGCGTTCTTCGATATCCCGATCAACACCGGGCTCGCGCTCGGCGAAGGGATCGGCGGCCTCATCGATTCGTTCCTCGGTGGTGGCGCGAACATCATCCAATCCGGTGCAGCAGAGTCTGCATCATCGCTTGGCAGTGGTATCTGGGCCCAGTTTGGCCCGTTGACGTTCGCTGTCGCAATCGGTTCGGTGGTCCTCGGCGCGCTCATCATTGCTCGGGCCCGCAGCGAAGAGTCGACGTCGAACATCTTCCCCGGGGCCGGTGGCATCGACGCGCCAGAATGGCTCCCCTTCGTCGGAGCAGAGGAGGGCGAGGAGTGATGGTTCGGGGGCCGTCGGCGTCGAGACGCGGAGGTGAGGCCGAGTGAGTGGTGACAGCGGCCGCGCTGCGAGGTTGCTCGACGGCTCCACGGATCCGTTGACGACCGACGGCGGGACCTCGGTTGACTGGAAAAGTGTCCTGATGGCATCGCTGGGTGCCATCTCGACAGCGTATTTCTCGTCGGCCGCCGATCTCATTGGGACGTTCTTTCAGTCCTGGATCATCGGCCCGGCCAGCGAGTATGCGACGGTAATGGAGAAAGCCGTCGGGTTGCTGGTCCAGAGTCCCGGCGTGGCTGTCGATGCGGCATTCCAGCAGACCGAACGGTTCATCGATGGCCTCGGAATCTTCGCGTTCATCGGCGCGCTCGCGTTCGTCGTGCTGATGGCACTCGTGCTTGCGGAGGCGCGATCGCGATTATGAGCGAACAGTCGTTAGTCGACAAGGCCGTCGACAGGGTACTCGACTCGAGCGAACTGGACGAGCTCATTAGTCGCCGAATCACTGAGTACGTGATCGGCGCGGTCGCGGCGCTCGTGTTCCAGATTGCGGGTGTCATCGAGAGCGGCTACGGAATCGTCGAGAATGCTATCAGCGCTGCTGGCGGGTCCTTGTCCGAGACTGTGTCCATGTTCGGTGCCGGACTGACGCTGATGGCAGAGGGTTGGCAGTCGTTCCTCGTCTCCATCGCTGTCGCGTTCGGGCCCGCAGCGCCGCTCGTGTTGTTGCTTCTCTGGACGGCGACGTTTGTCGCGATCGTGCTGGCGATCGTCGCGTTCGGACCAGCAGTCACGGACCTCCTGGGTGCGATCCCAGTAGCTGGGTCGGTCCTGGATGCAGTGCTGACGTTCGTCCAGGAATGGGCGTATCGTCTCATCGAGTTCGCACGAGGTGACGGCTGATGGGTGTCCGAGAGTTCCTCAAGACAGTATCTCGCCATCCGCTCGCGAAGGCAACCGGCGTCTCTGCGCTGGTTGGCATCATCATCAAACTCCCGCTGGTGGTCGCACTGGTCGGGACGCTCTGGGCACAACTCGGGACGCTGTTCACGGCGTTCTCAGTGACGGCGTTCTCGATTGCACCGCGTGTCCCGTTCATACCGACCGGGATCGCTCAGAACACTGCGCTGGTCATCGGCGGCCTGTTCGTGGTGAAACTGGTCGTCGTGAAGGTGCTGCACAGTTTCTACAAAGAAATTCAGAAATCAAACTAAGGAACATGACAACTCAAGACACCGCACAACTGACGAACCGAGAACAGACGCCGAAGGGAGGTGAGGACTCGTGGCACTGGACGTGCTGATGGGACTCCTTACCGGGTCGGTCATCGCGACGATCATCGGCTTACTCGCCGTGGGGGCGCTGGCTCTCTGGGCCTTCGAAGAGTACGAGGAAGCCAACGACAACGTGGAACTGGTCGAACGCGTGGGCGAGCGGGCCCGTGTGACGACCGGTGGAATCGCAGGCGGCTTTGGTTCGCTGGCGGTGGTCGTCACGTCGATCATGGTGACGATCGGCCGGGAGCTAGCGATGGCGGGCGGCGAACTTGCTCCGCTCATCAAGGCCGCACCGGCACTGACCGGTGAAATTCTCCTCGGCGTGCTGGCCTATCTCCAGATCAAGGGCTATGTCCCACTGCAACCGTGGCAGCTCGGAGCCATCGTCATGGCCGTCCTGGTCGTGACGATTGTCGCTCGGTACGGTACGAGCGGAGCCAGCACACGGAGGGCCTAACGCGCCTGTCGGGCATTCCATTCCTTTCAGTACATGACCTCAAAACTACTCACGACTCTGGCGGTTGCGCTGGTGGTGCTGGCTGGGATTCCAGCCGGGAGCATCGGCGCTGTGGCGGCGGACAGTGGTCCCTCCGGTATGTCCGCGGTTCCGGATGGGAATATCGATGTGGACGTGCCCGACGGACAGACGCCGGCCATCCCGGCGGAATCGCTACGCGGAGCGACCTATACCGGGTCGAACGCGTCCTCGATGTCGGTGACGGTGACGACACCCGATCGGGCTGAGGACCTTGTCGGTTCGAACGCGAATCTCATCGGCGCGGGCGATCTCGCGCTCATCCTTGGTGACGACCAGCACCACGCTGGTCGTGAGGTCGCGCTGCCAGCTGGGGCCGTGCATGAGCAGCTGGGGTACACGCCGAAACAGGTCCGAGGAGTCCACTCCAGCGGGTCGACTTGGACACGAGAAGTTGCCTACGAGAACGGATATCTCGTCTTTGAAGTACCTGAGTTCAGCGAGAACGGCATCACGTTCTCCGGTGAAGTCCAGATCACGGCTTCGCCGGCGACAGATGGATTCACATCCGCCTACGGCGTGGGCGACAAGGACGCAGTCAATGACTTCACTGCCGATGTGACTGGCATCACGAATACGGAAACGGACACGGAGAGTGCATCGTCGCTGACTGATGGTGACATGCTCTCGCTGTCTGTCGCGGGGAATCTCCCACCGACCGGCCCATCAACGAACAACGAACCAGAAATTGTCTTTGAAGGGACCGAGAAAACAACAGCGTGGTCGGCGTCGGCGACGTCGTCGAGTAGCGGGTCGACGAAGTCTGTCTCGGTTCCTGGTAACGTCGATCCGTCGAGTGAATCAGTCGAGTTCGTTGGAAACGAACAGACGACGGCGCGAACCGTCTCGGGGTCGAGCCTCGCTAGTGGCGATACGCTCTCGTATAATGTGGGCGGAAATATCCCGGCGACGGGTGCGGAAGTGACGTTTACCGGCGGTTTGTCATCCACATCCACCTCCGCGAGCGGCACGGGTAGCGGGTCGGTCAGCGTCGGCGGCAACATTGACGCGGTTGACGAGGGTGTTTCGGTCACGGGACGCGAAAGCACTTCCAGCGCGTCGGCCTCCGGCTCTCTCTCGCCCGGCAATTCAGAGTCACTCAATCTTAACGGCAATCTGGACCCGACAAACGAGCAACTGACCGTTACTGCTGGCCAGAGCGTTAGCCAAGGTGTAGACAATTACCAATACGCCATCTTAGATGACAATACGAAACTCCAATCCGAGTTTTCGCTGGAACCAACGCCCAGCGAACCCATTACGTCACTCAAATTACCGAATGACGCCGCTGGCGACGGGTCCGGCAAGGCCGACATATATCTCGTCCGCGAAGGAGTTGACACAACACAAAAAGAGGGGACGTTAGTCGCCAGCGACGTGCAATTTACGACTTCAAATAAGGAAGTTGACATAGATGCATGGAACCCGAATGGGGCGTCCGAAGTCACCGTCGAAATTGTCCAAACGAGCCTAGCGAGTACGACTATCACAGTGGGGAGGAGCGACGGTACCGACGCCGCAGACGGTAAAGTCTACCGCCACGCGGACGATAGCCCCAGCGATTCGACCGCCACCGCCACCTATAGAACGGGCGCAGATGTGACGGTTGAAGCGTCCGATACCGGGGCTTCAAAATCGTTCTCCGTCGGTGGCGGCAACTCGGAAACAAAATCGTTCAGCGTCAATCGGGCCGATACCATATCCGCTAGCGGGTCCGGGAGTGTCGACTACACGCTCGATTACACCGCCCACACTGGCACGGAGGACCCGAGCGTCGACGTTGACGGCGACGGGTCCGCTGAGGCGTCGTGGTCAGGCGTGTATACGTCCGGCGAGACACCGTCGAGCAAGAGCGTCGACGGCCTATCACCGGGAACGAACAGTATCAGCACCGGAACGACGAACGGCCCACAACCAGACTGGAATCTGTCGTGGACTGAGCGCACAGCCACCGAGGACCCGTCGATTGACGTCGACGGCGACGGCTCGACCGACGCGAATTATACGGGGGTTCTGAAATCGGGAGAGACTCACACCGCGAGCGTTTCGGACCTCCCGACCGGCTCGCACACGGCCAGCGTCTCGACGGGTCATAAGGTCGACGTCGATATTGATATGACCGAGCGAACAGCGACCGAGGACCCAGGCCTCGATCTCGACGGAGACGGGGCGACCGACGCGAGTTACTCGGGTATCCTGACTTCGGGACAGTCGACGTCTGTCTCGGCCGAGACACTGTCGAACGGCGACTCGACTGTCGAGACCTCGCTGACGGCCGGGACTGTCGACTATACAATCTCCGCTGACGGGACCTACCACACGGAAGACCCTGCAGTCGATGTCGACGGTGATGGCGTCACTGAAGCGGGCTACTCGGGTATGCTCGCACCGGGCGAGACAGCCACTGCCGAGCTGCCCAGCATCGACCGGCAAACGAGTGATGTGACGATATCGACTGTCGGAGGATCGGCTACGACCGCCCGGGTGACGTATACAGAACGGACCGAGACCGAGGACGTCAGTCTCTACGTGAACGGGAACGAGACGAGCTATACGGGCCGTCTGGGCGATGGAGAAACCGCCTCGCTGACGACTGACTCTGCGTGGGTTCGTGAAGGGACGAACAACGTTGAGCTCGGGCTGGCCCAGCAGTCGGCGGATGCGCCGGCAACACAGGTCCAGCTGACCTATCGCCACGAGGTCCAGGACAAGCAGACGGTCACCTACACTGCGGAACAGTTGACCTCTCGCTACAACGTCTCGAAGTCCTTCGCCGGCGACCGCTCAGCGGCATCGCTGACGATCCCCTTCGAGCGCAACGTCTACGAAATCCGTAATCTCGAAGTCCGAACCAACGGCGGGACGTGGTCAGAGGTAGCTCCGGCAGACTACGAGCTCAACGACACGACGCTCAACGTAGAACTTGGCTCTGTCAGTGCAGGCGACACGGTTACTGTCCGAGCGGACGGGTCGATGGCACGGGTCAACAACGGCTCGATACAGGTTGTTGACCCGAGCGTCCGGGGTTCGACGTTGGACTCCCGTGTCAAACTGACCGACTGGAACGGCGACTCGTACATGCGGCTGCCAGACGGTGCTGAGCGGATTCACTACGCCTACGACGAACCGTGGGCTGGCGAGAGCGGTGAGTACGCGACAGTCGAGGCCAACGGCACGCAACGGCTCCACCTACCGCCGTCCGATGCTGGCTACGAGTTCCAGCTTGCGACAGTGCCCGTGACTGCGACGCCGACCAACGGCGACGTCCAGGTGTCGGTCACCGACGCCCCAGATACGAACGAACCGTCGCTTGAGATCGGGGCGGGCAGTACCTACGGCGACGAGGTGGAGTTCACTTTCGTCGACGCGAAAGACGACCAGAAGTACATCCTCTACAGTACGTCCCAGGGCGTCGTTCGGGACTCTGGGACGGCGAATTCGCCGCTGACGCTGTCCGACGACGACAGCGACGAGACGCTGCAGTTCCAGGAAGAGAACACGACGTCTTCGGCGACCGATTCGACGAGCGGTCCCTTCAACGGGCCGACGATGGGACCGATCACGGCTCCCGAGGAAGGGATTCCAGTTCCGCTCATCGTCGGCGTCGTACTCCTGTTGGCACTGGCTGTGCTGGTCCGGCGGTTCGAGTTCATTACGCTCCCGTCGGCAGTCCCAGAAGGCACACTCCCGGCGGCTGCGGCCGTCTTGGTCGTGGTTTATATAATCGACTGGGCCAGCGGGCACGTCATCACGCAGTCACTCGGCAGCGGCCTACAGCCGCTCGTCCCACTGGCAGGCCTCATCGGGCTCTTGCTGACGGCGTACTACCTCTACATGACCTACATCAAGGGACAGGGACCACGGCCCATCCAGATCGTTTCGAACGGCGCGAGTCGGGTTCGTGACGGCTCGGATCGACTTCGCGGAGGGAACAACTGATGTTCGGACGGAAAACTCAACACTGCTTGCTTGTCGTACTGCTTATCATCAGCGCGCTGTCGGTCCCGCTGTCTGTGGGTGCTGACGCACAGTCATCGACGGACCAAGAGTGGACGCTGCAGGAACTCCAGACCCAGGGCACAGTCACCGACGAGCGCTATCCCTCGCTCCGGACGGCCGGTGAGATGACTGCCTTCTGGATGGTCCGGTATCCGCCGCGTGGTACCGGAACATACGGCCAGCGCTCGTCACAGGAGTTCTTGACGCCCACGACGACGGTTCACCGGAATCAGGTGCGGCTGTATGGAAGCTTCCCGTTCGATGGCCAGAATCGTACCTTCTCGCTCACGAAGATCTACTGGCATCCGGACACGCGCAAAACGGAGACCTCCAACGGGACGATCATCACCGAGCGCTACGCGAACGTCACGGCGGTTGGCGAGCAGGAAGTAACTTTCCAGTCGGGGATGCGACGGCACAACGACATCCCCCTGCGTGGCCACTACGACGACGCTGAGCGGGTGACGATGCTGATGGAACTCCCCAGCGGAGACACACTCCGCTGGACGTTCAAGCACAAATCCATCGCGACGGCGAAGGCCGCACCCGATATCAACACTCGCGGCGACCTGAACGAGTACATCCTGCTGTGGGTGGTTCTACCGACGATCGTGCTGTCGCTGCTCAGCTATACGTATGTCCCGAAGTTCCGCCGGAAGGCCCTGGCTGGGACTGGCCGCGGGGCGATGGCATGGATCGCCATCGGCTTCATATTCGCCGTGGGTGCGTACTTCGTGGGCTACTACGCGCTGGCGTCGCTGACTGCCCACTTCCCGATTGTGTTCAGCGTGTTCATCGCCTATGTCGTGGCGGTGATACAGCTCGAGGACCACGACGACGCCATCGAGAACTGGGGCTTCATTCGGATGGACCCGGAGACCGCTACCAGCCCACTCGACGACAAGAGCGAGATTCTCGATTCTGGTGATATCGAGATCGAGGGCTACGACGTCGTGTTCGACGAGGACGGCGCGCCGGTGCTGTACTCGAAGGGCCTGCTGTCGATGTGGGCCCGCTACAAAGGCTGTTACGCTGGGCTGAACATCAACAACAAAGAAGCTGAGTGGGACTGTGTCGGCGACTACGACAAGGTCGTCATCGTCGACCAGGACGCGCCGGGGCTGGTCGAACACCTGCCTTCGCGTGTTATTTTCACATGGCCGTGGCGGACCTACCAGCCACCCCGCGACGACGAAGGCACTCTCCTCGAGGACGAACTGGACCCGGGCAAGCTGCGAGCGCTGCCCGAGTCGATTGGGAAAGAACAGTACTTCCAGGCCGCCGGGATGCTCGTGATTCCAGCCATCTCAGCGTACGCATCGCTGGATTTCGTCGGCGCGTGGCAGTGGGGCCTTCTGGCGTGCCTGCCGTTCGGGCTCCTGTTCGCCGAGCCCATCGAAGGGAAGGCCCAGTCGTGGGTCGCTCCGGGACAGGCGCGGAAAGCGTGGACCACGGCCTGGTACGTCGACTTGAACGTCCGCCGGTTCGGGACGATCGACGCGGTCCTGGAGAAACTCATCGAGAGCGAGAACAAGCAGTACGACGTCCAGAAGTGGCTCCAAGACCTCCGGGATGAAGGCCTTATCGACGAGGCACACAACCGGGAGGGCAAACCGTTCGACTCGGTCTTGTCCGATGAGGACCCAGCACTGGACCGCGACGAGCGACCGTCTGCCGCTGCGGGAGGTGACGACTGATGTCGAGCCATTCCATCCGGACATCGCTCGATAAGGTTCTCCAGGAAGTTCAGGAGGACGACTCTGCTGATGTCGCGACCTCCGAGATTTCGTTCACGCCAGCGCTGGACAGCCTCAATCAGGACCAACACGACTGGCTCCAGCGCTGGACCGTCGAAGGCTATGACTCTCGTCGAGAGCTGGTGCTGTCACTTCATCAGATGCAGTTCTGGGCGCTGGGTCGGGTTCCGGACGGCTGGTTTGTGAACGTCTGTTCCCGGCCTGTGCCGCTGTCGGTCGTCATCACGTCGGAGAACCGCCAGCAGTGGCGGGAAGACCCAGTCGGGCTCGCGACAGCCGAGCGAGAGCGCCGTTACCTCGCGGCGAAGTACGTCCGTCCAGCATTCCGGGCCGCCTATCGGACGCTTCGGACCGACGCCCAGCAGTACACCAACCAGTCCGAACGTGTCGAGAATCCCGATAAGACGGAGTTCTTCGCCATGCGGCCAGCGCTGGATGAACTTTACCGAAAACAGAGTGACTTGCTGGTCTCGCTGCTGGACGGCTTTGAGGACATGACCGCCGTCGACGAGTGGCTGTCTCGGTTGGACCGGGGCACGCTCGGTGAGCTGTATCGTGTTGAACCGGACTTCGACTGGAAAATCCATGACCGGGCCAGCGCCCAGCGTGTGTTACTCCGGGACGGGGAGAAGTTCGCCCGCGAACGCGAACTGTGGGCAGCGACCTACCTCCTGCCGGCGTACAACCGCGCTGTCGAACGCTGGGCTGGCGAGGCTGACGAACACCGTGAGGACGAGAACGGCGAGCACGAACCAGCGAGGACGATGTAACCATGTCTGAGATGCACGATCCACAGGACCTGGGATTCGAAGAACCGCACTACGGAAGCGAACAGTGGACCGATGACAGCCGCCGGCATTCTGATGGCCGCCACCTTTGCCGGCTCCATGGTATGCCGAAGTTCAATCCCGACCAGTTCGACGAGGATGGTCTCGTTCCGGCCTTCTGGGACCACACATGGGACGGCGGCCGGAACCAGCCCAGTGGCGGTGTCGAGTGGTTCGCGACGGGCCCGCCGAACTCGGGGAAGACGACGCTTGCACTCCGGGCCGCCCAGATTGACATGGAAGTCAACAACTCCCGTGTGGTCTGGCGAGCTGCGACGGGTTCGCGGTCGGAGTGGCTCCCCTACGCGCCGGTCGCACATGTGTGCCTCCCCAAGGGGTACGAGGTGACCGTGCGTGTCGTCCCGAAGGGCGGGAATCGGAACTCGATGGGCAAAGAGGTCCCGCTCGAGGACGTCGTTCGGAAGGTCACGTACTACAGCGATATCATGGACCTGAACCTGAACGTCCTGCAGGACGGTGTGTTTCATGTCGTCTACCCAGACCCGAAGATGCGAGGGTGTCAGTGGGTCTACGAGGAATCTGACAAGGTCATTGACGGCGTCGAGTTCCAGCATGGTGATCCGGTCGATCACTGGTGGTTCGGCTGGGCGCTATCACTCGTCGAACGCGGCCCGTTTGACTGGACAACTTGGATCTGCGACGAGGTTGCGTCGCTCGCTCGGGAGGGCGTCTCGAAGGACAAGTATGCCACACTCCAGAAAGTCCAACTCGCTGGGACGGCCGTCGAGGACTTCCGGAAGAACGGGATCATCGGCCTGTTTTTCGGCCACAAGGACAAACACCTCCACAACCTCTGGACGGACCGGATTCGCTGGCGTGTCGCGATGAACGGTACCGCGAACCCTCACGGCGGCTCCGCGCCGAAAGGATTTGAGACTGTCCAGATGGAGGAAGACCTAACTTCCGATCTTGACATCGGCGAGGCTGTCCTCTACAACGAACAAGCGTTCACTTGGCCGCCGATCACATGGCCGGAGATTTCGAAGCCAATCCACGGCGACCTGAAAGTGTATCTCTCCGAGACGAACTCAGAACGAGCTGCAGTCCCGGGGGGTGCGTCGGCATGATCGGCCCGACCCCAGAGTCCAGTCGTCGACGATCTTCCTCGGCACCACAGAGTCTCGGCTGTAATCTCTCAGTTTTCGAAGACGAACCCAGGGGGCCGGACTACCGGAAACCGGTCCCCGCACCGATTTCGCGGCGAGCGGCGAGATTTTTCGCGCGCGCGGAATTCCAGACAAGACATGAGTACCCCCCCGTGTGGGCAGGCGCATTATGCGACGCGAGCGTGCGCCGCTGGCTGGTCGCGAGCAACACTCGAAAATCTGAGAGTTTTCGACGAGTCGGAGGTGTCCAGTAGTGCTGATTACGCCGCTCGATTTGCTTCGCAGCCTGTTGCAGTTCGGACTTGAGAACTTCGGACTGACTGGGCTCGGCGTGGGCGTTGGGACGTTGATGACGACCGGACTCTGGCTGTGGTGGGGCTTCAAACTGAAAGGGATCGCTACACTCGTCGCGACGGTCGGGCGGACGGCAGCTCGGCACGCGCTCGTTTCGGTCCTCTTTTCGGCAGGGCTGTTCGGACTGCTGTTCTGGACAGGCATCATTCCCGGCTTCGACATCCAGGCGACCATTGACATCCTCAGTGCTGGCGTCGACGTGATCGTGGAGAGCCTCAAGGGGATGATGAAATGAGCATCGACGCTGACTCGCTCCCGATTGTCGACGACGTCGATGTCTACCACGTCGGCGAACACTACGCACGCACCGTCAGCCAGACAATCGCCGTTCGCGGCCAGATCCGACAGCGGTCCTCGGTAGATCCAAAACTCGAGGAGGCGACCTTCGAGTGCCACCGTTGTGGAACCCTACATCGGGTTCCGCAGGGCTTCGGTGCGATTCGCCAGCCAACGGTCTGCGAAGGCTGTGAGAAACGCGGTCCGTTCAGATTGGTCAACGAACAGTGTCTTTACGTCGATTACCAGGCACTCCGACTCCAGCCCGTTCCCGAGCGCGTTGAGGAGGGCACGGAGACGATTGACGCTCATCTCACCGAACAACTGGCGCGACGCGGAGTCGAGTCCGGCGAAGTCGTGACACTCGTCGCGGAGTACAAGGCCGTCCATCCTGACGGCTCGACGGTCGGTGAGAAGATCCTCGATGTCGAGGAGGTCATCGTCGAGGAATCGGCCCGACAGCAGATCGACCGTGACGCTCACCGTGACGTTATCGACGAACTCGCCGATATCCATGATCCAATCTCAACGCTGGTCGCATCGATTGCGCCGACGCACTACGGCGATGAGCACATCAAAGAGAGTCTCATTCTCCAGTTGGTACGTGGCAATTCGCCGGACGCTGAAGGGACGAATCATCGTGGCTTGATCCATCAGTTGCACCTGGGCGACCCTGGAACAGGGAAAACGGACTTCGGCGAGGCGCTGACAGCGCTGAGCCCGCGTGCCCAGAAGACATCGGGTAACGAGGGCACGTCGGCTGCTGGCCTGACCGCCGCGATGACGAAAGATGGGTTCGACGACCGTGATCTGACCGTCACCGCCGGCGCGATCCCGAAATGTTCCGGCGGCGCCGTATTCATCGACGAACTCGACAGCGCCGGGAGTGCCGAACAGAACGCGCTCCTGGAGGCGATGGAATCGGGCAAGGTGACCATCGAAAAAGCCGGCGAACGTGCGGTGTTGAACGCCGAGACGGCTATCCTAACGGCGGCCAACCCAGAGGACGGCCACTTCCGAACCGACGAAAGCCCGATTCAACAAACGGATATCATCTCGCCGCTGCTGGACCGGTTCGACCTGATGTGGGTGCTCCGGGAGCGGACCGACCGCGATGAAATCGACGACCTGGCTGGCCACATCATCGACGGGCGAGATGTTGCCACGAGACAAGAGCGGGGCGACGAGGTTCCCGATGAGCTCCTTGAGGACGTTGACGGCGAGCTTCCGATGGACGCGCTGCGGGCGTACCTGCAGTCTTGTCGCGAACTCACGCCCACGTTCGCGAGCGACGCGGTGAAAGACGCGCTACGCGAGTGGTACGTGGCCGTGAAGACGCGACTGGTCGCTCGGGAAGACGAGGAGGGACGCACGATCCCGGTCACACCGCGGTCGCTACTGGACCTCATCAGGCTGGCCGAAGCGTCGGCGAAGGCCCGTCACTCCGAAACCATCGAGATGGTCGACGCCGAGCGAGCCACGCGGCTGAAAAGCCGGTCGTTCCGCGAACTGGGCCTCGATCCGGGCCCGGACGTGGAAGTCGAAACCGACGACGACGGCCAGCTTGTCGTTACCTCGGATGCGCCGACCGCCGTCGTGACCGAGGTCGTCGAGGAACTCAAATTCGACGGCGCTGGCTACGGCGCGGACCGAGGCGACGTGGTTGACGCTGTCGTCGAGGAGGCCGACGACGTAGATCACGACGAGGCCGAACAGCTTGTTGAGGAGATGCTGACAGCCGAGACGATTGATGAAACTCCTGACGGGAGGCTGGTTGCATGATACAAGCACTGAACACACTCTTTTCCACGGTCGTACAGAGCGCGACTGACGTGACTGGTGTTGATGACGGATTCATTACAGCGGGTGGTATCCTCACCGCACTGCTGGTTTTGATTCTCATCCTGATCCAGCACTTTACTGAGCGAAACATCTGGAACTTCTTGGCTCGGATCGACGGCATCGGTCTCATCGCTATCGGGACAGCTGGGACAGTGCTGGTGACCGTTTCGAATGCCGATTTCGGCGCCCTTCGTGTCTACGGCGCATTCGTCGCCGGTGGACTCGTCTTGCTGGTCGCTTGGCGGTCCGATGCTGTCGATACAGTCCCAGAATACGTCTGGTGGTTCAGTATCGGCGGCGCCCTACGGATGATACTCGTCGGGTCGATGGTGACGACGCTCATCACCTTGCTCACACGCGGGCCGTCAGGAATCGGGCCGATATCGTACCTTTCCGGATTTCCAGTAGCTGGGATTGCGATGCTTATCACAGTCGCGACTACCCGGATAAACGACCTCACAAACCCGTTCACAGACGACTAGGAGTTACGGAAGGAACCCTCGTACCGGTCGGCAAACAACCCTCTGTTCAAAATATCCGAGAAACTACGCCCGTCGCGCATCTCTTGTGCTATCAACACCCCATAAAAAATGAAAACTAAGAAAATCCCTATCAGAGATGCCATGAGCTCAGTCGTCATCTCGAGGCCAAGGATCATACTAAATCGTAGTAGCGGACGAATCTTAGAAGTTCGGGTGAGACGCCGATGACAACGGTGTCTGGCTCATTGTTGCGGGATTGTGGGCCGTCGCAGTACTCGTTTCGCAGGTCGAGGATGTGATTGACCGCGTCACTGATTGGGTGACAGGCGATGACCCGGAGCCGACCGCCGTCGACGAGGTTCATCAGCTGTACTGAACGACGAAATCGACGAGGACGACCTCGAGGAGCAACTTGAAGTTCTTGTCGACGATCGGGCGCGTACGATTCGAGACCTCGCTGACGACGAGCATGGGATTGGGGACGAAATCTCTTGCAGGATGGCTCGTGAGTTCAACACCGTTGGGGAATTTGTTGCTGCCGATGTTGAGGATCTCAAAGTAATCGACGATGTCGGCCAGGACGCGCTGAAACGTTAGCTCGGATTGACGGGTCGAACTGAGGACACCACCGCTTCCGCTGGTCTCTATCTACAGGCTTACAGTCGTTCCTGACAGCCGGTAATGAACGATTTGAGACGTGACCCGACAGTTGGATCCACACTCAATAGGATGCTGTGACACTGTTCGTGCGGGAATTGGAAGACGTAAGCTTCCTCGTGGTAGTGGACAAGTGACTGCTTGCTGCCCAGAGGCGCGTCTTCAGTTTTCGACTCTGTTAGTTCTGGAATCTCTCGAAACGTATCGGCAACTGCGTAGTACTCTTCTTTTGAGTACTTGCCTTTGAGATTATCCCGGAGATAGACTACTTCACAGTCATCTTCGTACAATATAGCTATCGTCCGTAGAGCCTCATTCACAGTGCTGTGGGCGTAGTCTTCTAATTCAGCGGTGGACTCGTGGGGCATGTATGAAACTCTCTTGACCACTCACTTAGATGTGCAGGCAACTACCACTGTTTCGCTCGCTTCAACCGGTGTTTCAGTGCGCGGTAGAAGTTGTGAAGCGGACCGGCTAAAAATGGTCTGAGACCTGCTATTCTTCCGGATGATCTACGAGTGAGGTGTAGACAGCGGGCTCTCTACCCTTACCGCCTTGTTTCGCTAATACTCCTGACTCGTGCATCGTTTCCAGACAGTCCCTTGCTGTTCTCTCACTGATACCGATTGCGAGAGCGAAGGCTTCGGGACGAATTTCATCGGTTTTCTTGAGCGCAGTGTTCCATATCTTGTCTCGGTTGGTCCACTTGGTCATGTAGAAGATATCTTCTTCACAGGATTGTAAAGATTTGGAATAATATGCTGTCAGAGAACGCCAGAGGCGAGAAAACAAACGTTAGAATATATCTTCTAGACAGCCGGCGGCGGAGCGGTGCGGTGTGTATTTTTGCGCCCCGCAGGGGCGTGGCCTTAGCCACACCCGCTAAGGGGGTTTGCCCGCCGGGCGGGAACGAGACCAGCGACGGACTGCTGACGAACGTAACACCACATCGGAAGCGGCTCCATGCGAGACCGTGGTCCGTGGTCAAACGCGGAATTACTTATAAAGGAACGGGCCGCAGAACAGTGATGCCTCTCAGCTGTCGGGCGTTACCGGAGGGTCCGAACCGGGCGTTCGAACCGCGAACCGTCGATGCTGACCTCGACAGTTGCGTCCAGCAGTATCTCTGGGTCCCGACTGTCCTTCCGCCACGCACGCATCATTTCGGTGATGACCTCTCCGACGAGCGGCTTATCCGTTGACCGCAGCTCGGACAGCACTGTATCGATGCGGACGACCGGGCGCTGTCCGTCGTGATCGGGGGCATCGAACTCAGCTCCGTACTTGGCGAGCCATCGGTCGAACGCGCTCGACGCCGACTGTCGCACATCCATATCGACGATGCGCGCGGCCCGGTCGGCAGCAGAGTCTATCGCGTGCTCGACGGACTCAACGAGCCCACGAACCTCTTGCCGGAGCTTCTCAGAGACGAATCGAACGTGTCCGTTGTCGCTGGTGATGACTCCCTCCAACCGCTGCAGCGCCCGATAAACAGTCGACAACGACGTGTCCGTGGCGTCGGCAAGGTCCTGAGCGGGCATCCCACCGTCGGTCGCGAGCGCCTCGGTCAGGTCCTTATCTGATGGCGTCATATCGCGCAGCACACTCATCAGAATATGCTCTTGCTGTGCCTCCAGGCGTGGCAGCGGGTCCTCGTGGATCGGGACCGACGAGTCAGCGGGGGCTGCCTCGAAGTGGTCGTCGGCAACGAACGTGGTGCCGCCAGCCTCGGTTGGCACGTCTGCCCACGAAAGTAGCGACAGCAGACGTTCATCGAGTTCCTGAATCACCTCGTGGCGGTCTGCCCACGAGACCGAACCCGTCGACGTCCGCCCCGAGACGAACTTCACACCGAGCTTTGGATGATACAGGGGATCGTCGGGACTGAAGTTCTCGGGGTTCTCTGGCAGATAGCTCTTGATTTGCCCGCCAAGACGGTGGTTCGGAACCAGTTCGCGGGCGCTGACAGACCCGTGTCTGAGTGCGTGGTGATGGCCGCGCTCCTCTTCGTTGTCCCACTTGTACTCGCCGACGGTGCCATCTGCGTCGGACAGCAGCATCGTCAGCCGGTCGAGGACGCCACCAGTCCCGATGAGCTTCTCGTTCATCGAGCGCGTGAGGCGAATATACCGCTCGACAGCTGTGATATGACCGTCGAAGGGCGCGTCGAAGTACCCGTGGTAGAGACCAACGCCAGCGTCGTCGGCCAGCTCGAAGATCGCCCGCGCCAACAGGCTCGGGAGTTCGTCGAGGTCGATGTTAGATGGCTGGGCGTGAACACTCACACCGGATTCAGCTGAGCTGTGGTGGAACGGGAACGTCAGCGCTTCACCGTCCGGTTTCCGCATCTCCGGGAAGCGTGGTGAGACGTTGAAATTGCACTTGCGCTCGCCCTCGCCGTCGACGTGGATGTCGAACTCGTACAGCGTGTCGCTGTTGACTGGATCGGTCGGCCGTGGTGCGATACCAGAAGCCGAGTAGTTCAGCCGGAGGTCGCACATTTCACCGTCGATGACGACTTCGGAGACCTCGGTGTATCCATCGCACTCGTTGATGAGTAGGTCCGCGAGCGCCCAGTAGGGATCGAGACCGTCGTAATCGTCGGCCTTGCTGTTCCCGTCGGTGACTGGGCCGTAGTACAGCCACGCGTCGGCCTCGTGGATGTGTGGCTCGACGTGCGTCACTGTGCTTCGCCCCCGTCGGTCGCGAACGCCCCGAGCGTCGACGCCTCCGTTTCCGGACTGGTCTCACTCGTATCGACGCCGCCGGCCTGGTAGCTCTCAACGAGCCGCTGGGCAGCCGCCTCATCGCGTTCCCGCAAGTCTTCGGGCGTGACCGCAGACTCCCCGTTGCAGCAGTCACACGGCCGACATGGGCCACAGGGAAGTCGGTCTGGTCGCTCGCCGTGGAGTTCGAGCCACTCCTCGCGCTGGTCCAGACGCTGCATGATCTTCGCCCGCGGCTTTTCCAGCGGGTTCCGTGCTTTCTCGACAGCACGGTCGTTTGCGAGTTTTCGCTCGGTGCTTCGCCAGGCGCGAACCCGCTCGATACTGTCGATGCCGTCGATGAGCGAGAAGACCAGCCTGCGCCGATCCGGGTACGACAGCAGATCCTGGTCCAGCCACCGAGCAGGGTCCTCGCCGATATCGTCGACAAGCCTGGGACAGCGCAGTCGCTCGCGGCGGTCTCCCGCCTGGTTCTCCGACGGCATTACGCACCGTCACCTCCGGAGCAGTCAGATTCCGTGCGGACTGTATCCCCACTGTCGGGCACCGCTTCGCCGCCGTCAGGACGGGCACGTCTCTCGCGATTTGCTTTCGCGCGAACGCGATTGGCCTGTCGCGGCTGGCGTTCACAGAAGTGCCGCCAAATGTACGTCCAGCGCCGCTCGCAGGGACCGCACATTTCTCGCGTCTCGCCGTCGGGCCACCGCATTCGGCAGGTCCGACCGACCGCACCGCAGGAGTCACACTCGTCGTCGTGGGTGACCATTTACGCGTCACCTCCCTGCTTGTCCCACTCGAACTCGTGATCGAGCGAGGCACCGCCGGCGAGCTTGGCGGCGAGCGTCTCGTCGGGATAGTCGTGATTTCCGAATTGGCTGGTGTCAGCGTCGTCGCCGGTGTCGATGCTCCGGTGGAGCTTCGACCCGTTTTTCGCTGTAAACAGGAACGTCTCGACGTCTTTCTCGGAAACTGTGTCCCAGTCGTCAGGGAAACACTGCCCACAAAGGTCGAATTCGGCGACGCGTGTCGAGTCGGCCGGGAGCCGCTGCCAGTGTCCGTTCGCTAGACACGGAGTTTCCAGCGTAACCTCGAGCGTCATGGCCGACACACCCCCTCGGTAAGAGCGAGGCAGTCCTGCCCCTCCTCGGTGATGGGGAAGCCGCAGAACTCGCAGATGAGCTGGCTTTCTTCCCCACTGGAGGTGTGCGAACTCATGCTGCCCACCCCCTACTTAAATGAGGGTGTTCTATTCGTCGCGGAACGAATAGGAATTTGGTTAGCGAAGCGCTATACTTCTCGTAATTTCCATCCGGGTAGAAATGTAGTGGGACCGCCGAGTGCCGCGGTTCGTCTCTAGAATCGTTCATCCGTGGGTTGTCGTGGTTGTGACTCATGGGTATTCTGTGAACTGCGGTTAGTCGATGTAGCTACGGCGCGATTCCATCCGCTTCAGCAGGTCCGGCTGGTCGTAATGCGTGCGAATGACCTCCGGAGTCGCGTTCACACGCTCGGCCAGCACCTCCGGGGGCCAGCCTTCATCACGGTGATGCGTGATCGAGCCAGTCCGAATCCGGTGCGGAGAACGGGCCGACGGGCAACGCGATTCGTAGCCGTGTTCCAGCGCCTCGCAGGTCTCCGTATCGCGGTCGTGCGGGCACGTCCCGAAACGGCACGGCTGGGTGATGATGTTGAACCGCGAGCGAATCGCGCCCTTCGACATTCGACCGGTTCCGCGCTTGCTGGAGAACAGCGGCTTGCGCCCGTGTTCGTCCTCGACCTCAACGCGCGTCACCTCGATGTAGTCTTCGAGCAGCTGCCCGATCTCTTCCGACAGGCCGACCGGACGCTCACCATCCTCCTGATTCTTCAGCGGCGTATCCGTCTCAGGCCGGTGGCAGAAGTAGACGAACGGAACGTCGAACTGTTCGAGTTCCTCGTCGGTGAGTCCGTCCCGGTGGGCCAGTCGGTCGAGATCGTCGTCGGTCAGGTAGCAGTCGTCCAGGTCGAGCGCACGAAGCGCACCGAGTCGAGCACCAGTATGCCACGCCAGCGCGAACAGCATGTGGTCGCGGCTGGCGTAGTCGAACTGTTCCAGTTTGTGCAGAATCGTCTCGGCACGGTTCGCCGTCAGTTTCTCCTCGTTCGCTCGTTCTGCCTTCGAGAGGGTCGGCACGTCGACTTTCGCGGGCAGCACTGGCGGAACGGCTTCCACGTCGACGCAGAAGTCCAGAAACAGTTTGATCGTCCCGAGTTGCGTGTTCAGGGCGTTCTTGGTTAGCCCGTCAGCACGCCGGTCGGAGTCGTACCGGAACACGTCGCGCCCGGTGAGGTCGTTCAGGTTGTCGATGCCCTCTTCGTCGAGCCAGTCGACGAACTGCCGAACGCGGTAGTAGTAGCTCTGGACCGTCTCGTCGGCTTTCTCGGCTTTCTGCCGGTCTATCCACATCTCCAGTGCTTGCCGCGGGGCAAGCGGTTGGAGATCGTCACTCATCGGTGTCCCTCTCGGATGGGGCATCCGGTTCTGTTTCGAGGGCGGACGAGCGAATCCGATTTCAGATTTGACGGGGCAGTCATCCACTCCTGACTGCTGATTGCACGTATAAACCGGACCGTCTCGGTAGGGTGAAAGTGGAACCGTGGGGTTAGACCCACTGATTACTGCGTTTATCCAGGTTTCTGAATCCACTCTTGAAAAACTAACACGACTGCCGGACAACCTCCGGCGGGGTCGAGCGAGGGGTTTAATCCTCGCGGTTGTGTCTGCTAACATGCTTCCGTGGTCTGGACACGGGAGCCACGGCGGGCCGGTGTTCCAGCACCGGGTCCGCGTTTTCCGAACTGTTCCAGCAGTCCGGGTGACCTCCGTAGCGAATAATCATACTGAACTCTATTAATAGTTTCTAAAGATGTAACAAACGACGTACGTACAGCGGCTCTGGTGGGATTTTATAAGCAAAACACTCGATTGGATGTGGTAATGGCTGGACGGAAACCAGACGTAACTGACGACGAGATCGTCAAGGTCCTACGCGATACGTCCGAACACGTTTTATCGACTATCGAGGTTTCGGAGCAGTTGCCGATCAAGGACAAGGCCACGATTCGGCGACTCAAGGAACTCCACGACGAGGGGCGCATCAACGGCAAGCAAGCCGGTCGTAGCTGGGTCTGGTGGGTTGACGACGAATAGTACGCTCTCCCATCGGGGACTCGGTCGTCGGTTTCGCATCGGGGACTCGCTCACCGAACACTTCACAGATACGACCCGAAGCGCCGGGATTACACTATCAACATTATTAATATATACGACCATCAGATAATCTATTCCATGAGCGACAATAACATACTTGAGGGAAGGGCACAGCGAAGGGTTCCTACAACTAAACCGAAGTATCAAATCATCACTTCAACACAAAGATTATCGGTTTCTAAAGGTGGCACAGCAAAGTTCAGCGTTTACTTTACTGGATATGGCAATATTGATCGATTTAAGATGACAACTTTCGTGGATTATGATTCTCTGCTCTCTGATAGCGGTGGGAAAATATCAATACCATTTCATAAAGACGAAGATGATAATATTTCATATGGTGCACCTGCTCTTGAAGAAAATAATCAATTCGTGCATCATATAAAATCTAATGCAAGTACAATGTATCCATCTGAATTCATATTCTTTGACAGTCCAGCATTTGAATTTCCTCCCGAAGAAAACGCTGAAGATCGACTTTACCCAACGATCATCTCAGAAGGTGATTGGGGAGACCACGCACCAATGGAAATTGAATTAGATATTTCTGAAGATGCTGAATCGGGAAATTATGATTTCCAATTCGTTTTTCTTTACAGTGGGACATTAGACACCTTCCAGGAGTCCTCAACAGTAGAAATACACGTGAAATCAGTGGTTGAAGAATATGAACCGTGGCCGCAACGTTTTGCTATATTAGGTGCATTAGTTGCACTCGCTTCTTTGTTGTATCAAACTGGTATTTTCAGCATCTTATCTTATTCTATAGATTTTTACCTTCAGTTGCCAATTTAGATATCCAACTAAAAAACACCTCAATACCATACATCGACTATTGGCGGGTCGTTCTCACAGTCGACAATCGGCAAGCTGTCGTCATCAACAATATAGTCCTCGGTGGTTTCGAGGTCAGACGAATCATCGGCTAACTCGCTACTCGGGAGATCCCAGTACGCATACGCACCGATGTAGTCGACGATGCATCGGAACGTGGCTTCATCAGGGAGCGTGGAACGCACCTGCGGCTGTTCCACATCGGAAATCGCCCGCTCTACGGCGGCGTCGAGATCGTCGAGGTCATCCCACTGCCGACGCGCGAGGTCGTCGCGTATCTCGCTCTCGCTCGCGGCCTTTACGGAGTCGAGCGAACACCACCTAACGGCTTCACGAACGTCCGGGTCTTGCAGGTGATCGTTCGGGTCGATTCCTTCCGTAATCGATTCCGAGCAGGACCAGAACCGCCGGTTCGTCGCCCAGTACAGCGCTAGCTTCCACGTCGCTGCTTTATCGGCGTACGTCTCTCGGTCGTCGTCGGCCTGCTCGAAAGACTCCGTCGCGTCGAGCAGCGAGCCGAACGTCGCGCTAAGGTACTTCCCGAGATACGCGCCAGCGGTTGACTCCATCTCATGGCCATCGTCGCCGAACTCGATCAGCTCGTGCGAGCGGGTCCGTTCTCGAACCCACTGCTCACCGTGATCGTGGTCGCCGAAGCGATACCAATCGACGAAGCCTTCGTCGCTCTGGAACTCTGGTTCCAGGTCGCCGAGGTCGTCGCGGTACGTCAGCGGGTACACGTCGACGATCTCACCCTGGCCGTAGTCGGCCCATTTCGCGGCTACTTCCGGCTTGTCGCACAGCCACGGCAATCCGTCTTGCTGGCGGGTCGGCACGTCGAAAAACAGCACATGCAGATGCGGGTATCCTTTCTCGGTGAACTCCAGCGCCTTGATGTAGTCCGGTCGGTCACGCGGTCGCCCGGTCACCTCGCTATCGAGATCGTGCCGCCAGCCGGGAACATCCGGGTCGCGGGTATCGGTTTTCGTCGACGGGTCCGAGTCGAAATACGACAACAGCCGGTTGAAGTTCTCGTTTATCGAATCTATCCCGTCGAGCAGCGAGTCTTGGCGCTTCGGGTCAGTCGTCAACGTCACCAGCACAGCGTTCTCAGCGTTCTCGTAGCCGTATTCCAGCGCATCATTGAACCGGGCAAACTGCTTGGAAACACGGCCCTGGTCGTTGAAGCGGGTCTTGTAGTCTTTCGTCATCCGCTGTGTGGACTCGCCGCCGCGCCGGTCGACGAAGTGGACATCGAACAGCAGTTTGTAATCTTTGATGCGGTTCAGGTAGGATGTAAAACCGTCCTTCAGTAGCTCCCGCAGGTTATCGTCTACAGAATCGACGCGAGAGAGGTAATTACGCAGGAACTCACGATCATACGTCAGGCCCTCTGTCTGGGTTGTTTGAGTAATGCCTTCTGTAATCAAGTCAAGAAGCCGCAGTGTCGGGGTCACGAAAAGAACGCCTGACGACCGGGATTTCCGCACGTACGGGTCGTCGGGGGCTATGAGGTCGTCGATGAAGCGGTATGCAAACTGGTAATCCGGGTCCGAACCGTCGACGCGCTCGCACGTTTCAGGCGACACTCCCTTCACTGCGTACGAAACGACGTGAGACACCGGCGTACCTTCCGGATGCGCCGCGATGAACTTCGCAATGCGTACGCGGTCTTCGTCGCGTTCGGTCAGTGTTCCATCGAGCAACTGGCCATGGCCGAGGAGATCGCGCTCTTCGAGAAGGTCTGCTAAGACGGGAGTGTTACATCTGTCCGCAAGGTCGAGACCGCCCAGGTGTCCCGGCGGTTCCACACGGCTGTTCATACGTGGGACCCCGCGGGGGCAGGAACGGCATTGGTCGGACAGGTGAACGCGGTAACGATTCCCCTCACCCGCCGGGTTCGGGGGAAACGCTCGGGCTTCCGGGTCGACCCGCAAGGGGTCGCTGCCGGCTGGTCGAGCAGGTGCGGGCCGCGATTGGCGCTCGCGGCCCGGTCCGGGCTGCTCGCTCCGCTGCGCTGCCGGGCGTGCCAGCTCTCCCGCGCCCTCGCTTTCGGTGGACTGTGGAGGCTGGCAGATACGCGCGGCTGAGAGGTCGAGTCAACCCCCGCAAGGGGGGTTTCCTCTCCCGGAACGCGAACCCGAGGGGTCGAGCCGCCGACACACTGGGTTGGTCGGACGGTGGGACGGCTACCAACGGCGGGTACTCCCCTGTCCTCTCCTCGGCACATCGTCGGACAGAGGAGTTACCGATCAAGCGCCGGATCGTCGACGCTGTGTCGGTCGAGTACCGGAACTGCGTAGCAGTGGCGGCACTCTCTCGCCCGGGCGTAGTCCGAGTCGATCTTGTTGATGCAGTTGTCGTGACAGTGGACGCACCGATAGGCCGTGTACTGCGACCAATCGGTACTCTCGCCGTCCGCGACGTGTGGGAGGTTCGGCCTATGTTCCTCTGGCAGGTTCTCAGGGGTCGAACCACGTTGTGCCGGACTGGGGCCGGAGTTCGGTATCTCGCTCTCGTCGCTTTCCTCAGCGGGCTCTACGTGACTCTCCGCGTCACTCATCGGAACCACCTCGCACGAGTTCGTCGTCGACTTCCTGGACTGCACGACGTACCTCTGAATCAGTCGCACCGTCCTCGATGAGTCGGCTTGCAGGGACGAACGCACAGGGTGGGTACGGCCACTGCTGACGACGCCGAATTTCGATCAGAAGCCGCAGCTTCTTGACAGACTTCTTATGGTTCTCAGAGGTATTTAAAGAACGACTAAATTTCAGCTGAATACGCGAAGGAAGTTGACCGCTCGCACACCTAAGCGTACAGGTGTCGGCATCTGGTAAAAGCTTGAGTGGGACCGCCGAGATTCGAACTCAGGTCCGACGGACCCCATCCGCCGAGGATACCGCTACCCCACGGTCCCGCACTCTGGGAGAAGGGGGTGTTTTAATTAAGGGCTTCGCTTTGGTGGCGAGAGTGGCAGCCCGTGACGAGGGAGGGCAGTGTCGGTGCGGTCGCTTCACTCGGCGACTTTGATATCGGGACTTTCGATGGTAACGTCCTTGAGCGACCAGCCCTCGCTCGCGGAGCGGGCGTCGACACCGATGGCATTCTGCTCGGCGGTCACGGATATGGTCGACCCAGAGACAGTCCACGACGCGTTGGTCTTGATGGCGTGGATTCCCTGTTGCCGGCTTTCGATGGTCGTATTCTGGATGGTCCACGCGCCGGTCGTTCGAGCGGTGAAGACCCCGATATCGCGTGTATCGACCGTGGCGTTCGTGACCGTCCACGCGCCGCTCGAAAAGGCGGTCACGAGGCCGGTGTCGCTCTGGCGGACTGTCAGGTCGGTCGCCGTCCAGTCGCCGGCGCTATTGATAGCCTTGACGCCGGTATCGCTCCGGCGGACCTCCGTGTTCTGGACCGACCAGTCACCAGTTGTCCCGGAGGCGTCGACGCCGTCCGCGCCGGACCGGTCAACGACGACTGCTGCGACCGTCCAGTCGCCGGAAGACCTGCGGACGTCGGCGCCGTCGCCGCCGACAGCGACGAAGCGAGTGTCGCGAATCGTCCAGTCACCGCTGGTCCCGCGGGCGAACACGCCGCTGTAGGTCGTGCTGGCGACGGCGGCGTCCTCGATAGTCCAGTTCCCGGACGAATTCGGCGCGTAGACGCCGACGTCGGCAGCGATAACGGTCGTATCAGTGACCGTCCAGTCGCCCCTGGTTCCGTTGGCCACGACACCGAAGCGGTAGTTCCGCACGGTAAATCCGGTGACGTTCGGTTCGGCTGTGCCGGCCACCGTGACGCCGGTTCCGTTGACGAACCGCGAGCCGTCCAGTATCGCCCGGTCGGGTGCGACGATGGAGATGTTCTCGTTGATTCGGACTTCTTCGTAGTAGGTGCCCGGACGGACTTCGACGGTGTCACCGCTGTCGGCGGCGTCCACAGCGGCCTGTATCGACCGGTAGTCGGCACGCCCGTCTTTATCCACGGTCAGTGTCTCCTGTGCCGTCTGTGCTCCCGCTACGCTCGCCGGCAACACAGCGAGGGTCAGCACTACCGACAGCAAGAGGGCAAGTAGTGTCGTACGCCTGTCGTCCATAGTTGACACTGTAGGCGCGAGTGGACGTAAACCGTATTGTTATTTGAACTGGTGCCCCCGGCGATGCGGCCCGCGAAAGCGTTATCGGCCGGACCGGCGAACCCCGGAGTGTGCTGGAGTTGACGTACGAGTCGGGGACCATCCGCGTGACGGGGGACCCGCCGTCGGACCTGCCCGGCGTCGAGTACGACGAACGCACCCAGACAGCCAGAGCGCCGGCCTACCGGTACGCCGACCTCCGGAGTGCGCTGGGGGACCGCGGGATAGCGTACGAAGACGCTGTCTGCTCCCTGCCGTCGCTGTCGCTCTCGACGACGTACGACCTCAGAGCCTACCAGCAGGCAGCGCTGGACGCCTGGCGAGAGGCTGGCGATAGGGGCTGTCTGGAACTCCCGACGGGGAGCGGCAAGACCGTTATCGGCATTGCGGCAATGGTCGCGCTGGGGACGCCGACGCTGGTCGTCGTCCCGACCATCGACCTGCTGGAGCAGTGGCAGCGCGAGCTACAGCGGGAGTTCGACCAGCCGGTCGGCCGCATGGGCGGGGGCGAACAGCGGGTCGAGGACATCACGGTGTCGACGTACGACTCGGCGTACCTGCGGGCCGACGAACTCGGGGACCGATTCGGACTCGTGGTTTTCGACGAGGTCCATCACCTCGGCGGCGAGGGGTATCGGGACATCGCTCGGCTGCTCGCCGCGCCGGCGCGACTCGGGCTGACGGCGACGTTCGAGCGGCCGGACGGCGCACACGAGACCATCGAGGCACTCGTCGGGCCGCTCGTCCAGCGAGTCAGCGTTGACGACCTGGCGGGCGAGCACCTCGCGGACTACGATATCAAACGAATCGAAGTCGCGCTCACACCGGACGAACGGGACCGCTACGAGGAGTCCCAGGGGACGTTCACCGACTACCTGAAGCAGTCCAACATCCAACTCCGGTCCGGCAGCGACTATCAGGAACTCGTGAAGCGGTCCGGCAACGACCCGGCGGCCCGCGAGGCGCTGCTGGCGAAACAGCGCGCCCGCGAGGTGATGATGAACGCTCAGCGGAAGGTCGAACGGCTGGCGACGATTCTGGACCGCCACCGCGAGGACCGCATCATCGTCTTCACCGCCCACACCGACCTCGTGTACCGCCTCTCCGAGCGGTTCCTCATCCCGGCGATAACACACGAGACCGGCGCGAACGAGCGTCGGGAGATCTTAGAGCGGTTCCGCGACGGGACCTACTCCCGGGTCGTGACGGCGAACGTCCTCGACGAGGGTGTGGACGTACCCGACGCCAACGTCGCCGTCGTCCTCTCGGGCAGCGGCTCCGAGCGGGAGTTTACCCAGCGACTCGGCCGGATTCTGCGGCCAAAAGCCGACGGCGGTCGGGCGCTGCTGTACGAACTCGTGACCGAGGAGACCGCGGAAGAGCGCGTCGCCAGGCGACGCAGATAGCGGGCGTCGCAGCGTCGAGGTGCCCCTGAGCGTGCTGAGTGGGTGCCCTGACTCCCCGTGTTTTTGTCGCTCCGTCGCGGAGACGCATCTGTGCTGACGAAAGACCTCCTGCGGGTGTCTCGGGCGGGCGGCGGCTATTACCTGCAGTTCGCCGATGCCGATGTGGAGCGACTGGCGGCCCGCGTGCTCGGTATCTACCAGGGCCACGTCGGTGAATCCCGCGAGACGCTGGAGACGGCGCTCGCGGACGTAGAGCGAGAGGCCGACGATTTCAAACTGGTCCGCGGGCTGGCGAAACTCGTCGAACGGGAGGCTACCTTCGAGACGCAAGCTCCGGTCGACCCCGTTCGCGCCCGTCGTCGGGTGTTCGAAGCCGCCGCGGACGTTGGCGTCGTGACCGAGGCCGAGCGCGAGCGAGCACTCTCCGAGGCGGCCGACCACTTCGGCACGGACGCCGAGACGCTGGCCGAGGCGCTATACGCCGACCGGGACTCGCGACAGGTTCTCACTGACGTCGACTCGCGCTGGGGGCCGGCCGAACTGCGGACCCAGTACAACCTCTCGCTAGCGCAAACGGCGCTGTTCGACGCGACCGAGGTACGGGTCCGCTCATCCGACCCGAAGGCGCTCGTCTCGGCGGTCAAACGCCTCCGGCTGATGTACGAGATTCGCCGGACTGGGAACGGTCGAGAGGTCGTCGTCACGGGGCCGGACGCGCTGTTCTCGAATACACGCCGGTACGGCACCCGCTTCGCTCGTCTCCTTCGGACGGTCGCGGCCGCGAGCGAGTGGGAACTGACGGCGACCATCGACGACCGGGGCACCGAGCGGGAACTCACCCTTTCAGATGGGGATGTCTCCGTGCCCGGCGTCGAGCCCGTAACTGAGGTCAGCTACGACAGCGGTGTCGAAGCCGACTTCGCCGGCCGGTTCGCCGCGCTGGACCTCGACTGGGACCTCATCCGCGAGCCGGAGCCGCTGGCGGCCGGCGAACATGTCATCATCCCGGATTTCGCCTTCGAGTGGCGACCCGGCGCTGATACCGGCGTTCGGGACACCGGGCGCAGTGGCGGGGGCTCGGACGGGGCTGACGGGGCCGCCAGTGACGCTCCCTTCCGGATTTTCTTCGAAATTATGGGTTTCTGGACGCCGGAGTACGTCGAGAAGAAGCTCGCCCGCCTCGACGCGCTGGCGGACGTGGAGATGCTGGTCGCCGTCGACGAATCGCTCGGTGTCGGGGACGAAATCGAAGCGACGGATAACCGAGCGATTCCGTACGCCGGGACGGTCAGAGTGAAAGACGTGCGGGATGCCCTGCGACCCTACGAGGAGCGGCTGGTGCGCGAGAGCGCCGCGGAGATACCCGATGAACTCCGGCCGGATGCCGACGTTACCTCGCTCGCTGACCTCGCCGCGGAGTACGGCGTCAGCGAGGATGCGCTGGAAGACGTGGCCTATCCGGCCCACGAGCGCGTCGGGCGCACGCTCGTTTCCCCTGCCGTGTTAGACGACCTGGCCGAGGAGATCGAGCCCGGAATGGCGTACGAGGGGGCGAGCGACAGACTGGCAGACTACGGTCTCGAGGACGACAGCGCCACCCTCGCACGCCTTGGCTACCGCGTCGCCTGGGAAGGGCTGGGTGAGGGGACAATCCAGCCACGGGAGTGAGCCGCCTGTGGGATACCGCTGAGAATCAGCCCCCAGATACAGCGAATCGTCGCCGGAACGAAGCGAGCGACTCGGCTGTTCAGGTCGCTTCGTCAAGTGGCTCTTCGGACCGCTGTCGCTGCCACTGTGGCACTTCGAGGAGGAGTCGGAGCGGCCAGATGACGTAGTACAGCGGATGCAGCGGACCGGGGAGCGGGCAAAACTGGTACTCCGAGTAAGTCGGGTGAAGCGACGAATGCAACAGCAGGAGCGGCACCAGCGCAGTTGCCGAATCGCTGGCAGCCAGGTGAAACTGAGCGGCCTCGAACTGCGTGGGTGCCTGTGGCGTCCCAGCGGCCAGCGATTCGACGACGGCCTCGGTTAACTCGGTGACGCGGTCGTCCGTGCGAAGGCGATCCAGTATCGGCGCTGGGAGGGCATACCCGAAGACAGTACGGGCGAGCGCGGCCCCGAGCAGTAGGTTCCGCTGGACGCCAGTTTCCCGCGCCCGAGCGAGGACGTGTGACCAGTCGGCTTCCGTCGACTCCAGCGCCGCAACGAAATCACAGAGCCACTTCAGGAGATACCAGCGGTGCTTGGTTCCGTGGAACGCTAACACGAGTAGCCGGTCTGGCTGTGCAAGCGCCGGAAGCGGTTGGCCGCCGACCGCGACTGTGTCGCGGCGGTCCCAGAGTTCACCGAACGGTGTGGTGAACGGTCGCTCGGCGTCGCCCACGCGCCAGCGGAGTTCCACGTCGAACTCCGGACCTCGCATCTCGTACTCGTGAACGATTGCCTTCGTCACGGGACCGCCCAACAGCGCGGCGTCGTCCAATCGCGGCGTGCCCCCGCGCCACTCGTAGCCTCGCTCTTCCAGAATATCCGCGGCGACAGTGATATCTTCAGGATGGACGAGCAGATCCAGATCGTTGTACTCCCGCACCGTTGCGTCGTCGTAGGTGGCGGCCGAAAGCACCGGTCCTTTGAACGGTACCGCGCGTACACCGCGTGTCTCAAAACTCTCGATTATCTCCTGTAGCTCGGTCGTGAACGCGAGATTTCGCATCCGCTTTCCCTGTACTGTGCTGCTAAGTCGTGTCAACACGGACTCTGGCACGGTGAACTCATCACCGCTCTCGCGTGCTATCGGTTCCAGCCCCTGATAGAGGAGTTGCACAACGCCATGATATCGGGCGAGTTCAAGGACGCGGTCCCAGGCAGGTTCGGCATCCAGCGCGGGAGGGTCGGGGGAAGCGTCGGTGACGATTGCGGTACGAACACAGTCGACTACCAATTGGAGTTCGGGTTCAGCCTCCGTTAGCATGGCTCACTCTTGAGATCAGACTGAATCCGGGCTACGACCTCCGGGAGCATATCGAGATCGAACGGTCGGCGGAGCCGTTTTATATCTGTCATGTCGACGATCTCCCCGCAAGCACTGAAATTGGACACGGCCTGGCCGTCGGCGTCCAGCGCGCCCAGCGTGTACGTGTTATCGACGAGCGCCATGACCTGTTCGTCCGGCCTGACTGAATCCACCCCGATAGAGTCGCCGTCTTCGAGCAGATAGATGCGTTCTAGCGGCACCGGAGTCGCGGGCTGGTCGTGTCTGAGCCCGTAGAAATGTCGCGGGCGCCCGCTGTGGACCTGTTCCGGCGGCTCGACCGGGGGGTCAAATGCCGCAACTGCCTCCGGGTCGAGTTTCATCGATGGGTAGCCGCTCCGGACGACTGGACCCGCATCAGCCAGCGCTATCGCGGCCACGTCGTCGCTCAGGACACGGTGCCCGTCAAGCAAACAGGCCATCGCAGTCGTCGTTTTTCCGACCCCGGACTCCCCGACGAACGCCACTGCACGCCCGTCGATGCTGACGGTACTGGCGTGCAGCACGAAGTAGCCCCGCTGGTCCAGCAAGTGATTCAACGCCGGGCCGACCAGTACGTGGCGGAGGACTTCGCTTGGCACGTCCGAGGCCGGGTCTACAGCGATGGACGTCCCGTCGAGAATTCTGACCGTTGCGGCGTCGTATAGAAGGTAGTATTCGCGCTCGTCTACCGCGTGAAAGGTCGATTCGGAGTCAGCCGACAGTGGGCGAGGGAGCCGTTCTTCAGTGATGGTGACGTCGGCCCGCCCGTCGGGCTCTGTCTCAGCGGGCGGAAGCTCCGGTACGTCGAATGCCGAGCGGACTGTCAGTCCAAAGGCTTCGTACGTGGCTGTGTTTACTGTTGCCATCCTGCTAGGTCCCTCCCTGCGTAGTTGTCCATCGATTCCGTCCGTGCTGAAACACACCCCATCTACGACACCCCTGGTTCATACCAGATCGCTTGACTGCTGTGGTGGATAAGAATGCACTCTCTACTTCCGACACACAGCCACGAAACCGTCACGACGTAGCCACTGACCGGTGCCAGTGTCGAGGATCAATAAAGGAGGGATCAGTTAGATACGTGAACCGACTGCGGACGCTAGCTCCACTTCCCGTATCCGTCGTCGTGGTCCCACCAGTTCGTCTTTTCTTCGACAGTTCCGTACGTTTCGACCGACGGCGTTTCGTATTCCTTCATGGGTTACCCCCGCCTCTGGTTTCAGATGTAGATGTATTTGTTATAGTACTCATTACTGTTGAATTCATACAGAATGCCGTGTTTACTATTCGTTAGCCACGTACTTCGCGTTCCGTGAGTGTGCGGAAGCGCCCAAAGTCGTCGACATCCCCGATAAGGACAGCCCCGTTGGACTCGATCCAAGCGTGAGCCTCGAACGTCTCGGACTGGGTGTCCACGCCGAAGCGGAGACGATGCGGCAGGTCGTTTGCTACCAGCAGTGTGCTACCAGTGAGTGCTCGGTCAAGACAATCGTAGGAACCTGGGAGACGTGATCCTGCTGTCAGAACCGCCCACCGTACTGACTCTGGTGACCCGGACTGACGATGACACGGGAGGAACTGAGAGACCGTGCCGAAATATCGCTCTGCCCTCTCCAGCCCAGCGACTGCAAGCAACACTTTGCTCGCAACGATCAGTACCACTGCTTCACATAGTAATAGCTTCTGCGCCCGTGGCAACGCCCTGAACTCACGGAGTCGGGCTCGTATCGACATTGATGAGTTGCTCCGCGGCAAGCGTTTCCAGGAATCGTTCCACGTCAGTTGCCGCTCGGTCTCTGTCGACGTCGTACTCCCCGACCAGCGCCGAGACGATGTCCGCTGGTTCCGTCGGTTCCTGAATTCGGCCCCAGATGTCCGGGCCGACCCCTGATAGCCCCTGGTACCGCCCCGTCTCGTTGTTGAGCAGCACGATCTCGCCGTCGATAGTCGTGGTGACACAGTTGTCAGTTGCGACGACAGTCGATCCAGCATCTATCGCGACCATATGTGGACTCCAGGGATACCCGCACTATTTGTTATGGCCTCTTTTCGTCGCCGTCACGACCCAGACAGGCGGTAGACGCTCCCTTCGCTCCCGTACTGCCCAACCGTAGAGAGTCGGTAACTATGTTACATAGAACTCGCATCCGGACCAATGGCTGATACTCCCTCCGTCAGTGAGAAATACGCATCGCTGCGCCGTGTGGCACTGTATCGTCCGGCGCTGACGGGGAGTATCGTCGCCGCCAGCCTCTTCGTGATGCTGCTGGAAGGCGTCGGCCTCTCGTTCCTGTTTCCGATACTCGACGCCGCACAGGCCGGGCAAGGCCTCCCGCTTCAGGCGGACGGTGTTACCGGTCAGTTCCTGTCCGCGTACGCCGCCGCCGGACTGCCGCTCACGCTCGAATCCCTGCTACTCGGCCTCGCGTGCGTGATGGTCGTCCGGTTCACGGCATCGTTTGCGGTGAAATGGCTCGCGGCGAAGCTCACACAGGCGTACGAACGCGACCTCAAAAACCGGGCCTACGAACTGGCGATGAACGCGTCGGTCGCCTACTACGACGACAAGGGGTCCGACGACATCATGAACACGATTCTGACACAGACCCGGTACGCCGGCCGTGTCATCGGCCGGATTATCCAGTTCTTCCAGCAGGGAATCCTCTGTCTGGTGTACATCGGAATCGCACTGGCTATCGCGCCGATGCTGGCAGTCGGTGCGGCTGTCGCTCTCGGCGGGGTCACGGCGCTCATCAGATACGGCATCGAGCCCGGGTACGCCGTCGGCGACCGTGTGGCGACGGCAAACGAACGGCTGCAGGAGACAACACAGGCGGGGACGCAGGGTATCCGTGACGTGAAGCTGTTCGGCATGCGCGACGGACTGCTTGCCGAGTTCCGGGCCACGCTCGACCGCTACACTGCAACCAGCATCGCCGTTCGCCGGAACGAGGTCGCAATCGGTAGTCTCTATCGGCTCTCGGTCTCGCTGCTCCTGTTCGGTCTCGTCTACGTCGCAATCAGTTTCCGGGCGCTGTCGATCGCTGAACTCGGCGTGTTCCTGTTCGCGATGCTCCGACTCGCGCCCCGACTGAGTTCGCTCAATTCTACCATCTACGCCATCGAGGGAGAGCTACCACATCTGGTTCGCACCCACCAGTTCATCGACCGCCTCGAAACCCAGCAGGAACCGACCGGTGGGAAGCCGGTCCCGGACTGCATCAAGGAAATCGCGTTCGAGAACGCCTCGTTCGCCTACGAGGACGAGCCAGTACTCGCGGACTTCTCGATGACTGTCGAGCGAGGCGAGTTCGTCGGTATCGTCGGCGAGTCCGGTGGCGGCAAATCGACAGTCGTCTCGCTTCTCACTCGGCTCTATACCCCGGACAGCGGTGAGATCCTGGCGAGCGAGACGCCGATTTCGACCTATGCACTCGACGAATGGCGTGACGCTGTTGCGATGGTTCGACAGGACCCACATATCTTCAACGATACGTTGCGGTACAACCTCACTGCCGGTCGGGATATCTCCGACGAGACACTCTACGAAGTGGCCGAGAAGGCCCTCGTCCTCGAATTCCTCGATGACCTCCCGCAGGGGCTCGACACAGTGCTGGGCGACGACGGCGTGAAACTGTCCGGCGGGCAACGCCAGCGGGTCGCACTGGCCCGCGCGCTGCTGACGGACGCAGAGATACTCGTACTCGATGAGGCCACCAGCGACCTCGACTCGAACCTGGAACGGCAAATCCATCGAACCGTCGAGACGCTCGACGGGGACCAGACCGTGATCGCAATCGCCCACCGGCTCTCGACCGTCTCGAACGCCGACCGAATCTACACTGTCGAGGACGGGCAGGTCACGGAACAGGGCAGCCACGCCGAACTGCTCGACGACGACGGGACGTACGCGGAGTTGTACGCGTTGCAGGGAACGGCGGCCGCGAAGTCTTTCAGCGGCTGAGCCGCTCTCACCGGAGCGGTCGCACTGCTTGAATCAGACCTCTCGGCGACGTCCTTTCGGCACCTGTGACCTGAGTTCGCCGTAGACGTACAGGCCGACGCCGACCGGTTCGGCCTCGCCGGCGAGGTCGTGGGTGACGACCAGATACCCCCAGTCGCCGTCCCAGTCGAGTTCCTGGTCCTCGCCGGCCACGAACGCTCGGGCAGCGTCCTCATCGAGGTGGATGACGTTCTGGCTGGCGTGCTCTCCGAACCGCTGGACGGACTCCAGCGTCGGTTTCCAGTGTTCCTGGCGCGTCCGCAGGAACGTCATCCCCAGGCCCTCGATATCGACAGGCGATGGCGGACTCCCCTGATACAGCCACAGTTTGCCAGCACCACGTTCCCAGAACGTGTACCCCTCGAAGGTCTCCGGCGGGACGCCGAAGCGTTCAGCCCAGAAGTCGAGCACTTCTTCGCGGGTCGCCCGCTCGGGGTCCTCGCGCTCCTCGTCTGTCTCTGGGAGCCGCGTGAACTCCGTGCTCTGGTCGCTCATTCCGCGGGCACCTCCAGTTTCGCACAGAAGAACCCGCCCGTGTCGTTGTGATGCGGGTAGATGCGCTTGGCGTTGGTGACGCTGGGGTCGAATCTCTCGTCCTGCCACTCGGTGATTCCCGGTGCGTGGTCGAGCGGGAGGTCGTAGTCCACGATCTCACAGGCGACCTCGTCGAGCACGTAGTCAAGCACGGCCTCGTTTTCCTCCGGAGCGAACGTGCAGGTGGAGTAGACGACGGTTCCGCCCGGTTCGGTCACTTCGATGGCCCGTTTGAGGATGCCCTTCTGGACGCCGGAGATGCCTTCGACGTGCGAGAGCGTCCAGTCCTCCAGCGTATCCGGGTTCTTGCGGATGGTCCCCTCACAGGAGCAGGGCACGTCGACGAGCGCGCGGTCGTACTCTTCGCCGCCGAAGGGCTTGAGCGAGTGGTTGCGGCCGTCCTCGTGGGTGACGGCAACCGTGGTCGCGCCCAGCCGCTCGGTATTGGTCCGCAGCGCCGAGATCCGCCCGAGGTTGTTGTCGGTCGCGACGACTTCGCCGGTGTCCTCCATCAGCGCGGCGAGCTGGGTCGTCTTGCTCCCCGGTGCTGCACAGGCGTCCCAGACTCGCTCGCCGGGCTGGGGGTCCAGTACGGTCGCCGGAATCACGGACACTTCCTCCTGCCCGTGAATCCAGCCGTGGAAGTACGGCCAGTTCGCGCCGGGGGAGTCCTCGGGCAGGACGAACAGGCCGTCGTGCCAGTCGACGGGGTCGTAGGCGATGTCCGCGTCCGCAAGCGCCGTTCGGACCCGCTCGACGGAGGCTTTGATGGTGTTGACCCTGACAGCCGACGGCAGCGGGCGTTCACACGCGTCGATGAACGCCTCGAAGTCGTCGATGATGGGTCGGTAGCGGTCGAGTGGTTCCATTGTCCGGCGTTCGCTGGCGGTCGGTTTGTGGGTTTCGAACGGCACCGGCCCATGGCTTTCAAGCCGCCGGCGGCCGATACCCGAGGTATGGCACACATACAGGTCCACCGCGACGACATTTCGCTCGATTCCCCGACACTGGTCGAGGGGCTCCCGGGCGTCGGACTCGTCGGCAAGATAGCCGCCGACCACCTCGTCGACGTCTACGACATGGAGTACTACGCATCGGCCCACTGCGAGGGGTTGCCAGAGATCGCCGTGTACGGAACGGACGACCCGGCGGTTCGCCCGCCGGTCCGGCTGTACGCTGACGAGGGCCGTGACCTGCTAGTCCTCCAGAGCGATGCCCCGATCTCCCCGTCCGGCGCGAAGGAGTTCGCCGGCTGCATGGTCAGTTGGTTCGAGGCCAACGACGCGACGCCGATCTACCTCAGCGGCCGTCCTGCCGAGAAAGACGGTGTTCCGGACGTGTACGGCGTCTCGACGGGTGACGGGGCGGCGATGCTAGAGGAGGCAGACGTGGACCCGCCCTCGGAGAACGGCGCGATTACCGGGCCGACCGGCGCGCTGGTCCACGAATCACAGCGGGTCGGGCTGACGAGCATCGGGCTCATCGTCGAGGCCGACCAGCGCTTTCCTGACCCGGAAGCGGCTCGGGCGCTCCTGCAGACGGCGATCAGCCCGCTGGCCGACTTCGAGGTCGACACCGATGCGCTGGTCGAGCAGGCCGAGGAAATCGGTCGAGCCAAGGCACAACTTGCCCAGCAGCTCCAGGAGAACCAGGAGGAGAGCACGAGCGCACGGCCGCTCGGGATGTATCAGTAATGGCGGGCGCAGACGACATCATACGTGGGTTACTGGTCGTAATTATCGTCGGTATCGGCACGGTCCTGGGGTGGGTGCTGTTTGTCAGAACACCCGACAACCTCGCCCAGTTGCTCGGCGTCCTGTTGGTCGTCGCTGTCGCCGTCGCCACAGCCCGTATCGGCAGCAACATCGCCGGCTCCCTACTCCCAGCACACAACGTCGCGGAGGTCGCCGTCGAAGGGCCGATCAGCCGTGACGGCGGTGGCGGCATCACCAGTCCGCCGGTGGGCGCGTCGGCCGACGACATCGTCGAACAGATAGACCGTGCCGACGCGGACCGGGGCTCAGAGGCGCTGCTCCTGAAACTGAACACGCCGGGCGGCGAAATCGTCCCCAGCGAGGACATCCGCATCGCCGCCGAGGAGTTCGACGGCCCGACCATCGCCTACGCCACGGACGTCTGTGCCAGCGGCGGCTACGACATCGCCGCCGGCTGTGACGAGCTCTGGGCGCGCGAGGGCTCTATCGTCGGCTCGATCGGCGTCGTCGGCTCGCGGGTCAACGCCAAGGAACTGGCCGACCGCCTGGGCCTCTCCTACGAGCAGTTCACCGCCGGCGAGTACAAGGACGCCGGCGTTCCGCTGAAGGAGATGACCGAGGACGAACGCGAGTACCTCCAGGGCATCGTCGACGACTACTACGACCAGTTCATCGACACCGTGGCCGAGGGCCGCGAGATGGACGCCGAGACGCTCAAGGACACCGAAGCGCGCATCTTCCTCGGTGACGAGGCCGAAGAGCGTGGGCTCGTCGACCGGCTCGGCACGCGCGACGACGTCAAGGCGAGCCTGGAGCAACGGCTGGGCGAGGCTGTGACGATCAAGGAGTACGAGCCTGAGCGCGGATTGACGGGCAAACTCCGCGGAGGCGCACAGCAGGTCGCCTTCGCCCTCGGCGCGGGTATCGCCGGCGTCGCCGACGGTGATATCGAGGGCCTCTCCTTCCGGCGATAGCTCGGGAGGTTTTTTATTCGGGGACCGCCTTCGCCGTAGTGTGACAACGCTGGTGGTGTGTATCGACAGGGACAGTCCGGCCGCAGCGGCGTGTCCCGTCGTCGGCCGCGACGCCGTCGAGTCACTCATCACGCAGACGGGCGTCGTTGACCCGGAAGACAGCCGGGTCAACTGCCTCCTCGAGGGGCTCGCAGTCGCGGACGAACTCGAAGCCGAGGGGTCCTCGCCGGTCCTCGCCGTCGTCGGCGGCGGAAGCGACAGCGTCGGTTCGGACCGGGATATCGCCGGCCAGATCGACAGTCTGGTCGCCGAGCACGACCCGGACTCCGCGGTCGTCGTCGTCGACAGCGCCGACGACGAGCGGCTGGTTCCCATCATCGAGAGCCGCGTCCAGGTCGACGCCGTCGACCGGGTCGTCGTTCGTCAGGCCCGCGACATCGAATCCACGTACTACCTGCTCAAGCAGTTCCTGGCAGACGAGGAACTGCGCAAGACGGTGCTGGTCCCCGTCGGAATCATCATGCTCGCGTTCCCGCTGTTGCTCGTCGTCACCAGCCCGACGATTGCCGTCGGCGCTATCGCGGCCGCCATCGGCGTGTTCCTCATCTACAAGGGACTGGGTATCGACGCATACCTCTCCCGACTTCCCAGCCAGACCCGAGAAGCCCTGTACTCGGGACAGGTGTCGCTCGTGACCTACGTCGTCGCCGCCGGCCTCTCGCTCGTCGGCATCTTCGCCGGCGTGTTGGGCGTCTCGGCGGTCGGCGATATCAGTCCGTTCCTGCTTGCGAACCGCTTTGCCTTCGCGTCCGTGCCGTGGCTGACCGGCGCGGCGCTGGCCGCCTCGCTCGGTCGCCTGCTGGACGAACTCATCCAGCAAGAGGGGGTCCGGAGCGCGTACGTGAACCTCCCCTTCGGTGCGGTCGCGGTCGGGCTCGTCGTTCGCGGCTTTTCTGCGTACTTCCTCGAACGCGGTGGCGTGTTCGAGCCGTTTCAGGTGCCGGAGACGAACCTCGGCATCGTTCAGGTCCAGGGGTTCATACTGGAGGCGGGGACCCGCCTCGGGCTGTTCATCCTCGCAGGTATCCTCATCAGCATCGTCGGCGTCCGGGTGGCGACCTACGTCAGCCACACCGATATCGAGGACGAACTGGTGGAATAGACAGCGATTTACGCCGCCGCCGGCTACCGGCGGCTATGACAGACGGCGCGTGGGTTTCGCTGTTCTCCGGCGGCAAAGACTCTTCGTGGGCGTTGTACCGAGCACTGGAACGGGGCCACCCTGTCGAACATCTGGTGACGGTCCACCCGGAGGGCGACTCCTACATGTACCACGTTCCGGCGACTCGACTGGCCCGCCTGGCCGCCGAGAGTATCGGCATCCCGCTGGTCGAAGTCGAGCCCGATGACTTCGAGGCTGACGACGTGCTCGACTCCGGCGACCAGGGCGACGCCGAACTCGAACCGCTGGAGGCCGCGCTACGCGAACTCGACGTCGAACTGGACGGCGGCATCACCGGCGTCACCGCCGGCGCGGTCGAGAGCGAGTACCAGACGACCCGCATCGAATCGATGGCCGACCGCCTCGAAGCCAACGTGTTCGCGCCGCTGTGGCAGGAAAACCCTCGTGACCTCGCCGACGCGATGCTCGACGCCGGTTTCGAGATACGGATCATCCGCGTGGCCGCCTACGGCCTCGACGAGTCCTGGCTGGGTCGCACGCTCGATGCCGACGCGCTCGACGAACTGGAAGCGCTCAACGATGAGTACGGCGTCCACATTCTCGGGGAAGGCGGCGAGTTCGAGACGCTCGTCACCGACGGGCCACACATGGACCGCCGGATCGAACTGGAGTACGAGACGGAGTGGGACGGCAGTCGCGGGACACTCAAAATTGAAGACGCGTGGCTGGCGTGACTTTGTATCGAAGCGGCTAGGCGGGGTCAGTCCCCGTTCGTCAACTGCGTATGCGCACCGATGAGCGCGCCGGCGAGGTCCAGACTCTCGACCTGTGTATCCCGGTCGATAATCGACTCGCGGATGTCCGAATCGAGGATAGTCGTGTCCGGGAACACGATGGTGCCGTCGAGGCTGGAGTTGACGATTTCGGCCCCCGAGAGGACGTGGACGTTCTCGCCGAGCGTGGTGTTCTCGATGGTGGCGTCCTCTGCGACGACGTTGTCGCCGTCGAGTTCCCACGCGACGGCCTCCAGATAGCTTTCGGGCGTGCCGATATCGTACCAGGCGTCGTCGAACGTGAACGCCCGGACGGGGCCGTCGTCGACGAGCCACTGGATGAACCAGCCGGGTTCGTCGGGGTTGTTCCCGTCGTCGAGGTACTCGCCGAAACGAATCGCGTCGGCCGGGAAGGCGTAGCAGGCAATCGAGACGAGCGTGCTGTTGGGGTCGTCGGGCTTCTCTTGAAAGTCCGTGACCTCCTCGCCGTCCAGTTCGATGAGGCCGTAGGAACTCGCCTTCTCCCGCGAGCCGACATCGTAGGCGGCGAGCGTGGGGTCGTCGTACTGTTCGAAGTAGTCGATGAACTCCGCGATGTCGAAGCTGATGAGGTTGTCGCCGGCGATGACCAGCAGGTCCTCGTCGCCGACCCCCTCCCGGTCGACCAGCTGGGCGAGCGCGCCGACGACGCCGAACTTCTCGTCCTCTTCGGCGGTTTCCTCGACGGTCAGGGACGGCTTCTCGAAACTACTCGCGGCGATGTGGTCACGGAAGTCATCGGCAAAGCGCTGGTTCGTACTGACGAACACGTCCGAGATGCGATCGTCCTTCTCCAGTTCGCCCAGAATCCGGTCGATGACAGTCGTCTCACCGACGGGAAGCAGCATTTTGGGCCGGTTCTTGGTGACAGGCCAGAGCCGGGTGGCGTATCCGCCTGCGAGGACAATCGCTTTCATGTCCGGAAGCAGACAACCAGAATACAAGTTCTTTTTCATCGACTGGACCGCGGCACTTATCGGTGGCCCGCAGTATCACCCCGTATGACTGGTGACGACACCCCGGTCGACGCGGAGGCCGGCGACGCGAACCTCACGGAGAAAATCAACCAGACGAACGTCGACAAGCGCATTGCGAGTCTGGAAGCGGCCTACGACGAGGTCCCGGTCACCGAGGAGACCTTCGAGCTGTCGCCTGACGAATACGTCGACGTGTTCGCTGCGACACGCGGGACCGGCTACTCCGGGAACAGCGTCGTGTTCGTCACCCGTGACGGCTCCGATTTCCCGGAGCTAAGCGACCAGATACCCGACCAGGCGGCCGACGACACCCGCGACCGCGTCCTGCTAGTGCTAGGCCGGGGCGCTGACATGTGGGCGCTGCCGGGTGGCGGCAAAGGAGACGAATACGAATCGGTGCAAGGGACCGCCGTCCGCCGCGTCAACGAACAGACCGGCATCCGCTGTACGGTCACCGGCGTCGCGGAAGTCGTTCACTCGAAGTACTATCCGGACACCGACGCGCAGGGGTCGGTACACACGCTAGACATCTACCTCGAAGCGGCGTACAAGAAAGGCAGTCTCGACGTGGACGAGTCGGAACTCGTGGGAGCGGCGTGGTTCGCGGAGCCGCCCGAGCGGCTCACGCCCGGTGCCGAAGAACGGTTTGCAGCGTTGCTCGACGGCGAGTGAATCCGGGACCGGGACGAGAAGCCGATTAGTGTTCGACTAACTCCACGAGCACGCCGCCGGTCGTCTTCGGATGGAGAAAGGCCACGTCGTGTCCCCACGCGCCGGGCCGCGGTTCCTCGTCTATGAGGTCGATGCCGCAGTCGCTGACTGTCTCTAGCGCGGCGGAGATGTCGTCCGTCTCCAGAGCGACGTGATGGATGCCCGGCCCGTTGCTGTCGAGATATCTGGGAATCGCGCCGCCGGCGTCCGGCAGCGGCTCTAGCAGTTCGAAATAGCCGTTGTCCATCTCCAGGAACGTCACCTGCAGGCCGTCGAACGTCTCCTCGTGGACGACCGGTGTTTCGAAGGCGTCGGCGAACAGTTCCGCGAGCGGGGCGGCGTCGTCGGTGGCGATGCCGGCGTGGTCGAATCGCATGGGCGGACATTGGCCGCCCCGACATATAGTTGGGAAGCCATCGGGCTAAGGCGGTCCGCCCGAAAGGCAGCGGTTCACTGCCGGAGGGAGACGAGGAGAACGAGGAACCCGAGCCCGATGGCGACGGACTCGACGATGTGGACTATTTGGAGGTCGAATCCGGCCACCTCGAAGAGGACGCCCTCGATCAGGACACCGAAAGTCATGATGGCAAAGCCGATGGCGGCGCTCCGGAGGTACTGGGCTCCGGTCCGGCGGTACGCCGCGACGCTGTAGTACGTGATGGTCACGCCGAGCAGCAACACCGTGAGGCGTGCACCGACGAGTACCAGCGTGGTCACGGCGGTCATTCGTCTGCCCCTGGTCGGTCCAGTACCCTGTTTCCGCCGTAGAGGGCATAGAGGATGAACAGCATCCCCAGGGCGACGACAGCGGTCTGTATCGTCCCGGCATCGAAGATGCTGAGACCGACGACATCGAAGAGGATACCCTCGAGGACGGCTCCGATGCTGATGAACACGAATCCGACGGCGACGTACCGGAGCGGGGCGCTGTCGGTACGCCGGTATCCACGGTACGCCTGGTACGCGATGGCGATACCGAGCACGGCGGTGACTATCTTGGCGATGACAAGTTCGATGTGCATGGTCAGTCGTTACGCATTTCGTTCCAGATGCGGGCAAAGCGGTCCGCGGCGTCTTCCTCGACCTCGACACGGATGTCGAATCCCGTCTCCTGTTTCAGTCTGACATCGACCCGGTCCAGGACGGCCTCGTACTCGCTGTAGTGGTGGCCGTCCGGGTCGACGTGGGTCCGTTCCGTGATGAACCCACGGTCGAGGAGGTCGTTGACCCGTCGAGAGACGGTCGCCCGCGACATCTCGCACTCCTCGCTGAGTTCCTTCCCTGACTTCGGGCCCCGACGGGTCGCCTCGAGTATAGCCCGCGAGTACTCGTCATCGAGAACGGAGAACACCTCCGCCGCGGCATGGTCGGAGCTCACGTATAGAGGTACAGCCAGCCAGATATATAAACGGCCATCGGTTTGCTGGCTCAGCAAATCGGCTATCCGGACTTTATGAGTGGAGGGGGTACGTTCACCTGTGATGACGACCACCAACCCTACTCGCCGACGGATGGTACAGCTTGTCGCCGGGGCCGCAGCCGCCGGACTCGCCGGCTGTTCCAGCTCCGGCGGTCAACCGGGCGGCGGGACGGAGAGCGGCCACGAGGAGACGGAAACCGGGCACCACGAAGAGACGGAGGACGAGCACGGCCACGAGGAGACGGAAACCGGGCACCACGAAGAGACGGAGGGCGAGCACCACGAGGAGACAGAGAGCGGTCACGGGCACGAGGACGGCGGTCACGATGAAATAGGCGAACCGACCGACCACGCCGAGGTCAAGATGATAACGAAGGACGGCGAATACCACTTCGCGCCCCACGTCGCCCGCGTGAACGTCGGCGGAACCGTCACCTTCCACAACGAGAGCGGGAGCCACTCTGCGGCGGCGTATCACCCCGACAACGACAAGCCCCAGCTCGCTCCCGACGGGGCGGCATCCTGGGACAGCGGTCTGTTGACCGAGCAGGGGGCGACGTTCAAGCACACCTTCGAGACCGAGGGCGTCTACCACTACTACTGTGAACCCCACGAGAGCCTGGGGATGATTGGGAGTGTCATCGTCGGCGAACCCGACGCCCACGGCCAGCCCGCGCTGGAGGACCCGCCCGCGGAACTCGGCGAGACGCAACGAACCAAGATCAAAGAACTCAACGAGCGCGTCAACGAGGCGCTCGGCCACACCCACTGATTCGCCCGCCACGGAGTACCACGCCGCTCTCGTCATCGGCCCGTATCTGGCCGCAGGGTAGCATTTTACTCGTTATCAACGCTAGCCGATGCCCGACACCGAGTTCGGCTATATCACTCCAGCGCCCCTGTCTGTGTTCGCCGACGGGGTTAGCTGCCGGTGACAGGGGGCACTCCGCCCACGAGCCCGACTCCACTGCCACGTTCGGCCGTTTGTGAGGGGGTCCTGCCGACCCACGGTCACACCATCGTCGCCGACCCTGCGAGGGCGGCCCACTCCGTCGAGTCGCTGCTGGACCGACCCGGTAGACGGAGCTGGTCGAGACGGCCTCATTACCGGGGTCCTGGGGTCCCATCGCGGCCAAGCCTACCTGGACGTGCGACGGTATCGCCCGGAGCGGCGTGGTGCAGACGCTCGTCAGCTTCGGCTTGGGGCGTGTCCAGAGGCCGACAGGCCGGATGAACGTGGTCCGGGCCAGCTAGCCGGCGGCTGGCGTGTCAATCCAGCCGTCATTCGGGACAAAGACCAAGCCGACCGGAACCTTTGGAACCGAAAGCGCGGCGTTACATCGACGAGCCGGGCTGGTACTCACCGAACACGTCCCGGAGCACGTCACACACCTCGCCGGTCGTGGCGTACACCTTCACGGCGTCGATGATGTAGGGCATGACGTTCTCGTCGCCCTCGGCCGCCTGCCGGAGTGCGTCGAGTTTCGCCTCGACAGCCTCGTCGTCACGCTCCTCCCGGACGGTGGCGACGTTGTCTTGCTGGGCCTGTTCGACGGCCTCGTCGACCTCCTCGATGTCCTGTTCGCCCTCTTCCTCGACCTGATACTCGTTGACGCCAACGATGACGCGCTCGCCCGCCTCCTGTTCGCGCTGGCGCTCGAAGGCCACGTCCTGAATCTGGCGCTGGACCCACTGCTCCTCGATGGAGCGGCGCATCCCGCCTCGTTCGTCGACCTCCTCGATGAGTTCGCGGGCCTCGGCTTCGAGTTCGTCGGTCAGGGACTCGACGTAGTAGCTCCCGGCCAGCGGGTCGATGGTGTCGGCTGCGCCGGATTCGTGCGCGAGAATCTGCTGAGTCCGCAGCGCGGTCCTGACTGACTGCTCGGTCGGGAGGCCGATGGCCTCGTCTTTGCCGTTGGTGTGGAGGCTCTGGGTTCCGCCGAGGACCGCCGCAAGCGCCTGGTAGGACACGCGAACGACGTTGTTCTCGATTTGCTGGGCGGTCAGCGTCGAGCCGGCGGTCTGGGTGTGGAACTTCAGTTGCTTGGACTTTGGGTTCTGGGCGTCGAAGCGCTCGTCCATGATCTTCGCCCAGAGGCGCCGGGCCGCCCGGAACTTCGCCACCTCCTCGAAGATGTTGTTGTAGGAGGCAAAGAAAAAGGAGAGCTGCGGGGCGAACTCGTCCACATCGAGGCCGGCTTCGATGGCGGCTTCGACGTACTCGATGCCGTCGCCGAGCGTGAACGCGATTTCCTGAGCGGCCGTCGAACCGGCTTCGCGGATGTGATACCCCGAGATGGAGATGGTGTTGAACTTCGGCGTCTCGGCGGCGCAGAACTCGAAGATGTCGGTGATGAGTCGCATCGACGGCTCCGGTGGGTAGATGAACGTGTTCCGAGCGATGTATTCCTTGAGCACGTCGTTCTGGATGGTTCCGCGGAGTGCCTCGCGGTCGACGCCCTGCTTGTCGCCGACGGCGATGTACATCGCCAGCAGCACCGACGCTGGGGCGTTGATTGTCATGCTCGTCGAGACTTCGTCTAACGGGATGCCGTCGAACACGGTCTCCATGTCGTCCAGCGAATCGATGGCGACGCCGGTCTTGCCGACTTCACCGGCGGCCATCGCGTGGTCGGAGTCGTAGCCCATCTGCGTCGGGAGGTCAAAAGCCATCGAGAGCCCGGTCTGGCCCTGGTCGAGCAGGTAATTGAACCGCTCGTTAGTCTCGGTCGCGGTCCCCATCCCGGCGTACTGACGCATCGTCCAGAGTCGGCCCCGATAGCCGGTCGGATACACGCCGCGGGTGTACGGTTCCTGGCCGGGGAAGCCCAGGTCCTCCTCGTAGTCCATATCGGAGATGTCTTCGGGGGTGTACAGACGGTCTACCTCGTGTCCCTCGGTGTCCGTGGTGAACGTCTCCTTGCGTTCGCCAAAGCGGTCGACGGTGGGCTGGACGTCGTCTTCCTCCCACTGAGCCTTCGACTCCCGTATCTCCGCCAGCTCGTCGGGGTCAAACATGGACGGATTGTCGGACGGCGGAGGCTTAAGGGTTCTTAAATCCTTCACGGTTTGTAATGCGCGTCCCACCGTGAGACGGTCGCGCGCTGTTCCGAGGCGGGTTTATATCGTCGGTATCTATCGAGGACGTATGCCAATCGAACCGGGAGACGGCGTCACTATCGAGTACGTCGGCCGCTTCGAGGACGGGAGCGTCTTCGATACGTCACGTCCCGAAGTCGCCAGAGAGCACGGACTCATCGAGGCACAGGGCGTCGAGGCGAGCGAGTACGCACCGCTTTCCTTCACCGTCGGTGCGGGGGAGATCATCGAAGGGATCGACGAGGCTATCGTCGGAATGACTGCGGGTGAGGAGGCCACCGTCACAGTGCCGCCAGCAAAGGCTTACGGGGAGTTCCAGGCCGACCGCGTCCGCGAGTACGACCCGGAGACGTTCGAGGGTATGGTCGGAAAAGAGCCGGAGGTCGGGCTCCACGTCGAGGCCGAGAACGGCCTCCACGGGGATGTGACTGCGGTCCGCGACGACGCTATCGAGGTGGATTTCAACCACGAGCTGTCCGGCAAGACGCTCGTGTTCGATATCGAAGTCGTCGATGTCAGATAATCAGTCTGTCGTCGGCAGGTAATCGGTCCGTCGTCGGCAAATAATCAGTCGCCCGTGTCGTACTTGTAGGTCGCTTCGTCGGGGTCGATGCCGAAGTCCTCGGGACCCTCCTCCGGCTCGGATTCCTCGGACTCGCCGGCACTGGCCCGCTTGAACCGTTTGCGGAGGTGCCCCGGTACTTCGAAGCGGTCGAGGGCCACCCGGAGCGGCACCGCGTCGGGCTGGATGTTCTCCTGTTTGGTCGCGAGTCGGTCCCGGAGCGAGTCAGGGAGTTGCGCCGGCTCGATGCGCTCGAAACCGAACTGCGCGAGGTACTCGGAGGCGTTCGTCAGCGAGTAGACGGTGTCGAACCCCTCGTCGCCGGCGTACTCGACCAGGCGCTCGATGACGTGTGCGCCGACCCCCTGGTTGCGCCATACGGGCAGCACGCCGATACTCGTCAGTTCACAGACGGACTCCTCGTCGCTCTTGTGAATACGGATACGGCCGAAGCCCGCCTTTTCGTGGCTCTCCTCGTCGATAGCGACGACGTAGTCCCGGGATCTGAAAGCCGTCTCGTCCAGCCCCATCTCCTCGATACGGTCGAGCAACCAGACTTCCTCTCGGTTTTTCGCATCCCGGACGTACATACTCGAAAGTTAACTGCCGCAGTCAAAAGGGTTTGCGGCGTGACTGGCACGGTCGGGTTACGTGGCGGAGAGGCAATCACTAAGAGAGTTCAACATGATTGATTACCCATGATCTCGCTCGAGATGGACATGGTCCAGTACGACTGTCCGTATATCGACACAACACGGGACTACGAGGTGTCGTTTCTGGCCAAGCAGTGGGATTTCCACCCTGTCGAGCGGGAGTTGGAGACGCGGATCATGGTCAACGGCGCGGACTGGGAGGAACTGGATCGCGGGCTGAACGCGCTGGAGACGCACGATCACATGGAGTCCTATCAGCTTCTCCGTCGGAAGGGCGACCTGGCGCTCATCCGCTCGCGCATCGACGAGACGAACGCGATGAGCGTCATCCGCGACCACAGCGGCTACATCACCGGGCCGTTCCGCATCCGTGACGGCTCGGAAATCTGGCACGTCGGCTTCGACACCGAGCGAGTCGCAGAGGGGACGCTGTCGGAACTGGAGCGGGACAACGACTACACCATCCGGTCCCGGGAGTCGGTCGACCTGGAGGACTACTACGACCTGCTGCAGAACATCGACTCGGCAAAGCGGCTGGTCGATGGCTGCCGGGAGCTGTCGGATGTCGAACGGGACACATTGGAGAAAGCCGTCGAAGGCGGTTACTTCGACACGCCTCGGGACGCGACCCTGTCGTCGCTCGCCGAGGAGTTCGATGTCTCCAAGATGGCTATCTCGAAGAACCTCCGGCGCAGTCAGCGGAAGATACTCGACCGCGTCACGACGGCGATGAACGACGTGACCGAGTAGGCCACCGGTCCGGTGCTCCGGTTTTCCGCTACTCCGTACCGCTCCCTTGCATCAGCTTCTGGATGTCTTCGTCGGCCGCCAGTTCTTCGGGGTCGCCGCTGGCGACGATGTCGCCCCGTTCGATGACGTACAGGCGGTCGACGACATCGGGGACGTGCGTGACGTTGGACTCCGCGATGAGCACCGCGATGTCGCGGTCGTTGATGGCTCGGATGTAGCGCTTGAGGCTCTCGACGACGACCGGGGCTAGCCCCTCTAGCGGTTCGTCGAGGATGAGCAGGTCGGGCTGAAGCGCCAGTGCCCGGCCGATAGCGACCATCTTCGCCTGGCCGCCACTGAGGTTCTGGACCTTCGCGTCCCGGCGGTCATCGAGTTCGGTCAGCACGTCGTAGACGCTCTCGATGACCGCGTCCTCGTCGTCGATACCACGGGCCTTCCCACTGGTCCAGATGGGGAGCCGGAAGTTTTCGTCGACAGTCATCCCGGTGAACAGCTTCCGGTCTTCGGGCTGGTAGCCGATGCCTCGCTTGGGTATCAGCTCCGAGCGGATGCTGGTCAGCTCCTCGCCGCGGAACGTGACTGAGCCGCTCCAGACCGGCGTCAGGCCCATGATGCCGCGAAAGGTACTCGTCTTGCCGGCCCCGTTGCGGCCGACGAGACCGACCGCCTCGCCGGCGTTCACGTCGAGGTCGATGTCCTCGGTCACCTGGAACCCCTCGACGGCGGCGTTGAGACCGCGAACTGACAGCAGGGGTTCGCTACTCATCGTCGCCCACCCCCAGGAGGAGCCGCCGGAGTTCGTCGTCGGTTTCGAGCATCGTCGGCGGGCCGACGCCGTGGACGGTTCCCTGGTGGAGCGCCACGACGCGGTCGGCGTACTCGGTGACGATGTCCATGTCGTGCTCGATGGTGACCGTCGTGACGCCCTCGGCCCTGCCGACCTCGACAATCGTCTCGATGACGTACTCCTTCTCGCGGGTCGAGACACCGGAAGTCGGCTCGTCGAGCAAGAGGTAGTCCGGGTCGAGGCCGAAGGACATCGCCACGTCGAGCAGCTTCCGGTCGCCGTGGGGCAGTTCCTCGGCGAGGGTGTCGGCGGCGTCTTCGAGCCGGAACTTCGCAAGCAGTTCATCGACCTTGGTCTCCACTTCCGCGTGGCCGTCGGCCATCGAGAACAGGCTCCAGGTCTTGCCCTGTTCGGTCAGCACGACCGTCCGGAGGTTCTCCCGGACCGTCATCTCCTCGAACACCTTGACGACCTGAAAGCTCCGGGCGATACCGGCGTCGACACGACCGTTTGCCGACATGCCGGTGATGTCGTCGCCGTCGAGGACGATGGAGCCTTCGTCCGGCGAGAGAAAGCCGGTGAGGAGGTTGATGAACGTCGTCTTGCCGGCTCCGTTGGGGCCGACGATGAAGACGAGTTCGCCCTCGTCCTTGCCGAACTCGAGCGTGATGTCGTCAGTTGCGACCAGTTCACCGAAGGACTTCCGCAGGTTGCGTGCTTCGAGCATATCAGTCGACTCCAAAAAGGATTATTCGCAGGCTGGTCAGCGCTTCTGTCACTTTCCGTTCTATCGATTGCACGGCGGTCCGCCCCCACGTCGACAGGACGGACGGCTCTCGACGCAGTTCATTGAGCCGCGTGTTGACGATGCCGCCGGACCGGAGCGATCCGACGATACCCCTCGGGAAGCCGTACACCAGGATCAGGAGCACTACGCCCGTCAGGAAATCGTAGTACTGGGTCACGTCCTGGCCCACGTCCTGCAGGAAGACGAGGACGACACCGCCGATGAGCGGGCCGACCAGCGTCCGGAACCCGCCCAGAATCGCCATGAACAGGATGTCTCCGGACCGGAGGAAAAACAGCGTCCCCTCCGGACGGACGTACTGGCGGACGACGGCGTACAGGCCGCCCGCGACGCCGCCGTAGATGCCCGAGACGACGAAGGCGGCCCAGACGTACCGCCGGACCGGCAGACCAATGAACCGCGCTCGGGTCCGCTCTTGCCCGATGGCGTCAAGCGCGTTGCGGAACGGCGACTGCGTGATGCGGTACATCACGAACAGGCCGATGAGGATGACGACCACCGTCAGGTAGTACGTCAGCACCTGATACACGTCCGGGCTGAACGCGGTCCCGAACAGGAGCGGCTGGTTCGCCGGCCCCGGTCGGATGGGGAGCCCGTCGCTTCCCCCGAGTGCGCTCTGCCCGAGCGCGATGGCGTACAGGAGCTGGCCAAAGGCCAGCGTCAGGAGAGCGAAGTACAGCCCGGTGTGTCGCAGCGATAGCGCCCCGATGATAGCCGCCATCACCGTCGCAGCCGCGATAGCCCCGAGCAACAGCAGGCCGACGCTCTGGACGCCAGCGTAGCGGGCCAGCACTGCGGTCGCGTACGCGCCGGTGCCGAAGAAGGCCGCGTGGCCGAACGACGTGAGCTTCGTGTGCCGAAGCAAGAGGTTCAGCCCGACCGCCGCGAAGCCGAACAGCAGGCCCTGATGGATGACGCTGAGCTGGAGGCTGTCGGAGAGGCCCGCGATGTCCGGGATGACGAACAGGAACACGACCCCGAGGACGAGGAAGGCGGCCTCCCGGCGGGTCACTTCGACCCCGAGGAAGCGATACGCTGGCGTCCCGTCACGGTCGACGCGCTCCGGCATCACGCTGTCTCACCCCACGTCCCGAACAGGCCCTCGGGCTTGACCAGCAGGATGAGCGCCATAATGGCGAACGGGGCGGCGATTTCGCCCGGCGGGTACAGCGTGATCATCCAGCTCCGGATGACACCGACCAGAAGCGCCCCGACGAACGCGCCTCGGAGGCTGCCGAGGCCGCCGATGACGATGACGACGAAGGATAGTACCAGCGGATTGGTGCCCATTTCGAGCGTTGCCGACGTCGGCGGCACTGCCATCGCACCGGCGAAACCGGCGAGGAACGCACCGAGCGCGAACACGAGCGTGAACACGCGGTCGGTGCTGACGCCGATGGCGGTCGCCATCTCGCGGTCGATGGCGGTCGCGCGGATGATACGGCCGGTTTTCGTGCGCTCGAAGAACCAGAACAGGCCGACGACGACGACCGACCCGACGAGGATGACGAACACGTTGTAAGTCGGGTAGTTCAGCCCGACGAGTTCGCTCGTCGGAATCGTGTTGATGGCGCTGTAGACGGCGTCGGTCCGTATCGAGCTGTCCCCCCAGATGAACTTCTTCACGTCGAGGAGTATGAGCAGGAGGGCGAAGGTCAGCACCAGCTGGTACACCTGGTCGCGGTCGTAAATCTGGCGCAGGAACACTGCTTCGAAGAGGGTCCCGACGGGGAGGAGGATGGCTGCCGTCACCAGAACGGCTGCGAGGACCGCGAGAACGAACACGGCGGTACCGACGACGCCGCCACCCGGTGGGCCGACGATGCCGATGATAAACCCGAACACGCCGATGGCGGTGTACGCGCCGATGGAGAACAACTCTCCGTGGGCCAGGTTCAGGACGTCCAGGATGCCCAGGATGACGGTCAGTCCCGAGGCGATCATGAACAGGATGAACCCGAACTGGATGCCGTTGAGCGTCTGGACGAGCGCGGCTGTGGGTGTTACGGCCATGGCTCGGTATCAGGCGCTCCAGCTATCCAGCCAGTCGCTGCCGGTGACGCCCGGCGGCGGCGCGGTCTCGGTCGCCGCGTAGGTGTTCACGTCGTCGAGCCTGGCCGCGCCGAGGTCGTCGTCGTACACCATCTGCCCGGCGAAGGAGTTCGACGCTCCCTGGTGGTCCTCGGCGATGTTGTGGTAGCCGGCCGGCGTGAAGAAGCCGTGGCCCTCCAGGACCTGCGCGATCTGCTCCTGGCTGGGGTAGGTCCCCAGCAGGTCGATGGCCTTCTCGGTGGCCGTCGCCCAAGCGGTGACCGCGCCGTAGCCGCTCATGTAGTGTGCGGTCGGGACGGTCACGCCCTCCTGCTGTGTCGCGGCGTCGAACAACTCGCGGCCGGGCTGCCAGTTACCGAGCGCCGGCAGGCCCCAGTAGTAGTTGCGCGACCCGGAGTAGATGTCCGTCCCGGCCAGTGCATCGCCCGGCACGTCGCCGGCCGCGCTGTACAGCGTCGTGCCGAACACCGTCGTGTTCTCGAACATGTTGTTGGCGTTCGCCTGTCGGACGAACGTCGTCACGTCGCCGCCCCACAGGCTGGAGAAGGTCACGTCCGGCTCTTCGTTGTTGATCGAGGTGATGTGGTTCGACATGTCGCTGGCCCCCAGTTCCGGGAACCCCTCGTAGACGATTTCGGCGTCCGTGAGCTGCTGGATGGCCTGTGTGAACACCCGCATCTCGTCCTCGCCGAAGGAGTAGCCGGGGTTGACCCCAGCGACGGTCGAGATGTTGTCAGCGCCGATGCGTTCGACGGCCTCCCGAGCCATCGTCACCACTTCCATGATGTCGTAGTTCTGGAAGCGAAAGGAGTAGGTCGGGTCAGGGACGGTCTCCTCGTAGAGTGTCGTCACCGTCCCGTCGGTGCTGACGTTAATAATCTCGTTTTTCTCGATTTCGGGGGCTATCTGGCTGTGCGTGCCGCTGGAAATCGGGCCGAACGTGACCTCTTTTCCTTCTTCGATGAACTGGTTGTAGCTGTCGAGCGGATTCGACCCCTCGTTGACCACGTCCAGCTCGATCTCGCGCTGCCCGCCGATACCGCCCGCTTCGTTGATGCGCTGGACTGCGAGTTCGGCCCCGCGCTGGGCCTGGATACCGAGTACGCCCGGTGCGCCACGCGTGAACGTCAACAGCCCGGCCTGTATCGGTTCGTCGGATATCTCGCCTCCGGACTGCCCGCCCTGATCCGCTGTTTCACCGTCGCTCAGCAGCGTCGAGCAGCCAGCGAGTGCTGCGGCGACGGCCGAGCCGCCGACGGCGGAGAGCAGTTGTCGCCTGCCGATGCCACCAGTGTCATGGTCCGTTGTCGTTTGTTCCATAGGTGTGTCCCAATACGCCCGGACTCGTCCGGGCTGTCTGGTCACGCAGTGTGTGCCACGCTCACAGGGATGGCTGGCTCTTCCGACGTAACCCCCGAATAACGGGAGGTTTACACGTAAACCACGGTGGCCGGTGAGACGGCGGAACGGTGTTCTCACCCCGAATTGCAGGAGTTCCGCAGCAGCCAGTCGGGTATACATATCAACCCGCCCCTATTCGGGCATGACTGGAGAACGTGTGACCGAATGGCATCCAGCACCTCTCACGAACGCCTCGAAGTCGAGTCCATCGACGAGTCCTCGATCCTGTTCGTCGACGACGACCACTACACGAGCGACACTGTCTGTCTGGTGACCGGCGGCGGGTCGGGCATCGGCCGGGCGACGGCGCTGGCGATGGCCGCCAACGGGGTGACCGCCGTCGCCACAGATATCGACGAGGAGGGGCTCGACGAAGTCGCGGCGACCGCGACGGACCTCGACCTCGAGGGGGCCGTCGAGACCGTGGCCGGCGACCTCGCGAGCGACGCGGACATCGAAACCATCGTCGAGACGGCCGCCTCCCACGGCACTGTCCGCTACCTCGCCAACATTGCCGGCCTGCAGCACATCGACGCCATCGAGGACTTCCCGATGTCGAAGTACGACCAGATGCACGACGTGATGTTGCGAGCCCCGCTCGCGCTCTCGAAACAGGTCATTCCACACATCCGCGGGACCGACGACGGCGTCGGTGCCATCGGGAACATGGCGTCGGTCCACGGCCACTACGTCACCTCGGACAAGGTGGCCTACAACGTCTCGAAGTTCGGCCTGCGGGGGCTGACGCAGTCTATCGCCGCCGAGGGCGGCGACGGACTCCGTGGGTTCTCCATCAGTACGGGCTACGTCAAGACGCCGCTGGTGGTCGACCAGATTCCCGACACCGCCGAGCAACGTGGCATCAGCGTCGACGAGGTCATCGACGACGTGATGCTGGGTCAGGCCCGAGTCAAGGAGATGATGGACCCCATCGACGTAGCGAACCTCTTCGTGTTCGGCTTCTCGACCCACGCCGACCATCTCAACGGCGGGGACCTGCTGTTCGACGGCGGAATGACAACGACCTACGAGTGAGACAGTGACGTGTGAACGTGAACTGCAGCGGCCCGCAACGCACGCGCTGCGGGACCGGGCTCCCCCGGACGGCCCACGGGCGTATGGTGCCCCGGGCGGCGGTACGAGTTTATACCAGACGGCCAAACACTACGGAATACTGACGCTATGAGCGAACAAGACCACGTAGACTCCATCGTCCACGAACCGAGCCACGCGTTCGTCGAGTCGACGAACGTCTGGGAGTTCATGCAGGAATACGACATCGAAAACTACGACGAACTCATCGAGCGAACGACCACGGACCTGCCGGAGGAACCAGAATCAGGCGTCGAGTGGTTCTGGGACCTGCTCCCGGAGTACCTCGACATCGAGTTCTTCGAGGCGTACGACGAGGTCCGAGACGACAGTGAGGGGCCGCAGTTCACCGACTGGTACGCCGGCGGGACCATCAACGCCGCCCACAATGTCCTGGACCGCCATGCGGCGCGGGACAGCCCCACCCGCAACACGGTGGCGCTCATCTGGGAGGGCGAGCCCGGCGACGTGCGGGAGGTCACGTACCACGAACTGAACCGGCAGGCCAGCAAGGTGGCGAACTACCTGGAGTCCGTCGGCGTCGGCACCGGCGACACCGTCGGCCTCTATATGCCGATGGTCCCCGAAGTCGCGTCGATACTGTACGGCTGTCTCAAAGTCGGCGCGATTGCCGTGCCGATTTTCTCCGGGTTCGGCGTCGACGCGACGGCGACCCGCATCGCGGACGCCGAGTGTTCCGTCCTATTCACCGGTGATGGCTTCTACCGCCGGGGCTCGGGGGTCCAGCTCAAGGGCAGCGCCGACGAGGCCATCGAACAGGCTGGCGAGGAACTGGGAACGACGCCGGTCGAACACACCGTGGTCTACGACCGGCTCGGCATCGCGGACGACCCCGACGAGACGATTCGCTGGACCCGCCGCGACGAGTGGTGGGACGAGGCTATCGAGACCGCCGACGACGAGTACGCGGCGAAGGAACTCCCGAGCAATCAGGAGTCGATGCTGTTGTACTCCTCGGGAACGACCGGGAAGCCGAAGGGTATCGTCCACACGCACGCCGGCGCGCTCATGCAGGCGGCCAAAGAGATCTACTTCGGGTTCGACCACAAGCCGAGCGACCGCTTCTTCTGGGTGAGCGACATCGGCTGGATGATGGGGCCGTGGACGCTGCTCGGGAACCACGCCTTCGGCGGGACCGTCTTCATGTACGAGGGCGCGCCGGACCACCCCGAGCCGGACCGCTTCTGGGAGATGATAGACCGCCACGACCTCACCACCTTCGGCGTCTCACCGACCGCGATTCGGGCGCTCCGCAAGCAAGGCGACGAGTGGCTGGAGGGCCACGACCTCTCCAGCCTGCGGCTGCTGGGCTCGACTGGCGAACCCTGGGACCCCGAGAGCTGGCTGTGGTTCCACGAAAACGTCGGGAACGAGGACTGTCCAATCATCAACATCTCCGGCGGGACCGAGATAATGGGCTGTTTCCTCATGCCGATGCCGATACAGTCGCTCAAACCATGTACGCTGGGTGGTCCCGGGTTGGGGATGGACATCGACATCGTCGACCCCGACGGCGAATCCATCGCCGACACCCACGAGCGTGGCTATCTGGTCGCCCGGGACTCCTGTCCGTCGATGACCCGGTCGCTCTGGTCTGGCGACGAGCGCTACCTCCAAGAGTACTGGTCAACCTGGGACGACGTGTGGGACCACGGCGACTGGGCGCAGAAGGACGAGGACGGCCTCTGGTTCCTCCACGGCCGGGCCGACGACGTGCTCAACGTCGCCGGGCGGAAGGTCGGGCCGGCGGAGGTCGAGGGCGCGGCGATGGAACACAGCGCCGTCAATCAGGCCGCCGCCGTCGGTGCCCCGGACGACACCACTGGCACTGCCGTCGTCCTCTATACTGTTCTGGAGGCCGGCTACGAACCCGACGACGACCTCCGGGACGATATCCGCGCCGCCGTCGGCGAGGAACTCGGCAAGCCGTTCCGGCCCCGGGAGGTGCTGTTCGTCGACGAGTTCCCCAAGACTCAGAGCGGGAAGATCATCCGCCGGGCAATCGCCGGCGTCTACCGCGGCGAGGACCTGGGCGACATGTCCAGCATCGAGAACCCGGACGCACTGGACGAGGTCCGCGAGGCGTCGTAGTCAGCCCCCGACGGCGTCCTCGGCCGGCTTCTCCAGCCGGAGCAATCCAGGGAGCGCCAGCACCGCGAGGACGACTTCTGTCCCGCCGGCGACAAAGAACGCGACTGCGTAGCCGAACGCTCCCGCGACGGTACCGCCGATGAGGATGCCGGCGAGGAAGCCGACGCTACCGAAGATGTTGAACCCGGCCATAGCGGTCCCGCGCTCCGTCTCGCCGGCGAGGTCCGAAACGAGCGCCATTGTCGCCGGAGCCATCAGCGCGCCGATGACGCCGGTCAGTACCATCCCCGCACCGGCGATGGTGACCGTCGGAGCCTGCCCGACGCCGATAACGGTGAGTCCGTACAGCACGGACCCGGCGACAATCGGAGCCGTTCGACCGATGCGGTCCGAGAGCACGCCGAAGGGGTACTGCAGGAGGGCGAACGGCGCGAAAAACAGTGCCAGCATAACGCCGGTTTCGCCGGGCCCCAGTTCGAACGTCTCCCTGAAATACAGGGTCCCGACGAGCGCGAAAAAGCCCGCGGTGAGCCGGTCGATGAACCCGAAGGCGTACGGGACGCCGAGGGTCGGTCGCTGTTTGAGCCCGGACACGGTCGCAGCCAGGCCCGACCGCCCGTCCGACGGTGCGCGGTCGGTCACGAACAGAGCGGCCACTGCAACAACGAGCGACAGCGCGCTCGCCACGTACAGCGGGAGCGTGGTCTGGATTTCGTACAGTTGGCCGCCGAGTGGCGCGCCAAGCGCCGTTCCGCTGCCGATAGCGATGCCTGCCGCCCCCATGTTCTTGCCGTGGCCGCCGCCCAGGTCCATCAGCATCGTCATCGCCAGCGAGAACGCCGCGATGGTGGCTCCGCCCTGAAGCGCTCGCAGGACCAGCACGCCGGCAAACGGGAGCGAGACAGCGCCGGGGAGCCACGCAATGAGGGCGTATAGCACTGCGCCCGCGCCCGCCCCGCCGACGATGAACGGCGTGCGCCGTCCGGTGGCGTCGCTGAGCACGCCCCATACGCCAGCGAAGACGACGAAAGCCCCGAACTCAGCGGCCAGGAACCACATACTCGCGTTCAGGTCCGTCGTCGCACCCAGCGTCCGGACGAGTCTGTCGACGCCCGGATACAGCAAGACCTGCGCCAGTAAAACGGCGAAGATAACGCCCGCGAGAACGCCCCGGTCTGTGCGGTCCGTCACAGACAACGGATACAGCGAGCCGAGAAAAATAGATGTCGGACCCGAATACGTGACCCTACTCGTCGAACTCCACAACGACCGACTACAGAACAGCGCGTCCGCTAACTCGGCCCAATCCGCCTTACTCAGCGCTGTGCGGCGGAACGAACCCGCAGTTCGAACAGCCGTTGTGCTTCGTCGTCTGGTAGCTCAATTCCGTCCCGCAGTTCGGACAGTTGTACTGGTCTGAACTCATTCACCTACTGGTATTGTTCGACAGTACCTAAACCTTTTCTCGACAATCGTCTATAACGTTTTTCGGCCGGTTTGCGGGACGTAGCGAGGCTTAGACTGCAATCCACCGGATTGTGGGACGGATAATTACATCGTTCAGAAAGGATGAACAAGGGTCTAAAACGGGTATTGGTCGTCGCCTGTAGCCGTTGCCGCGCACATAACGACAGCCGTGTCTACTCTGTGCGTTTGACCACACCGGGTCCGGGATTGCTGCCGGCGCGGGATACATCGACTCTTGTCGAAGTGTTAGAGTGACAGTATTCAGTGCCGAGGGGGGCTTCTGTACTCCGGGGGTCAGCTATCGGAGACCACTCGTCTCGGTCGACAGACGGATTCGGCCGTGTATTTACTGTTTGTCGTGGCGAACGTCGCTACTGAGACAGCAAGGGAAATAACAGTACGGAATCAGCGTCGTTCCGTGGCCGCTTACATATAGCCGAGGTCGCGCAGGCGCTCCATCAGGTCTTCCTTGTCCTGGGCGCGGCCGGCGCGCTCGGTCGTGTTCGCCATGTCCTGCAGCCAGGCGGGCTCCTCGGCGGACTTGTCGGTGCTGACCTCGCTCCCGAGCGAACGGAATCCGGCGAAGTACTTCGGCGAGACCGGCACGTCTTCCTTCTCGATGCCCTCGGGCAGGTCGTCCTGGCCCTGCGGGACGTAGCCGTCGTCCGGGTAGCCTTCGACCGTGTCCGGGACGACGAAGTTCCAGAAGGCCTCCCACACGTCGGCTTCCGCGAACTGGAGAATCGACTGGATGCGGTCGTGCGGCGGGTAGATGTCCGGGTCGTGACGCGGCGAGAAGAACGTCTCGTCGGCGCGGGACTCCTGCTCGTCCCAGCGGATGCCCGACAGGATGCCGTCGACGTCGTGCTCCTCGATGGTGTCGTTGAGCGCCACCGTCTTCAGGAGGTGGTTGCCGACGTAGGTGTCGAGCAGGAACGGGAACGTGTCCTCTTCGTATTCGAGGATGTTCCGAATGTGGTGCTGGTTGTGCTCGGAGAGTTCGTCGACAGGGATGTCGTCACCCGGTTCGAGACCGTTCTCGTCGACGTAGTTGCCCACATCCTCGTTGCGGGCCCAGATGACGTCGAGGTCCCACTCGTCGGCCCAGTGCTCGACGAAGTCGATGAGTTCGTCGAAGTGCTGGTAGTGGTCGATGAAGACGACCGGCGGGACTTCGAGGTCGAAGCGGTCGGCGACCTCCTTGACGAAGTACAGCGTCAGCGTCGAGTCCTTGCCGCCGGTCCACATCACGACAGGGTTCTCGTACTCTTCGAGGCCGGTCTTCGTGACCTCGATAGCCTTCTCGATCTTGTGGTTGACAGTCGGGTACTCTTCGGGGTCTTCGCCTTCCCCGTCAGTGTAATCAACGTCCAGATAGTCCGGGAACTCTGCTGATTCGGACATAGTGTAATGAGATATAATTACGAGTGCCAAGTACTTTTTGGATGGCCGACAGGTGTGTGAGGCGGTGGCAAATAAAACGGCGGCCGCGCCCGTTCAGGTCACTCGGGTTTTTTGCTGCCGGCGCGAAAGGCGTGGTATGGACGACCGCCCAACCCTTCCGGCCCGCCTCTTTCACCGCTGGCTGTTGCGCTATGTCCCTGTAGCCGCGCTGATCCTGATCGTCAGTGGACTCCTCGGGTACGGACTCGGCAGCCAGGTACCCGCCGAATGGCTTCAGAACCCCGGAACGACCGGCGAGAATCCCTTCATGCCGGCTGAGCTAACGACAGTCTCACTGACCGTTAACAACCTCGGGGCGTTGCTCGTGATGGCACTCGGCGCTATCTCGCTCGGTTCGATGACGGTCCTGTCGCTCGTCTTGAACGGCCTGCTCATCGGGGTCGTCGTCGGTATCGCACTCAAGCAGGTCTCGCCCGTCGTCGTCGCCGCACTCATCGTTCCACACGGCCTCATCGAAATCCCCGCACTGCTCATCGTCGCCGCCGTCGGGCTTCGGTTCGGGTGGCGCACGATACAGTACATCCGTGGCCGCACAAACGAACTGGTTACTGGACAGGATCTCCGGGAAGCCGGCTGGCTGCTTGCAACGGCCGCCGTACTAATCGTGATTGCGGCCTACATCGAAGCGAACCTCACAATCGAAATCGCGTCACGGTTCACGGACGCCGATCTCTCGGGCATCACGCCAGCGTAGCGGTTCGGACCGTCCGCTATTCGGTGTTGAGCTACGGCTCGGCAAAATTGAATCCGTGACCGGACGCTCCGCAGGCCGCGTTACGAGATGAACTCGTTGTCGCGCCAGTTGACGCCCTCTTCTTCCTCGCCGTCGCGGGGTTCCTCTGCAACGTTGATCGCGGCGGGCCGCTCTTCCCCATCGACGATGCGGACGGCTTCGAGTTCCTCGTCGACCGCCGCAATCGCCGTCAACGTTCCTTTCTCAGCGACTTTCGCGACCTCACACAGAACCTCGAACATCGCGTACTGGAGCGCGGTGTTCTGGAGCACGGTCTCACGGTCGCCCTTGAAGCAGGCGTACTCAACGAGTTCGGACTCAATCTCTTCCTCTTCCTCTTCGAGTGCGCCCCACTGTGGGCCACCGCCGGAACTCCCGGTACTCGCGGCTCCGGGCGGTCCCATCTCGTCGGGGTCTTCCTCGTACACCCGATTCTCCGTGACGCTGGCCTTGAGCTGGGCCGTCGGGGTGTACTTGCTCATGGAGTCGTCTTTGGCGACGGCGCTGACGATTAGCGTATTGTTTCGACGGGTGATGTCGATGTCAGCGATTTCGGGGGGAAGGTCCGGATCCTCGAAGAAATCGTAGGCGTCTTCCAGTGGCAGTTCAAGTGTCGAGTGAAGTCTGTATACGCGGCTGGTCATGGTTGGGGAAGCGTGTATCAGTCGTCGAAGGCCGTCCGCTGACGCTGTAGTCACTACTCCATAGGGGCCACTTGCTTATATGACCTGTCCTTCATTCGCGGTTTCACCGCTCTATATCAGGCAATATATCAGGCGTATGTTAAAGGTATTTACAGACCTTCTAGCAGGCCATATGCTAATGGTATTCAGTGCCTACTAGTCGTCCGCAGGCGTGGCATCGCCGTCCTCCAGGTCGACATCCGCTTCAATACTGGGCGGGTACTTCCCGCGGTCGAGTTTCAGGTCCGACTGCGGGCGCGCCATGCAAGTCAGTGCGTAGTTCTCCCGTTCACGGTCGGTCAGTCCGCGGGCGGCAGGCTGCGTGACCGATCCCTCAATGATTTCCGCCGAACAGGCCAGGCACATCCCCACGCGGCAGGAGTACTCCTGGGCGATACCCTCCTCGATACACCGCGAGAGAATCGTCTCCTTCTCGGAGACGGTGATTTCCTCGCCCGTCCCCACGAACGTCACCGTGTACTCGGTCATGCTCGGCCCTTTGACACCCCCCAGCAAAACTCTTTATCACCGCTGTCCCGGAGCGAAACGGACCGCTGTCCGTCAATGCCGCATGACGCACCCGTAGTCGGCTGTGCATCGCAGAAATAGTTACAGCAGTTCTGAAACCCGTAGTCGGAATAATTTTCTCTCTCCGGGCAGGACGGGAGTGCATGACCACACACCAGGACGACAACGCCGGCGGAGCGTCGGCGACTGCACGGACCGTTTCCGTGGACGTTGTCGTCGTCGGGGCCGGGACATCCGGCTGTTACGCCGCCGCGACTGTCGCAGACGCGGGCTACGACGTCGTTGTCGTAGAGCGAAAAGACGAGACCGAGGCCGGCCACATCGCCTGTGGGGACGCGCTCAAGGGTGCCAGCGACTTCCCTGAAGCGATTCCGAAGTCACAGCTCGAACCGGCGTTTACCAACACAGATGTCGACCACGGCCGGTTCGAGATACCACAGGAAGACACCGTCCTCGAAATCCCCGTGCCGGGCGAACTCGCCGTCATCGACCGCTGGGAGTACGGTCGCTGTCTCATCGAAGGGGCAAACAACAGCGGCGTGGAGTTCCATTACGACACGGTCGTTCAAGACGTGTTGCAGGACGACAGCGGCCGTGTGACCGGCGTGAAAGCCATGCGGAAAGGCGACCCCGTCACGTACGAGGGTGACATGGTCATCGACGGGGCCGGCGCGCTCTCGATTCTGCAGGACAAGACCGACCTCGAAGACGCGACCTTCGACACGAACGTCCAGTACTCGCAGTTTTGCTCTGCCTACCGGGAGATTATCGAGGTTGACGAGCCGGTCGAATGGGACGACGCGCTCGTGTTCAAGCCGACCGAGCGCTCCGCCGGCTACCTCTGGTACTTCCCGCGTACGGACACGGAGATCAACGCCGGTCTCGGCTTCCAGATGAACGAGGAGCCGATGGAACTGGTCGACGACCTCAAGCGCGACCTGCAGGGCCGAAGCGAGTTCGAGGGGGCGGAGGTACAGGATAAACTCGGCGCTGCGCTGCCGACGCGCCGGCCGTACGACTCCGCCGTCGCGCCCGGGTTCATGGCCGTCGGGGATGCCGCTGGACACGTCAATCCAACCACCGGCGGCGGTATCGCCGGTGCGGCCTACGCCGGGACCTACGCCGCCGAACAGGCTATCGAGGCTATCGAATCCGGCCGGACGGACGACGAAGCCGCGCTCTGGGAGTACAACGAGCGCGTGATGGAGCACTTCGGCGCCCGGTACGCGGCGCTTGACGTGTACAACATCTTCACCACCGCCTACGACGTCGACGACCTGATGGCGCTGCTGGCCGCGTTACCCGGCGAGAAGCTCGCCGAGGCGCTGTACGGCGGTTCGACCAGTATCGGGCTCGGACTCAAAATCAAGATGGCAGTCAAGAGCATCGGCCACTTGGGGACCATCCGGGACCTCTACCAGACGAAGAAAGCTGCCGACCGGCTGCTGGAGCATTACGAATCCTATCCAAGCGACCGCAGCGGCTTCGAGGCCTGGCAGCGCGAGCGCGACTCGATTATGGACGATATCTACGACGTCACTGGCGCAGAGCCCAAGTACTGACGCGGCGGTTCGTTGCGTCTTCCGGCCAAGTCTGATATTCTGGCGCGGGGTTGCCAGCAGCAGCGACGGCGTTTCGAACAGCTATCCGGAGAGTAGTTGCTGAAATCGTGAACTATAGTTCTGAACAACAAGTTTTATTATTTAACAACATGATATCAAAATGAAGTCACACTGGGGTCGGTCGACCGGGGGGTCACCGAGACGGAGACAGCGTGTCGACCGTCGCCCGAGTGGGGGTCAATCATGCTAGCACGCAGATTCCAATCCGACGATAGTGCAGTCTCGCCAGTTGTTGGTGTCATTCTAATGGTTGCAATAACAGTGCTGTTGGCGGCGACAGCAGCGACGTTCTTCCTCGATTTCGGGTCTGGGAGTCTCGGCCAAAGCGCGCCACAGGCGGCGTTTACGTTCGATTACGACGCGGGTAGTCCCGACAGCCTGACAATCGAACACCGGAGCGGCGACTCGATCCGGGCCGGAAACCTGTACATCACCGTTAGCGGGGCTTCAACCGCCAACGGACAGCACGATTTCCCGAGTCTCGGCGGCGCACCGGCGGCCGGTTCGGAAATCACAGCCGGGTCGAAGGTGACGTTTTCGAAAGCCGCTGATCTCTCGGATGCAACGGTCACGCTGAACTGGAAGTCGCCGGATAGCGGCAAATCGATCCAGCTCGCCAGCTGGGAAGCGCCGTAGCGTATTCACTCACTCAGTTGGCTGATCGCTTTGCTGACGACGTCGATACCGATTGCCAGTGAATCCTCGTCGACGTCGAACGTGGGCGTGTGGTGGCCGCCGGGGTGGTCGGTACCGATACCGACGAACGTCGCCGTGCCGCCGCGGTCCTGGACGCGGTCCATCAGGTAGGTCGCGTCTTCGCTCCCGCCGAGGTCGTCGGTCCGAAGGCGGCTTGTGACGCCGGGAACTGATTCTGCCGCGTCGTACACCACGCCCGCGAGTACCTCGTCGCTCACCGCACTCGGCGCTTCTGCGGTCGTCTCGATGGCGACCTCGCAGTCGTGCATCTCGGCTGCGGATGACATGACGGTGTCCGCCCGCTCGCTCATGTACTCCTTGAGCGCGGTCGTCTCACCCCGGACTTCCCCTTCCAGCGTCGCTTCCTCGGGGACGATGTTCGTGGCTGTGCCACCCTCGACGACCCCGGCGTTGACCCGCGTCGCGCCGTCGCCGTGCCGCCGAATCGCGTGGAGGTTCTGCACGGCAGTTGCCAGCGCCTGGACGGCGTCCCGCCCCTGTGCCGGATGTCCGCCGGCGTGGGCTGTCTCACCGGTGAACGTCGCTTTGAACTGCCGAACGGCCAGAAATCCGCCGACCCCGGCGACAATCTCACCGGTCGGATGGTCGAGACCGATATGTATCGCCAGCAAGTGGTCCACGTCGTCGAGATGACCGCTTTCGGCGACGGCCTTCCCGCCGCCGATGACCTCTTCGGCCGGCTGGAAGACGACTTTGAACGTTCCCCTGAAGTCACTCTCTTTCACTGCCTCCAGCACGCCAAGGCCAATCGTTGCGTGGGCGTCGTGTCCGCAGGCGTGCATATACCCCTCGTTGGCTGAGCGGAACTCCTCTGTCGCCGGGGCGTGTGTCACGCTGTCTGACTCCGTTATCGGAAGCGCATCGATGTCGACCCGGAGCGCGACGGTCGGCCCATCGCCCTGTTCGAGCACAGCGAGGGCACCGGTGAATCCCCCGGTGGCGGCCTCCAGCACGTCCTCGCGAGCCCCGGCCTCTCGGGCCTTCGCCTGCCAGTCTTCGAGTTCATCAGCGTCCGGGACTGCCATCCGCGCGTCGCCGTCCACGACATCCTGACCGAGATGCAACTGGTCGACGCCGATACGTTCGAGTTCGTCGACGATGCGACTGGTGGTGTAGAACTCCCGCCACGCGGGTTCAGGGTAGCTGTGTAGGTCACGTCGAACGGACCTGAGCCGTTCCTGTTGAGACTCGTTCATGCCGGCGAAACGGGGCACAGTTACTTATAAGAATCCACAGGAGCGGACGACAGTCACTCCGGCCCTACGACCCGCTGCCGACCTGCGTCCGCTGTTCGACGCCGGCCTCGACGTGGATGGCGTTCGGGAAGGTTCGCTGAGTAACGTTCCGAGCGAACTCCTCGTACCCGACGATCTCTATCGTCCGGGTGTAGACGGTGTGGGTCCAAGACTCGAAGCGGCCGCCGCTTGGCCCCAGTGACTTCGACTGTGGAACCCGCAGTTCCTGTGGTTGCTTTGGATGCGGGCCTTTGAGTTCGACCCCTTTCTGTTCGGCGCTCTCTTTGATCTCTGTGACAATGTCCTCGAGGCGGTGTCGGTCCCCACTGGTGAACGTCAGCGTCGTGACGAAGGGCATCTGTAGACGAACACTCAGCCGCGAGTGACAAAAGGCCATCTGTTTCCGTTGTGTCTCCGATATTCTCTTAAGTAGCGGTGTCATAAAATCCGATAATGATAGAGGCCACGAGCGCGGGAGCCATCCTCTTTCGCGATACGCGTGGCCGGCGGGAGTACCTCCTGCTCAAGAGCCGACCCGGCGATTGGGAGTTCCCCAAGGGCGGCGTCGAGGGCGAGGAAGAACTCCAGCAGACCGCCATACGCGAAGTGAAAGAGGAGGCCGGAATCGGCGATTTCCGGCTTTTAGACGGGTTCCGCGAAGACTACGACTACGTGTTCGAGGCGAACGGCAACACCATCCACAAGACGGTCCACCTGTTCGTCGCGAAATCGTTCGAAGCGTCAGCCGAACTGTCCACAGAACACCGCGACCTGCAATGGCGCGACTACGAGCAGGCCATCAACACGGTCACGCAGGACGGTCCCCGCGAGATACTCGAACAGGCAGACGAGTTCCTCGACGAGCGAGCGGACGACGAGGAGTAGAGGGAGAGCGGACAGCACCCAGCCCGATTCACGGAGCACCGACGTGGCCATCTGGTCAGCGATGGCTTTACCGTCGCTTGATGACGAAACTGGATGTTCTCTCCGACGAATACAGATCCGCTCAAGTGACATATGAACTAACAGAATGGCATCACTTTCTGTGGTATCCTGCCCGACAGTTCGCCCATATATGTAATACAAGCTACTAATACCGCGATATCAGCCGCAGCTAAGCTATTTACGGGCATAAATGTGTTTTATGAATAATCTCTAATTCAATACTAACAGTATTTTTAAATACGATAAGCTTACAGTTTGCAAAGAGGCATCCAAAATGTTAGAAGACGGACTATCGTACCCAATGCAAGGCGACAGTTGGATAGCACAGATGTTGATCGGCGGCGTACTGCTGGTGTTCTTTTTCCTCTTGATTCCGGTGTTCGCGTTCAACGGCTATTTGCTTCGCGTGATCGGAACGACGGTTGAAGGTGAATCCGAGCCACCCGCCTGGGACGACTGGGGTGAACTCATCATCGACGGCATCAAGTTCAGTATCGTCGGTCTCGTGTACTCTATCGTTCCCATAGCTGTCATCTTCGGTATCGGCAGCGTCCTCCTCGGGTTGGGTGGCGCTGCTGGCGACTCTGGCGGCGGAATCATCGCCGGCTTCGGGTTCATGACGATCCTCCTCCTGATTCCAGTAATGTTCCTCATTTACTATATTGTCCCGGCAGCACTCGCCAATATGGCGGTCGAAGGCAGCCTTGGAGCGGCGTTCGACTTCTCATTGCTGAAAAACGTCGTTCTCACGAGCGACTACTTCATCGCAGTCCTGATGCCGATTGTCGTTGGCATCATCACGAACCTCATCAGCAATATTCTGGCGATTACTGTCATCGGACTCGTTCTCGTTCCGTTCGTCACCTACTACGGGCAGGTCGCCGTCTTCCGTATGTTCGGAACGGCATTCGCAAGCCAGACGAACAAGAGCGCACAGCAGGTAACAGGTCCGACCACGTCAGCCTAACCCAGCAGTTCTTACGCGGCCGGCTATTTTTTCGAGATACGTGACATCGAGTGGTGGAGCCGATTCAGACTCCGAGTTCGCCTTCGAACTGGCTGTCTGTCAATGGGTCGAACGAGCGTGGGCGCCGTCCGACGACGCGGCGGTGCTGGTCGCCAGACAGTTCGGGACGAAACACCGCCGCTGGGACACGATTGTGCTGGAGTGTGACCCCGACGGACTCTGCGAGCGAGCGAAGTTCGGGGCGGAGCCGTTCGACTCGGACCTCCTGCACGTCCTGCAGAACGCGCCGGCCGGCTGGACGTACTACCGCGATGCGCTGCCTGACCCGGGCTATCCGTGGCGGTACGTCCGAGAGTCGATTCACGAGGCGGCCGACCGGGACGCCATCGAGACCCGAAAGCGGGGTAACCGCATCGAAATCCGTCGGGTACGCCCGTATCCGGACTGGGTCCGACGGATCGTCGCTATCGAGAACAAGCCCGATCTCACTGCCAGCGCCGCCAGAAATCTCGTCCCACAACTACAGCGGGACATCGCCTTATCGCTGGCCGACGAGGTGTGGGTGGCGACGGCGGCGACCGACGAGCGCGTCGAGCCGATCCTGCTGGCTGACTTGCCGGCAGCCGCCGGCGTGTTGACAGTCGACCCAGAGATAGGCACGGCCGAGGCGGTCTGGCAACCGCGGTCGCTGTCGGTTGACGACCCTGGAACGCGCATTCTGGACCGACCGGACGACGACACCAGCGCGGCGCGGTTCGAGTACGCGAGTCCCGATTGGAAGCACGAGCGGCGGCTCGCCATCGCTGAGCGGGCGTATGCTCGCGGGTGGCGCGCGTACGTGGACACGATGCGTCCCGACTGCCGGCACTTCCAACTCAGCGCCGACGAAACTGGCGTGTATCCCCACTGCGCGGCGAAAGAGTGTCTCCCGACGGCCGCGGAGTGTCGGGGCCAGTGTCCGTCCTACGAGCCGGAGCCGCCGGCGTGGCGGTCGATGGCGTGGCCGCTCGACGGCGGTCCGGGCAAAGCGATACAGCGGGTGTTAGCACGGCGTCGTCGCCGCCAGCGGCCGGGACTGTCGGAGTAGCGGACCGACACCGCGGCCGGGCTGTCAGAGTAACCGACCGGTACTGTGGGACGCACTCACTCCTCGGATAGCTCGATGTCCAGTTCGTCCCGGGGAACGGCGAGCCTGAACGTCGGCACCGTCTTCTCAACCGTCTCCACGATACCTTTGTCTGCGAGGCTGCGGAGCGCGGAGCGAACATCGTCGGTGTCGCGGTCCTCGCCGACCTCGCGGAGGGCGTGTAACACGGCGACGACGCTCTGGCTCTCCTCGTCCGGCCCGGCGATCACGTCGACGATAGCCTGCTGAAGCGTGGTGACCGTCACCGTCTGTATCCGTTCGGAGTCCTCCCCGTCGATGAGCGTCGTCGCCTCCGGCGTCGCACAGATGAGGCTGTTGTCGTTGCGGTAGTAGTACTCCTTGAGTTCGGATTCGAGGTACTGGTGCACCTCGCTCCCGCTGTCCATGTCCCAGCGCTCCTGCAACTCGCCGTTTTTCGTCGGCTGGAGTTCGACGATGTCGGCGAGTCGCTCGCGGGCATCCTCCGAGAGGGTCATGGCCCGTCGGTACGACGACCACGTATTTCGGTGTTCTGAATCCCGATCATTCGTGTCTGAGCGCGTCGATGGGGTCGACCCGGGCCGCCCGCCAGGCCGGGTAGAGGCCGGCCACGACGCCGACAAGGACGCCCACGGCGACCGCGAGCGCCATCCACAGCGGCGCGAGTGAGAACGTGACCTCGGCGTACCGAGTCGCGCCGTAGCCGACGAGGAGTCCGAGCGGGACGCCGAGCAGCGAGCCAATCGTCCCGAGCAGTGCGGCCTCGACGAGGAACACCTGCATTACATCGCGGTTGCGCGCCCCGACGGCTTTCATGATGCCGATTTCGCGGGTCCGTTCGGTCACGCTGACGAGCATCACGTTGGCGATACCGATAGCGCCGACGACCAGCGCGATGACGGCGATGCCGGTGACGAAGCGCGTGATGCGCTCGATGACGTCGCTGATTTCCTCGACGAAGTCGTTGCCCGAGCGAGCGACCAGTTCCGTGTCGTCGGCCGACAGCGACCGCGCATCAGAATTACCGGAGAGGTACGTCTGAATCGCCGACTGCGTTTCCGGAATCGCCCGAGGGTCGACGACGAGGGTCACCTGCGGGTACGCGCGCTGTCGCACGCCCGCTGAAAGACTCTCAACGACGGAGTCGTAGAACGGGTCGATGGGGACGTACACCCGCGGCTGGCGGGCGAACTCGCTGACCGGGACCTCGCCGCGGGTCCCGTTGACGACGCCGACGACTGTGACGTTGCGCTCGCCCCCGTCGGGCATCGTCATCGTGAGTCGCTCGCCGGTCGTGAGGTTCTCGGAAAACGACCTCGCCATGCGCTCGTTGACGACGACGGCCTCCTCGTCGGTTTCGAAGGAGCGTCCGTCGACGAGGACCCCGTCGTTGATGCTGGCCGGCCGTATCGCCGTGACCTGCTGTCTAGCGAGGGTCTGGTCCCCGTGCCGTACCGATTGCGTCTGGACGATGCCCCGCGGGAGTACCGCTTGTACTCCGGTAATCCCCTCCAACTGCTGAATGTCGTACTCGGTAAACACCGGCTGAAGCGTCCGGTCGAAGTCGTCGTCGCCCGACGGCGTCCCGAACACGTAGATGTTGCCCGCGTTCGATGTCTCGATGTCGCCGACGATTTCCGCCTCGACGCTGGCCCCGAACGTGGCGAAGGTGATGACCGACGCGATGCCGATGACGACGCCGACTACTGTCAGCGCCGAGCGGAGCTTGTGGGCCCTGATAGACCGGAGCGTGATGCACACGCTCTCGCCGGTGTCCATCAGTCCTGCCCTCCGGAAACGTCCTCGACGGACTGGATGTGGCCGTCCTCGACGTGGACGATGCGCTCCGCCCGCTCGGCGACGTGGCGCTCGTGGGTCACCAGCAGGAACGTGTTGCCCGCTGCGTGGAGGTCGTCGAACAGGTCGAGTATCTGTGCGCCGGTGTCCGTGTCGACGTTGCCGGTGGGCTCGTCGGCGAGAATCAACGCCGGGTCGGTCGACAGCGCGCGGGCGATGGCGACCCGCTGGCGCTGGCCGCCGCTGAGTTCCGAGGGGACGTGGTCGGTGCGGTCGGCGAGCCCCACCTTCGAGAGCAGTGACACCGCCCGCTCGCGGCGACGAGCGCGGTCCCAGCCGTCGAAGACGAGCGGCAGGGCGACGTTCTCCACCGCGGACAGTCGCGGCATGAGATTGAACGTCTGGAAGACGAAGCCGACCTCAGTCCCGCGGATGTCGGCCCGTTCGGCCTCGCTGGCCGCCGAAACGTCCTGTCCGTTGACGACCACCTGTCCCGACGACGGCGTGTCCAGCCCGCCGATGAGATTCAGGAGTGTGCTCTTGCCGGAGCCGCTCGGTCCCATAACCGCCGTGTACGACCCTGCCGACAGGTCCAGGCTCACGTCGTCCAGCGCCGTCACCGTCCCGCCGAGGTCGTACTGCTTGCTGACGCCCTCGACGCGGACGGTCGTGTTCGCTGACTCGCTCACGGACCGATGTACGGACTGGACGGCAATGAGGGGTTCGCCGGGCCCAGGTTTCGCCGGATACAGTCCGCGCTCTGACAAGAAGAACCCACTTACCGTTCCAGTCCTAAGACCGGACAATGACAGCCGATACCGGACGGAGACTGGCTATCGTCGCGGTGTTCGTCACCATTGGACTACTGGCTGCTGGGGCGGTCGCCGGCGTGTCCGGCCTCAGCGAGATGGGGCAGCCGTCCGGCGACGACGTGCTCGACCGGACCGAGCAGCGCTACGACGCAGCTGAGACAATTACCGGAACGGCGACGGTGAGCGTCGCGAACGACTCGGTGTCGAAGACCGCTACGGTCGAGTACGCTGCCGCTGAGCCCAACAAGACGTGGGCCGCCGTCACGAGCGAGAACCGGTCCTACGAGATGGGGACGAACGGGACCGTCGTCTGGGCGGTCGGCGAGAACCAGTCCTACGGCCGCGAACTGCCCGAGGACCCGGCGGCGATGAACGACACGACGGACCCGGTTCCCGAGGAGAACGTCACCGCGACGCTCCGGGGGACCGATGAAGTCAACGGCGAGTCGACGTACGTTCTCGACCTGGAACCGACCAACGAGAGCATCGACGCGCCGAACACGACGCTGTGGGTCGACACTGAGGACTACCGCGTCCACAAGCTGACCACTGACGACGGGACCAACCGGACGGAACTCACCGTCGAGGAGACAAACTTCAACGTCAGCATCGACGACAGCCAGTTCGCCCCACCGGCTGACCGGGTCGCCGTCACGACCGTCGAGAGGTACGACTCCTACGACGCGGCCCAGTCCGCGACGGAGATGGACCTGCCCGAATACGAGAACGGGACCTTCGAGGAAGCCCGGTACATCAGCCGGCCCGAGAGTACGGCTGTGGCCCAGCAGTACAACGCCGATGGGGAGAACGTGACGGTTCTGTCTGCGACCGGCGCGTCGAGCTATCTGGCCGATGCGGAGAACGGGACGGCGGTACAGGTGAACGGCCAGAACGCGACTGCAATCGAGCGCGACGACAGTGCTGTCGTCTACTGGACCGAGGACGATGTCACGACCGGCGTGGTCGTCGAGGGGACGACCGACGAGGCCGTCGCCGCGGCTGAAGAACTGTAGCGACGCCCGCTGACTTTCTACGTTCTACAGGCCGTCCAGCGTCGCCTGAACTGACGCCCAGTGGCTCCCTTTCCAGAAGTACTGTCCGCAGTCGGTACAGCGCCAGACCGTCTCGTCGTCCGTATTCGGTGCGTACTCCGGCGTCGGTTCCACCGGATCGACCTGTTCGACCGGCCCATTGCAGACGCCACAGTGAGCCGGCTCCGAAGCGAGTGAGAGGTTGAAGCCGGCATCGGCGAGTTCCCGCAACTGGTCCTCGACTGCCCGCTCGATGAGGAGCAGGCTCTCGGGTGCGCGGGCGGCGAGGTCGCTGTCCCGAGTAATCACAAGCCGGTCTTCGCGTTCGGCGAGGGCGAGGAGGTCATCGTCGGCCTCGGCGTCCCGATCTAGCGCGTACGCCGTGTCGTAGCCGCACATCCGCAGATAGGTGGCGAGCTTGCCGAGCATCGCATCGAGCACGAGCCGGTCGCTTGGGGAATTCTCAGGCATCGAGGAACTCGCGGAGGCCCTCGGCGTCGCGGGTGTTCAGCACGTCGTCCGTCTCGGCCCAGCCCCGCCGCGCCGTGTGGACGCCGTAGCGCAGAAGTTCGAGGTCGCGTGGGCTGTGTGCATCGGTGTTGATGACGATTGCTGCCCCGGCCTCGACGGCCTGCTTGACCGCGCCGCCGCCGAGGTCCAGCCGGGCCGGGTTGGCGTTTATCTCCAGCGCCGTGTCGTTGTCGGCGGCGGCTGTTGCGAGACGCTCGATATCAACATCCAGCCCTTCCCGGCGGTTCAGATAGCGCCCCGTCGGATGGCCGATGACGTTCACGTCGGGGTGTTCCGCTGCGGCGACGAGGCGGTCCGTGCCGTCCCCGTCCAGCGCGGCATGTGGCGAGGCGACGACCACGTCCAGTTCCGCCAGCAAGTCGTCGGCAACGGAGATACTGCCGTCCGCGGCGATGTTGGCCTCGACGCCGGAGAACACGTCGATGTCGGCGTCCGCCGCGACCGATTCCACCTCGGCCAACTGTTCGCGGAGTTTCTCGTCCGGGACGCCGACGCCGCCGACCATCCCCGGTCCGGTCGCGTGGTCCGTGACAGCGAGGTAGTCGTGGCCGAAGTCGGCCGCGCCCGCGACCATTTCTGCGATGGTGTTGCCGCCGTCCGACCAGTTCGTATGGGTGTGGATATCGCCGCGGACCTCGCCCTCGGCGAGGAGGTCGGGGAGCGACCCGTCGGCGGCGGCTTTGACCTCACCGCGGTTCTCGCGGAGTTCCGGCGGCACCCAATCCATGCCCAGCGCGTCGTACACTGCGTCCTCGGTCTCGCTGGCCACCAGTTCGCCGGCCCGCTGGCCGTCGTCCTCGACGCCTTCGACATCAAACACGCCGTACTCGTTGACTTTGAGGTCCCGTTCGATAGCGCGGTTGCGGACCGCCACGTTGTGGTCCTTGCTCCCGGTGAAATACTGTAGCGCCGCGCCGAACTCCGAGGGGTCGACGATTCGCAGGTCGACCCGCACGTCGTCCGCGTAGGCGCTCGCTTTCGTCTCGCCGGACTCGATGACCCGGTCGAGCCCGTCCCAGTCGGTGAACCGCTCGACGACGGCCTCGGGGTCGGTGCTTCCGACGAGTACGTCCACGTCGCCGATGGTCGGTCGCCAGCGGCGGATCGACCCACCGAGCGCGCACTCGGCCACGGCGTCGCCGCCGGCCATGAAGCTCCGAATACGGTCGCCGTACGGCCGGGCCTCGCCGAGCAGCGACCGCTCGTGGGCCTCGCGGGCGAAGTCGAGATTGTCGAGGATGTTCTGCTCCGTTTTCGCGCCGAAGCCCGAGACTTCCTGTATCTCGCCGGCCTCGGCGGCTGCTTCCAATTCGTCAAGGGTAGTGATTCCCAGCGCCTCGTACAGCGAGCCGACGGATTTCGGTCCCACGCCCTCGACCGCCGTGAGAGCATCCATCTCGACGGGGAGTTCCGCGCGGAGTTCGGTTAGCTCCTCGATTTCGCCAGTGTTGACGTATTCAACGACCTTCGAGGAGATAGCGTCACCGACGCCGTCGATCTCGCCGACGCTGTCCTCGCCCTCGGTGGCCAGCCCCTCGATCGCCCCGGGGAAGTCCCTGATGTTCTCGGCTGCCCGGCGGTAGGCTCGGGGCTTGTACTCCACCCCTTTCGCGTCCAGCAGGTCGGCAAACTCTTCGAGCAGTGTCGCGATTTCGTCGTTCCGGCTCATGTTAGTAGCTCCGCCCGGCACGACCCGTGCCGGAGTCCGCGTCCTCGTGACCCAGTGCTTTCTGGAGGAACTTCATCCAGCGCTTCCTGTCGGCCGTCTCCTGGGTCTGCGCTTCCTGTTCGATGTTGGCCGCACCGAGCTGTTCGAGCGCGTTGAGCGCCCGGTCGATACCGATGATGGCCGTGGCAAGCTCTTCGCCGCGCTCGTAGCTCACTTTGTTGTCCTCGATCCGCTGCTTGCGCTGGAGGCGCTCGCGCCGCAGGTTCTTTTTCGCCTGCTCGACGCGTTCGCGCTCGCCCCGCGGAATCGTCTCCCGACGCTTGATTTCGAAGACGAACGACTGGAGTTCGATCTCCTCGCCCTGCACGGTGATCTCATCGGGGATATCCGCACCGACGGTCGCGCTGTCGCGTTCGATGCGCTCCAGCAACTGTTTGCGCTCGAACTCTTTCACTACCGGAGTGTTAGACCGGGGTGCCCTTACCCGCTTCGCCAAGCCACCGGCGGTGTTTGCACGGAACTTCCTGTCTTGGATCGGCCACGCGTCCCTATCCTGTCCCCCAGTTTCGGGGGAGATCCATCCCGTGGTCTCGACTAAGAGAGAACGAAGTCGGCGATATCTTTTTCATGGTTTCTGTCGTTCTCATTGTACGAGAGTCCTACTGTCCCCCTCGCCTATTACATGACTCTAACGTTCGAACCGCTTGACGACCGCCCTGGACTTGCGGTTATTGATCAGATCGAGCGCCAGCGCTACCGGATACACACGCCGACCCCCGTCGCGCCCAGGGAGGCAGCGACCGACATGTTCCAGTATCCGGTCGGGGACGCTGTCCGGATACAGACACGCGCTATCGAACTTCCGACAGTGGTCATGGTGTACGTCCGTGACGATGCCGGAGCGATAGCCGCCGAGGTCGCCCAGTTCGAGTCGGAGACGCTGCCGGCGGACGACTACGTGCTGGACCCGCTGACGCAGATCAAGACGTATATGCGGGTCGAAGACACCGCGGTAGAGGTCACCGTCGACTCGGGCCGGACCCGCATCGAGTTCGACGCTCCGGTAGACCTGCTCATCGGCGCTCGGTCCCAGCACGACCGGCCAGCAGCCACGGTCACGACGACTGAGCAACCGACAGACGTGATGGTCGCAGTCGAGACCTTCGGGTCGGCGCTCAAGGCTCACGACCCCGAGCGCTCTTATCCGACGCTTCGCGGCCACCCACCGGCGCTTGAGATCGGTGACAGTCTGGCTATCCCGTCGGATATCGACAGGCCGGATACCGGTGTCACACTCGAATTACCGCCCGACCTCCCGTCGATCTTCGTCGCCGCACCGCTTGCGTACTATCTCGGAGCCTCACTCGTCCCCGCATCCGAACCGCGGCTCACGACCGACACGGGATTTACGTACTCGCTTGATACCGCACGGGGCTTCGAATCCGAGGTCGGACGCACGCTCAAACGTCTCTTCTTTCTCGATTGTGTCACGCGAACCGAGGGATTCCACCAGATCGACTTGCACGAGCGAGCGGCCATCGAGCCGTACGTCGACCTCGACTTCCAGTCGCTGTATCAGCAGCCGCTGGCGGAGCAGGTCGCCGCCTATCTGCAGGTCCCGTACGACGTCATCGAGGACCATATCCCGAAGTGGCGGCTGACGACGCACATCGACCCGGTGCCGGCGAACGCGGAACAGCTCCCGTACGTCGTCGACGACCTCGCTATCGTCCGAACACACCAGCGAGAGCAGCTGGAGCAGGCGAGCGTTCCGGCGGAAGTCGAGGCCGAGTTCACCCGGGACGATGTCATCACCCGCGCCGCGAGTTCCGATGCTGCGACCGCTCCATCCGAGGCGGACTACGTCGAGCCGCAGGCCGAGGACTCACTGGAACAGGCCTGGATCGGGGACAGTATCCCCATCGGTGCGAGCAAGCTGACCAAAGCGGCGTTCGAACACCGGCTCGACCGCGACACGAACGCCGAGGACATCACGATTCGCGTCGTCCAGAACGACGCTCGCATGGACGAGGAACGGCAGGTCGTCGACGACGTGTACGGCACCCGCGACGACTTGCCGTTCGATGTCACGGTCCACGACGACCTGACGACGGCGGAGCTCAGGACCGTTCTCACGACCGACGCGGAGTTCTTCCACTACATCGGCCACACCGAACACGACGGCTTCGTCTGCCGCGATGGCAAGCTCGACGTGACGACAGTCGACTCGGTCGGTATCGACACCTTCCTGCTGAACGCCTGCAACTCCTACAACCAGGGGTTAGCGCTCGTCGAAAAGGGCGCAATCGCTGGCATCGTCACGCTTAACGAAGTGCTGAACGACGGCGCGGTTCGCATCGGTCAAGCGGTTGCTCGACTATTGGATTCTGGCTTCCCCCTCCGAGCAGCGCTTACTATCGCACGCGGTGAGAGTGTTCTTGGCGGGCAGTACATCGTTGTCGGCGACGGCGGTGTGACAGTTGCACAAACAAATGGCGGGATGCCGAACCTGCTAGAGGTTCAAACCAGTGAAACCGGCTATAGCGTAGAGATGAAGGTTTATTCTACAGATCATAAAGCATTAGGGGCCATTATTTTTCCACACATTACGAGTTCTGAGAAGCATTACTTAGTACCGGGTAGAATAGGTCCATTCAATCTTTCCAGTCAGGAGCTAGAAGAGTTTCTGCAGATGCAACAAATACCGGTTAGAAATAGTGGGAATCTGTATTGGAGTGATTCGATAGATCTGAGCTCTATACATTGAGTATTTGCGCCAACTAATAATTCCGTTAACACGAAGGAACCGCTCGATTGGAATAACTTGCTCTTCCTTTATGGACCAGGGTATGCACTATTATTAGCTGCTGCAGTCCCCGCCTGTGACAGTAGCATCAGGAGGGTGAACAGTGCGCCGGCCATTTTCGGGTGCTCTGCGAGGTATTCGCGCATGGTAGTATCGGACATGATACGATTTTGATGTAGGTGGGGAAATAATTAAATTTATCTGAATTGTACCTACATATTATATATTGTATTAAGTATAGAATTAAAAGATAAATCCGGGAATCTACACATATAAGACTTGAACCGACCATATGGCGGTCAAGTAACACAGACGGGTGAAACGTTCAGAAGAAGGCCCACAGCGATACACCTCATCAGTAGCGTTTAGTAGACTGGTTTGTAACTACTGGTCAGGATTAGGTATTGATGCCTAGATGGGATTTGCCTGACTATTATTTGAAATATATACGTCCTGCTGGCTCGCTTCGGGGACCAGACGTAGGGGGGTCGGGGTATACAACAATCACTACCGGCCTGACTGAATGGCTGATTGCGTTCGACTGCTGTACTATCGACAGCACCGTGAGAGAAAATGACTTCTGAGGAGCAGTGGCAGCTCGAGGATAAGATAGTGGAACTCTCCAGCGAGGCCATCAGCGGAAGCCGCCGCGCGACGACGCGTCACACACCGCTTCTCCGGACCGAATCAGCGGATCAACACGACGAAATGCAGACAGAGGTACCGATTCCGCTGGCGAAGGTCGAGCAGTCCCAGCAGTGTACCGTGTTGCACGTCGACGACGACCCACAGGTCGGTGAACTGGTCGAGATGTATCTCGAACGCATCAACGACGACTTCGACGTCGTGACGAAGACCAGCGCCGTCGCCGCGCTCGATTTCCTCCGGACCGAGCAGGTCGACTGTATCGTCAGCGACTACGACATGCCAAACACCGACGGGCTGGAGTTTCTGGAACTCGTCCGCGAGCAGTACCAGGACATCCCGTTCATTCTGTTCACTGGCAAGGGTAGCGAGGAGATCGCGAGCGAGGCAATCGCGTCGGGCGTGACGGACTACATGCAGAAGGGAGGCCGGTCAGATACGTACGACGTCCTCGCCAACCGAATCGAGAACGCCGTCGAGCAACACCGCACCGAACAGCGGTTCTGGAACGCCCTCTCGTGGTATCAACGGCTCGTCGAACAGGAGCTCGCGGGCGTCTGTATCATTCAGGACGGGACGTTCGTCTACGTGAACCAGAAGCTGGCCGACATTTTCGGCTACGACCAGAGTGAGCTCATCGACGAATCACCGACTATACTCACTCCAGAGGGCGACGAAAGCCAGTTCCCCGGCTCACTCCGAACCGCAGAGTCGGACGAGCTTGACACGTTCCATTCGGAATTTGCGGGGCAACAGGCCGACGGCGAAACGCGCACCACCGAGGTGTCCGGCGGGTCGATCGAGTACGACGACGAACCGGCGTGGATCGGCGTGCTCCGGGACGCTGAAAGCAACCCCGACATCGGCGAATGAGCCGCTGCGTCGCGAAACCCGTCACAGACTGACAGCCGACAGTATAAGCACAATCCCTTTCCACCGCCCACTCCTACCGTAGGACAATGTCGGAGTGCGATGCCTGTGGAAAGCAGGAGAACATGCCGTACCAGTGTGGGCACTGTGGCGGGACCTACTGTTCGGAACACAGACTGCCCGAGGCCCACGATTGCCCCGGACTGGATAACTGGAGCGATCCGGGCGGCGTGTTCGACAGCGGGTTCGACGAGAGTGTAAACACTGGCCAGACCTCCGGGGGCGGCGGCGTCGCCGACCGGCTCGGTATCGACACCGGACCCGGCGGCCCGCTGGCGTACTTCCGGGGGAACGTCACGTACCTGTTCCTGGCGATCATGGGGATCGTGTTCATCCTCGAACACGTCGTCATCCTTTCCCTCGGTCGCGAAGCGTTCCAAACGCTGTTCATTCTCCATCCAGACAATCCGGAGTACGTCTGGACCTGGGTCACGTCGGTGTTCTCACATGCCCCCTTCGGGTTCTATCACATTCTCGGAAACGGGATTATCATATACTTCTTCGGCCGACTCGTCGAGCAGCAGATCGGGTCGAAGAAGTTCGCGATCTTCTTCCTCGTGTCCGGTGCGCTGGCGGGTCTCGGACAGATCGCAATTCAGACCGTGCAGGGAACCTCTGCTGGCGTCCTCGGAGCCAGCGGCGCGGCACTGGCGATTATGGCGTTCCTGACCGTCCTGAAACCCGATCTCCGCGTGTACCTGTACTTCCTGATCCCCGTTCCGATCTGGGCGATCACCGGCTTCTACTTCCTGTTGAGCATCTTCGGGTCGCTCAATCCGATGGGGGCCGGACTGCTCGGCGGCAATATTGCCCACCTCGCGCACCTCATCGGCCTCGTCATCGGGCTCTGGTACGGCCAGAAGATCAAGGGGCAGACCCGGATGCCCGGCCAGATACAGTTCGGTGGTGGCGGTGGCGGCGGCCCAGGCGGCCCCGGTGGACCGGGTGGTCCCGGCCGCCGTCGTCCGTGACGATGGACCCGGTTCGCCCCGAGTTCGTCCCCGACCCGTCGCTCTCGCAAGCGGAGATGGAGTCGCTGCAACGCGACATCGCCGAGGTTGCGCGATTCGAGGACGACCTGGACTTTTCACCCGAGACAATCGGGCGCGCCGGAGACGTCCCGGACGGCGACCAGACGACGCTGGGTGCTGGCGACGATACAACGGACGCGCCGCTCGTCGCCGGCGTCGACCAGGCGTTCGTCGACGACAAGGCCGTCTCGGCTATCGTCGTGCTACGGAACGACGAGGTCATCGAGCGGGTCAGCGCCGTGGAGCGCACCGAGATTCCGTACATTCCCGGCCTGCTGTCGTTCCGCGAAGGCGGCGCAATCCTGGCCGCCTTCGCGGAGTTGGAGGCCGACCCGGACGTGGTACTCGTCGACGGCAGCGGTCGCATCCACTTTCGGGAGGCCGGCCTGGCGGCACACATCGGCATCACGCTGGACGTGCCGGCCGTCGGTGTCGCCAAGAGCCTCCTCTGTGGCGCGCCGGCGCGGTCGCTGGACGGGACGTTTTCGGAGGGCACACGGATTCCGATTGCGGCCGACGACAGTGTCGAGACCTGTCCCGACGGGACGGTCATCGGCCACGCACTCCAGACGCGGCAGTACGATTCGCCGAACCGGCACATCAATCCGCTCATCGTCAGCCCCGGCCATCGCGTCAGCGCAAGCACGGCGGCGAACATCGTCGAAGCCACCGCTGACGGCTACAAGCTCCCCGAGCCGACCCGGCTGGCCGACAGCTACGCCGACGAGGCGAAGGCTGCTGTCAGTACTCCGTCCGAATAACCGACAGTATAACTTCCCGGGGTGTGTTCTCCCGGCCAACACATGGCGAAGACGGTGCTGATTACGGGGGCGTCCTCGGGTATCGGGCGGGCGAGTGCCGAGGCGTTCCTGGCCGACGACTGGACAGTCTGGGCGACCGCTCGCGAGGAATCGGACATCGAAGACCTCGGCGAAGACGGGTGTGAGACCGCCGAACTCGACGTGACGAACCCGCGCGAATGCGAGCGGGTCGTTGAGTCGCTCATCGACGCCGAGGGACGGCTCGACTGCCTGGTGAACAACGCCGGCTACCCGCAGTTCGGCGCGGTCGAGGACGTGTCGACGGCGGCGCTACACGAGCAGTTCGACGTGAACCTCTACGGCCCCCACCGACTCATCCGCGAAGCGCTCCCGCACATGCGGGCTCGCGAGAACGGAACTATCGTCAACGTCTCCAGCGTCGCGGGCCGTATCGCGTTCCCGAATCAGGGTGGCTACGCCGCCTCGAAGTTCGCCCTGGAGGGGCTCAGCGACGCGCTCCGGATGGAGGTCGAGGAGTTCGGCATCGACGTGGTGCTCGTCGAACCCGGACCGGTGGAGACCAACTTCGACGACCGCGCCGAGGAAGAACTCGACGAGCTCGACAAGTCCGGCGCGTACGACTGGCTGTACCAGGCCCACGAGGATTCGAGCCTCGTCGGCATCCAGGACGCACTGTCGGTCACCCCCGGGACGGTCGCGCTGACCATCCGCGACGCCGCCAGCGCCAGCGACCCCGAGCCGCGGTATCCCGTCGGTCAGGGCGCACAACTGCTTCTCATGCTTGACTATCTGCCGGCGCGGTGGCGCGACGCGGCCTTTGGCGTCATCCGGAAGCTGACGAGCTAAGCGACGACTGTCGCCCGATACACCAATCCGTCTCAGTCCAGACAGGCCGCCACAACCGACAGCAACCGCTCGCCGCGCACTTCTTCGGCGAACAGCGGGACGCGGCGCACGTCGTGGCCGCGGAACATGTCCTGTGACCGGGCCAGCGCGTCCTGCTGGACCTGCCAGCGCCGCGCGCAGAACTCGCAGTCGGCGTGGTTCGGGCCGGCGATGTCTACGTCCTCGCCGAGCACTTCGCTCGGGTCTTGCATCACTCTGTTGACGACGACGGTGCTGACGGGGATGTTGAACTCGTCGAGTTGGGCGAGCAAGCGTTCGGATTCGACCACAGACAGTTCCTCGGGGACCATCACGATGCGGAAGTCGGTCTTCCGGGAATCCTGCAGAATCGACCGCAGGTGTTCGATGCGGTCGGACAGTTCCCGCAGGTCCTCGATGCCGGCCTCAGCATCCACGTCTTGGTCGTCGCCGAACATGCCGGTGAGGTTGTCCATCATCCCCGAAAACCGCTCGCGGAGCTGGAGGATCTTCCCGACCATCGAATCCATCGTCTCGGGGAGTTCCAGCAGGCGGAGCGTGTGACCGGTCGGGGCGGTGTCGATGACGACGCGGTCGAAGCGGTCGTCGTCGACGTAATCCAGCAGGAGGCGGAGGGCCGCGGCCTCGTCAGCCCCGGGCATCGACCCGCCGAGGAGTCCCTCCTCGCCGCCGATGGGGTCCTCGGCCTGGCCTGTGCCTGCTGCACCGCCTGCGCCACCGCCGAACATGCCGTCGCCGCCGAGCAGTTCGCCCACGCCGCCCAGTGCGTCCTCCTCGACGCCGAGCGGTCCCTCACCGACGGCGGCCTCCGGGTCGATTTCAGCCGCGTACAGCGGGATGTCTTCGCGGATGCGGGTCGGTGTCGCCGGGATGTCCGCCTCCAGCGTGTCCGACAGCGAGTGTGCGGGGTCCGTGGAGACGACGAGTGTCGTCGTGTCGTCGCGCGCGGAGGCCAGCGCCGTGGCCGCGGCACACGTCGTCTTGCCGACGCCGCCTTTCCCGCCGTAGAGGACGTACTCCGCCGCGTCGATTCCCGCGGGTGCGTCGATGTCGTCGACCGCCTCGACGTCGAGTTCGCTCATGCCAGGAGCTACGCTCGCCCGGACTTGAGTACTTCCCGAAAAAGAGTTGTCCTACTGCCTCGAGGATCGCGCTTCACGGACATCCGCGCCGTCTCTGAGTTTGTCCTCACAGTTCGGACAGACCCGGGGGCCATGACCTTCGACGGCTTCTGGTGTGAAAACCCGTACGTACTGCTCGGTTACGAACTCGCCGCAGTTCTGACACTCGGGCATCTATAGGTACACTCGTTCCACGATGTATATGCTTTCCGCTGGCAACGAAATCTTCCGGTTAATCAACAGGCGGCACTACTGGTGGTCGGCCCAGAACGAATCTAGTTGGCTCGCGAGGAAATCGGGTGTCATCCGGGTGAACTCCTCGCGCTCGCCGGCGGGCAGGTACGGATACACCGAATGCCGTGCGTCCGGCGTGTACCGGCGGCCGACCAGCGCCCGCACGCCGACCTCGTCGACACCGCGGATGACGCGGCCGATGGCCTGGCGCGCGCGCCGCACGGCCGGGACAGTCAGGGCGTACTCGAAGGCGTTGTCCTCGCCGAAGGCGTCACCGTACGCGCGCTGGACACCCCGGACGCGCGGCGACCCGATATTCACCAGCGGGATGCCCACGACGGCACAGGTCGATAGCTTCTCGCCGTCGTAGTCGACACCCTCCGTCAGCGTCCCGCGTGTCGACGTGACCATGACTTTCCCGTCGCCGCTGAAGAACTCGCGTTTCAGCCGTTCGGTCTCCTCGTTGCTCGATGACTCGTCAACGAGAACGGCCTTGTCGACGGCTTCTTCCAGGTATGCGCCGGCCCAGCGCGCCTCCCGGTAGTTCGGCATCGCCACCATGACGTTGCCCGGCGAGCGGGCCAGCGCGCGCAGCGCCTGTGCGTACTCGTCGCGCGTCGGGTTCCAGTTCTCCCCGAGCGGCCGCATCGTCTCGGGGTCGCCGCGGTTGCGCGCGGTAAACGGCGTCGCGTCCACGAGATACGAGGCCCGGTTCTCGGACGGGAACGGCAGGTCGTAGGTGGTCGTGCGGACCGGCCGGCCGTCGCCGGACTGCTCGTCGGGGGCTGTCGACCCCGTCTCGGCCATCGAATCCAGCCCGGAAACGCGGGTGAACACGTCCAGCGGCTCCAGCGTCGCGCTCATCAGGATGCCGCCCCCGAGGTCGTCGAAGACGTTCCGAAGCGCCGTCGCCGGCATGCAGTTGTAACAGAGCAGCCCCGGCGTGTAGACGGCCTGGTAATCGGCGTCGAGGGTCTGTCCGTGATTGGGGGAGTGCTCCAGTTCGATCTCCCGGAGGAACGTCGCGTGGTCGCGCTCCCACCACTGGCCGGCCAGCACGCCGACGGCGGCACACACCGGCTGGCGGGTCAGGCCGAGCTGGTCGATTGCGTCCTCGACCGCGGCCCCGACCTTCGACAGTGACCGCCAGAGCGACCCGTCGTATCCCTTGCCCTCGGCCCACTCGGTCAGTTCGTCCTGTTCGACCGTGTCGGGGTCCCGCAGCGGAATCTCCCTATCGTGTTCCGGCAGCATCGACGGGTCCGCGCGCCACCCTTCGTGTTCGGCGTCGAGGAACGACTCGATGCGGTCGTCGAGCCACCGAACGAGGTCGTCGTAGAACTTCCGGGCCTGGTCGACTGCGTCCAGCGGGACTTCACGGGCCGACAGCACCTCGCGGACCTGCGCCTTGTGGTCGGCGCTCTGCTGGGCGCGCTGAATGAGCGTCGTGCAGTCGTTGCGCGCCTGGACGATAGTCTGGCGGCCCAGGCGGTCCGACAAGAGGTCCCGCACGCGCTCTTCGAGCCGGTGGGCCTCGTCCACGATGACGAGCGTCTGGCCGTCGAGCACGTCCGACAGCAGGGGTCGAGAGCCGGGGTCGAACAGGTGGTTGTAGTTCCCGATGACAACGTCGGCCTCGTTTAGCATCACGTTCATCACCCGGTGTGGGCAGGTCCCGCGCTCCGTCGCCGCCGGCAGGTAGTCGTCCATCGTCACTACATGCCCCTCCCCGGCGGAGAAATCGACGGGCGAGCCCTTGTTACGAGCGTACCAGTCCGCTTCGAACGGACAGTACAGCGGCGGGTCCGATCCCTCAGCCATCGACTCTGGGGCCGTGGGCTGGGCCTTCCGGTATGGGGAGGTCGCGCCAGCGGTCTGGAGTGTGTCGTCGCCAAGAGTCGACTGCTCGACTGCGTCGGGGCGCGCGGCAGCGGCGAGGTCCTGACCCTTCCGCGGGTCCCACCACTGGTCGTCGTCGGTCTCACCGGCGATTGTGGCGTCCGCGACGGCTGCGCCGTCCGAGCGCCCGTCGTCCTCGACTAACCGCGCCGTCGCCTCCCTGAGGTCCTCACAGCGGTCGTGCGTGCCCACGTCGTCGGGGAACTGCCCCTCGCGACCGTACGGGCAGAGGTCGCGCTTGCCGACCAGCGAGATGCCGTCGAAGGGCTCCTCTATTCCAGCGTTGAGCGCTCGAAGGTCGTCGACGAACTGCTGGAGCTGTTGTTTGACCGGGGTAACGACGACCATTCGCTCGTACAGATTCGTATCGCGGACCAGCGTCGCGCCGGCGGTGAGCGCGGCCATCGTCTTGCCCGTCCCGCAGGGACCCTCCATCGCGAGAAAGCCGCGCGCCTTGCCCGCCTCGATGGCTCGTTCGACGGCGTCGGCCTGATTCTCGTATGGCTCGTCGAAGCCGAAATACGTGCGCCAGGACTCCGTGCCCGTCGAGGCGGGGTCTGCCATTGGGCCGGGGTTAGTCGTCCCGGTATTTGAACCGCGGGGTTCGAGTCCATCGCCGTCGCTCCCTATGAACAACGTCGGGACACCTGTGAACGGAAAAACGGGCAGTGACTGACCGCCGCCCAGTCACTATAGTAGCCATTGAAAATCAATGCACACCTGATCGCACGACGGCAGTGCGATCAGTGTGTACATCGTTTCAATTGTTACTATAGCACCGAGCCGTTAGTCCAGCAGGCCGAGGTCGCTGAGCCGCTCGACGATAGTGTCGACGGCTTCCTCCGCGTCCTCCTTTCGCTTCCCGCCGGTGACGACGAGCTTCCCCGAACCGAACAGCAGCGCGACCACGTCGGGCTCGTCCAGTCGGTAGACGAGGCCCGGGAACTGCTCCGGCTCGTACTCGATGTTCTCGAGGCCGAGGCCGATTGCGATGGCGTTGAGGTTGAGCGAACTCCCGAGGTCCGCGGAACTGACGATGTTCTGGACGACGATTTCGGGATCGTCGTCGACCTGGATGTTCAGGTCGCGGAGTTTGTCGAAGACGATACGCAGGCTCTGGTGGACGTCGTCCGTGGATTTCGCACCCGTGCAGACGATCTTGCCCGACCGGAAGATGAGCGCGGCGGATTTGGGGTCCTGTGTCCGATAGACGAGGCCCGGGAACTGTTCGGGGTCGTAGTCGGCCCCCTCCAGGTCCATCGCGACGCTCTCAAGGTCGAGTTCTTGTCCGATACCGGTCGAAGCAACGACATTTTCGATGTCAATGCTCTCTTTTGGGTCGACCATATAGTGTTTTAAATACCGGATTTAAATCATATAAACGTTTGTGATGCTGTGATTACTAGTCGTTCTTCGACCTCTACCACGTCCGACAGATTCCATTCAAGTGGGGGTACGTCCGCCGAGCGGCCCGCTGTGCCCGTTCGGTCCGGTCCTGCGAGGCTGCCACTCCGGCGGTAGAACGAGCCGAAAAGAGCCAGCAGTCCCGCTATACGGTCCGGCCGTCGTTGTCGACGACGCTCGCAAACGCGACGTTCTCCTGCACGGTTTCGATTTCGACGGTCGGCGAGTCGCCCGGTTCGCCGTCGGGGACAATGACGACGTAGCCCCGCTCGACCTTGGCGATGCCGTCGCCCTGGTCGCCCAGCGATTCGATTGTGACGTTTCTGATCTCGCCCTCGTCGACCGGCGGTTGCGGGACGCCGGTGTCGGCTCGCTCCGGGTCGGTATCCTGTGTGGGCGTCTGTGGCTGGGCCGTCGTCGACGAGCCGGCATCGACCTGTGAGAGCAGACCGACGCGGTAAGTCTCGCCCGGCGAAATCGCGCCGTGGGACACTTCGCTTTTCGGAATCTCGACAATATATCGGTCCCCGTCAGTCTCTACTCGCGCACTGAACAATGTACTGAGTGCATCTGGAACTTCGACCATAGCCTATTCTACGGCTCATGATAGATAATGGTCCTGCCCTGATGTGGTGAAAATTGCCGGCAGTTGCCGATTAGTCGTCGCTTTCGACGCGATTGGTGCCCGTACCGACCCCGGCCTCGTCGAGCAGTTCCGCCCTGTGCTCGTCTAGCAGCGGCGCGCGACCACCGGGCGAGGGCATGGTTTCGGTCATCTTTATCGGACTGCCGGCGATGGTTATCTGTTCGTCGGCGCCGGGCTGGTCGACATCGGTGAGCATCTCCCGGTCGTGGATGTGGGGGTCGTCGAAGATGTCGGCGGTGTTCTGGACCGGCGCGGCCGGCACGCGCCCTTCGAGCAGGTCGAGGAGCGTCTCCGAGTCGATGGTGGCTGTCCAGTCGGCGATTTCGCGGCGCAGGGACTCGCGGTTCGCGATCCGACTGCCGGCGTCGGGGTAATCCGCGGCGAGGTCCGGGCGCTCCATCGCCTCGCACAGCGTCTCCCAGTGGCCGTCGGAGAACGCCGCGATGACGACGTGGCCGTCGGCGGCCTCGAAGGAGTCGTACGGGAACAGCGTCGGGTGAGAGTTCCCCTGCCGGGTCGGCGACTGGCCGTCACAGGAGTACTGGTACACCGTTCGCTCACACAGCGACACCATCGAGTCGTACATCGCCGTATCGACGTACTGCCCCTCGCCAGTGCGCTCGCGGTGATGGACGGCCGCGAGGATTCCGACGGCGTTCAGCACGGCAGTGAAGAGGTCGCCGACGCCAGGGCCGACCTTCGTCGGCGGCCCGTCCGACTGCCCCGTGATTTCCATGACGCCGCCCAGCGCCTGCGCGATGAGGTCGAACGAGGGCTGGCCCTGCCGGTGGGTTTCGCCCGTCCGCGGGTCGCCAAAGCCCCGGATGGAGGAGTAGATGAGGTCCGGGTTGTGCTCCCGCAGCGTCTCGTAGCCGCAGTCGAACTTCTCCATCGTGCCGGCCTTGAAGTTCTCGACCACCACGTCTGCGCGCTCGACGAGCGAGAGGAACGCCTCGCGGTCTTCGTCGGCCCCCAGATCGAGTTCGAGCGAGCGTTTCCCGCGGTTGACGCTCTGGAAGTAGCCGCCGTAGGCCTCCTCGTCGCCGTCGGACACGAACGGCGGGTTCGACCGGATGAGGTCGCCGCCGGGGCGTTCGACCTTTACCACGTCCGCGCCCATGTCCGCGAGCAACATCGTACAGTACGGTCCGGCGAGGACCTGTGTCAGGTCGAGCACACGCAAGTCGTCAAGCGCACCCATGGGAAAATCACGACGGGGCGGCCGCATAAACCTTCTTGAATGTCCGTTATAAATTCCTTAAGGCCATATTATCATGAAAGACCATTAGGTTTATCACTACCCGCCGATGACGGGGTAGTACATGCCCCGGACCGTTATCCTCGGCGTGATTGGCTCCGACGCGCACGTCGTCGGCATCACGATTCTAGAGCAGGCGCTCTCGGCCGCTGGCTTCGAGGTCATCAACCTCGGTGTCCAGACTTCACAGGACGAGTTCGTCTCCGCCGCGAAATCGCACGACGCCGAGGCAGTACTGGTATCCTCCCTGTACGGGCACGCCCGTCAGGACTGTGAGGGGCTTCACGACGAGCTCGACGACGCCGGGCTCGACGTGCTCACCTACGTCGGCGGGAACCTCGCCGTCGGCCAGTCCGACTTTGAGGAGACGCAGGCGACCTTCCGGCAGATGGGCTTCGACCGAGTCTTCGACGCGGAGACCGACCCGGAAGAGGCCATCGAGATGCTCCGCGAAGACCTGCAACTGACGACAACAGAGGCGGAGCAGATCAGGGTTGACGGGTGACTATGCCAACTGACGAGCGACTCAGCGACGACCAGCTACAGCGCATCGCAAACGAACTCAGGGACAACTGGCACACGGGCCGGGAAGTCGACTTCGAGGAGGCCATCGCCTTCCACGAGTCGCTGCCGGCCTCCAAACAGTTCGCCACGGTGCTGGAGTCGGCCGACCAGCCGCTCCTCCAGCCGCGGGCGGGCGTGCCCTGCCTCGAAGAGCAGATCGACCTGCTGCGGTATCTCCAGGACGAGGGCGGCGCGGACCTCCTGCCGACGACCATCGACTCGTACACGCGCGACAACGAATACGAGAAGGCCGAGGAGGGACTGGCCGCCTCCCGCGGCAGCGACGAGAACGAGCTGAACGGCTTCCCGGCGGTCAACCACGGTGTCGAGGACTGCCGACGGCTCATCCGGGCGCTGGACGCGCCGGTCGAGGTCCGGCACGGCACGCCGGACGCTCGACTGCTGGCGATGGTTACCCTCGCCGGCGGCTTCCAGAGCTTCGAGGGCGGGCCGATCTCCTACAACATCCCGTACACGAAACGGCACGACCTCGCGACGACCATCGAACACTGGCAGTTCGTCGACCGGCTCTGCGGGGCCTACACCGAGCGCGGCGTCACCATCAACCGCGAGCCGTTCGGCCCGCTGACCGGCACCCTCGTCCCGCCGAGCATCGCCATCGCAGTGATGCTCGTCGAGGGCGAGCTGGCCGCGACACAGGGCGTCCGGTCGCTCACGCTGGGCTACGGCCAGGTCGGGAACCTCGTGCAGGACGTGGCGGCGCTTCGCGCGCTTCGGAAGCTCGGCAACGAGTACCTCCGCGACGAGGTGACCGTCACGACCGTCTTCCACGAGTGGATGGGCGGCTTCCCGCCCGACGAGGCGCGGGCCAACGGCGTCATCAGCCTCGGCGGCGCGACGGCGGCCGTCGCCCAGCCGGACAAAGTCATCACGAAGTCCGCTCAGGAGTTCCAGGGCGTGCCGACGAAGGAGGCCAACGCGGCCGGACTGCGAACGACGAGACAGCTTATCGATATGATGATCGAACAGGATATCGACCTCGGGGGTATCGAAGAGGAACAGGCGCTCATCGAGCGGGAGACACGGGCGCTGATGGACGCGATCTACGACGCCGGCGACGGCGACGTGGCACGGGGGGTCATCAACGCCTTCGACAGCGGCGCGCTGGACGTGCCGTTCGCGCCGAGCGACGCCGCTGAGGGCGCGGTGCTACCGGCCAGAGACGACGACGGCCGGGTCCGCATCTTCGAGTTCGCGGACCTCGCGCTCCCGGACGACATCAAGGAGATCCACGCCGCGCGGTTGGGCGAACGGGCCGAGACCGAGGGGCGCGACCAGTCCTTCCGGATGGTCGCCGACGACGTGGACGCCATCAGCGACGGGAAGCTCATCGGGCGGCCGACCGGTGACAACAGCCCCGCGGGAGGTGCGAGCGATGCGGATTGAGGACGTTCGGACGGTTCCCGGCTTGTCGGGGTTCTTCTTCGACGACCAGCAGGCAATCAAGGACGGGGCGACCCAGAGCGGGTTCGCCTACGACGGCCAGCCGGTCACGGAGGGGTTCGACCGCATCCGCGAGGCCGGCGAGGCCCTCATCGTGGAAATCGAACTCGCCGACGGCTCCATCGCGACGGGCGACTGTGCTGCGGTCCAGTACTCGGGGGCCGGCGGCCGTGACCCGCTGTTCCGGGCCGAGAACTACCGTCCCGTCGTCGAGGGTCCCGTTGCCGATGCGCTCCGGGGCCAAGATGCGACACAGTTCGGTGCCAACGCGACGATGCTGGAGGAGATGAACGCACAGCGTTCGGGCGGTGACCAGCTCCACACCGCGGTCCGCTACGGCGTCTCACAGGCGCTGCTGAACGCCGCCGCACAAGCACGCGGGGTGACGCCGACGGACGTGCTCGCCGACACCTACGACACCGAACCGGCCACGTCACCGATTCCGGTGTTCGGCCAGTCGGGTGACGAGCGCCGCATCAACGCCGAAAAGATGCTCATCAAGGGCGTCCCGGTGTTGCCCCACGGCCTGTTCAACAGCGTCGAGAAGGTCGGCGAGAACGGCGAGGGGCTGCGTGACTACCTCGCGTGGCTCTCGGACCGGGCGACGGCCCTCGGGCCGGAGCCGTACTCGCCGCGCTTCCACGTCGACGTGTACGGCATCCTCGGGAAGGTGTTCGGCCCGCCGTACGACCGGACCGAGGTGACCGACTACTTCGAAACCCTGCGCGAGGCCGCCGCCCCGTACCCCCTCCAGGTCGAGGGCCCGATGGACGCCGGCGGCCGCGCGGAGCAGATATCCCGGATGGCCGAACTCCGCGACGGCCTCGCGGACGCCGGCGTCAACGTGGACATCGTCGCCGACGAGTGGTGCAACACCTTCGAGGACGTGCAGGCGTTCGTCGACGCGGAAGCCGCCGACCTAGTCCAGATAAAGACGCCGGACCTCGGTGGGATCCAGCGCTCGGCCGAAGCGGTGCTGTACTGCGAGGGCACGGATACCCGCGCCTACGTCGGCGGGACCTGCAACGAGACCGTGACCTCGGCGCGGGCCTGTGCCCACGTCGCGCTGGCGACCGACGCCGCGCAGGTGCTGGCAAAGCCCGGGATGGGCTTCGACGAGGGGTTCATGGTCGTCACGAACGAGATGCGGCGGGCGCTTGCACGCCGCGAGGCCACACGGGAGGTTCCGGCCGATGACTGACTGGACTGACCCCGACGCCATGGACCTCTCGGACGGCGAGACGTTCGACGCGCTGCTGGACCGGGCCGACACCCGTGAGAAGGGCCACTTCTTCGAGTTCTTCGCTGAGGGCGACGAACTCGCTCACGACCCCGGCCTCCGACTCTCCCACCACGGGAGCGAGCAGTGGATGGGCCAGACGCTCAACCACGACCCGGCGTACTGGCGGGCAGACACCGCCCGCGAGCGCGGCTTCGAGGAGCGCCCGGTTCACCCGGACTACCTGCTCGCGTGCGTGATGGGCATCACCGTCGAGGACCTCTCGGAGAAGGGCGGTTACTTCCTCGGCCGCGATGACGTGGAGTTCCACCAGCCGGCGACAGCGGGGACGCCGCTGTCGGTGACTTCGACCGTCGTCGACACCCGAACCTCCTCCTCCCGGCCGAAGTACGGCATCGTCACCTGGGAGACGGAAGGCCGGGACCGCGAGACCGGCGAGACGCTGGTGTCCTACCGGCGGACGAACATGATTCCGCGACGCGAGCCGGCGGCCACCGACGGCGGCGCTGTCGGGGAACAGGACGATGGGGGGACGACGCTGCCCGACACCCTCGTCTCTCCAGACGGCGAACGTTTCGGGGATTTCCAAGCGGCACTCGACACCGCCCGCGAGGAGAACGCTGCCGTCGCCTACCGCCACGAACGCGGGCGGACGATGGACGACCAACTCGTCGCCGGGCTGCCGCTTTCGACGCTCAACACCGCTCGCCAGCACCACAACCGCGACGAGATGGCCGACTCGCCGTCGGGCGACATCGTCGCGTACGGCGACGTGACCCGCTCGATTGCGCTGGCCCACGCCCGCTCCGACGAAGCGACCTACCGCGAGCAGCGGTTCGCCGACGAGCGGTTCCACGACTTCGTCACGCTGGGCGACACCGTCTACGGCTTCACCCGCGTCCTCGACTGCGACCCCGACGCCGGGCCGGAAGGGGCCGGCGCGGTCACGTTCGAGCACGTCGCGTTCAACCAGGAGCAGACCCCGGTCTACTCTGGCCGGCGAACCGCACTCATTCAGCGAAATCAATGACACGACTCTGTCGCACATTCCAGACCGCACCGGCCGCGATACCGAACGACAACAGCGCGAAGTTCCTCGTCTCGGGACTCACCAGCGAGGGGTTCCAGACCCCGGACTGGCTCGTCCCCGACATCGAGGACGGCACCGCGCCGTCGATGAAAGACGAGGCCGTCGACAACATCGTCGAGCACATCCCCGACCACGCCGACGAGTTCGCGGGGGACATCCTCCCACGGGTCGAATGGGCCTACGACGACGCCGACGCCCGCGAGCGCGGCATCGAGCAGGTAACCCGCCTCGCGGCTGAGGTCGGCGAGGAACTGGACGGCTTCGTCTTCCCGAAGGTCGGCCGCCTCGACGACGTACGTGACGCGGCAGGCGTCATCGCCGACGCGGAGCGCGACGCCGGGCTTGCCGAGGGGACGCTGGAGATGGCGATCATTCTGGAGACGGCTCCCGGTCGCTCGGACCTCCGAGAAATCTGCCAGTACGCGGCTGACTCGCGGCTCTCCGCGCTCGTGTTCGGGCCGGTGGACTACACCGCGGAACTCGGCGGGCGCGCGCTCGACGGGGAGCGGCCCCGCTGGGACGGCCTGCTCGAAGCGCTCTCGAATGAGACGAGCGCGGCGGACATCGTCGCCATCGGCGGCCCCTTCGACCAACTGTTCCACGAGCGCGCCGGCGTCACCTACTACAACGCCGAGGGGTACGCCGACCAGGTGGAACACGAGGCGACCATCGGCATCGACGGCTCGTGGTCGCTGCACCCCAAGCAGACCACGCAGGCCAACCGCATCCACATGCCGACAGTGGAGGAAATGGAACGTGACCTCCACAAGATCGAGTCGTTCAACGAGGCCAAGCGCGAGGGGACCGGCGCAGTCGTCGTCGACGGCCAGATGGTCGACGAGGCGACCTACAAGAACTTCGCGAACACGGTCAAAACCGTCCGAGCTATCGACGAGACCCACCCTGCCCAGACCGAGGAGTACTACGACGACGACTTGCTGGCGCGGGCACGAGATGTCGAACTGATCTTCGGCTAAGCCGGCAGTCGCTTTTTATTCGAAGTAGTTCGCCAGCCGTTCGGCCGCCTCGTCGACCCGTGGCGTCACGAGCGCGAACCGGAGCCAGTCGCGCCGGGATTCGCCGAACGCCTCGCCGGGCATCCCGGCGACGCCGGCCTCGTCGACGAGTTCGTACACGTTCTCGAAGGACCCGGGGAAGTCGGGGAATCGGGCCATCACGTAGAAGCCACCGTCGGGGCGGTTGTACTCGGCACCAGCCTCGGCCAGCGCGGCGCAGAAGTCGTCGACGCGTTCTTCCAGTCGCCGTCGGCAGTCGGCGTAGTAGTCCGGACTCGTCGTCTTCAGCGCCCGCAGGACGGCGTACTGCGCCGGCCGGCTCCCGGTGACGTTCGTGAGCATGTGCTGGGTGCGAGCACGTTCAAGGAGTTCGCCGGTCGGGCCGTCCTCCGGTGGGAAGATTGCATAGCCGACCCGCAAGCCGGTGATCGCCATCGTCTTTGAGAAGGAGTTGGTGGCGACGACGTGGTCGGAGTCGGCGTGCAGCGCCGAACTGAACCGACCCGCGTAGTCGAAGTGGTCGTACACCTCGTCGCTGAGCAGCAGCGCGTCGTACTCCTCGGCGATGGCTGCGAACGCCGCCATCGCGTCGGCGTCGTACACCGCGCCAGTGGGGTTGTTCGGCGAATTGACGACGATGACGGCCGTCTCCTCGCTCGCGGCCGCCCGAACGTCCGCTGGTCTCAATCGGTTGCGCTCGTCGACCGGGACGAAAGAGATGTCCGCGCCGACGAAGTTCGCCCGGCCGGCGTAGTAGGGGTAGACCGGGTCCGTCAGGAGAATCTCGTTGCCGTCGAAGTGGTGGAGTCCGCCGGTCATCGCGAGGTGGTTTGCCTCACCCGCGCCGTTCGTGATGAGGACTCGGTTCCGGTCCACCCCACGCCGAGCGGCGATTTCATCGCGGAGGGGCGTCAGCCCGACGCTGGGCGGGTACTGGTAGTCGTCGGCCGGAGCCTCGGCGTAGTCTCTGAGCCCGTCCCGAAGCCCCTCGGGCGGGTCCCAGTCGGGGTTGCCCGACACCATGTCCACCACGTCCCGGTCGGCCCGGGCCGCGTACTGCATGACCCGGAAGAACTGGGGTTCCGTGTAGTCCATACGGGCCCTCCGGCTGCCGGCCCCGTCTGCTTTTCTGTCTACTGGCGGATGTACAGCGTCAGTCCGCCGAGGACCAGCAACAGCATCCCCCACAGAAGGTCCGACCCCGGCAAGACCCAGAGGAATAGCGTCACGAGACCCGACGTAACGAGTGACCAGCCAAGCGTCGTCTGATAGCTCATACACGTAGTTGTGTCTCTGAACTGAAAGTATCCCGGCCCGTCCTGAACGCTTATTCGCCTGTCACGACAACGACCGGTAATGACAGACGATACAGCGGACCCAGTCGAGAAACGCGTCGGCAAGCGGCTCCGAGAAGCCGATGCCACGGTCGCTACCGCGGAGTCCTGTACCGGCGGCCTTGTCGGGTCGAAGATAACGGACATACCCGGCTCCAGCGACTACTTCGACCGCTCGCTGGTCACCTACTCCTACGAGGCCAAGCGGGAACTGCTGGCCGTCTCGCGGGAATCGCTGGACGCCCACGGCGCGGTCTCTGAGTCGGTAGCTGTCGAAATGGCCCAGGGCGCACGCGATACCGCCCGGACCGACTGGGGCGTCGCCACGACTGGCGTCGCCGGGCCGAGCGGCGGCTCGTCGGAGACGCCCGTCGGAACGGTCTACATCGCCGTGGCAGAGGCCGCCCCGTGGGGGACCAACGAGTCGGGCGTGACTGTGTCCCGCTACGAGTTCGACGGCACCCGTCGAGAAATCAAAGCGAGCATCGCGACACAGGCGCTCCGAGACCTGGAAACCGCCTTACAGGAGTAGTAAGCTCTTTCAGTCGGGACACAGACGGTCCGGTAGATGAACAAACGTGGGCACGTCCTGAACGCCGTCCTCCTGAGCATCGGACTGGGATACGTCCTTGACCCCTCGGGCGACGTGACGACATTCGCGACAATCACAGAGGTGTTCCTTCCCGTCGTTCTGGGCGCACTGTTCCCCGACGTCGACACCGCCTTCGGCAAGCACCGCAAGACGCTGCACAACATCCCTGTCCTCGTGATCTTCCTGGCCCATCCGCTGTATCACGGCGGCAATCTCCAATGGGTGTGGCTCGGCGTCCTCACCCACTACGTGCTGGACTACTTCGGTTCCCGCCGGGGCATCGCGCTGTTTTACCCCATCTCGGACAAAGAGTACGGGTCACCGACGGGTGTGACGACTTCCAGTGAGTATGCGGAGGTTGTCACCGTCGCGATTACCATCTTCGAACTGGCCGCGGTCGGGCTGTTGATACATGTGCTCCCACAGTACCTGCCGCCGTCGGTCCGTACCTTCGTCGTCGAGAACAGCGCGTTTCTGGTTTAGTACACTTTCACATCGTCGAACCGACCGCTGTACGCGACGTGGTCCGGATGAGTTGGCTCGGTGCCCTGTAGCATCAGCCGGTCGAACTTGCCCCAGGTGTTTTCCAGCCCCAGGTGCGCCCACTCGACTGCCCGGCGGATGTCGTGTGAGAGGCCGTCACGATGGAACAGCGACCGCTCCACGTCGTCTTTCAGCGCTGCACTGAGCGCCGCCACGTCGTCGAACGCCTCGGCGAAGTTCACGTAGGCCTCGCCGACGGTACCACGAACGTGGGCATACGACGAGACGAACGGCTCGTGGCCGGTCTCCGACGTGAACGACTGCGCGCGGTCTCGGTGGTGGGACAGTTGCTTGGGGTTGTACACTTCCAGCGCGTCGATAACGTCGTCGTACGCTTCGATGTCGTCCAGTCCGAGGCTCACGTTGAGAAACCCGGGGTGGGGGACGAGCACGGCTGCGCCCTGACGGTCCAACTCTCGCATCGCGCCGTCGAAGGTGATGAAATCCGGGATCGGCTCTTCGAGGCCAATCGCCAGCACATGCCTGCGCTGTTGCCAGGTGCCAGTAAATATCTCTCTGGCTGGAAACACAGTCAGCTCTTCGTCGGAAAACGCCTCTGCTTGCCGCCGTATCTCCGGTAGCCGCGTGAAATGCGGCGCGTACACCAGCGCGTCGAGGCCACGTGCCTTCGCGCGCTCGACGACCCCGTCGTCGAGCACTTTCACGTGGAGATCAACGGCGTACCCCTCGGGTTGCACGGTGAACGCTAACTCCGTACTGCCATTAGGGGTTTCCGTTTCGGCAGCCTTCGGGACAGACCGATGACAGGTGGCAGCCAACGTTTTTAACCCCGCGTCGCATGCCACTGAGCAAATGCCACGCTGGGAGTGCGACATCGAAGGGGACGACAGACAGTTCGACCGCGTCGAGGAGCTTATCATCCACCAGTCGGTCGAACACGACCGCATCGAGTGCAAGGTCTGCGGTGCCGTCGTCCCCGACGGCTACTTCGCTATCAAGCACGCCTTCGACGAACACTCCCGCGCGGAGTACGTCCGCGCCTACGACGCCTCTGCCGCCGAGGTCCGCCGCCGCGAACAGATCAAGGAGTCCGTCGAGGCCGCCGCCAACATGAGCGAGGTCATCGACCGGCTGGAAGGCGGCGAAGCGTAGGGCTGCAGCTATGTTTTTTCAGGAGTAGTTGGGGTGTCAACTGCTACACCGCTGGATTCTCTACCGCGCTCTCTCACGGGTCGCTTCGCTCCCCGTTCGAGTGCAACGAGGAACTACCGTTCCTCGCTCTCCAACACCCGAATCTGGTCACCACGCACGGTAACCGGAATCGGGACCGTCACCTCCTACTGCTCCACCTTTTTCTGCGTCGGGTGCGCTCACTGTGTTCACGCACCACTCCTTGAAAAACGGGGGCGAAAAAGCGGGCCCTCACGTCGTTCGGGCCCGTGAACCACCGGCCTCGCCGATGGATATACACCTAACGCTCTTCCGAATCGAGAACTCGAATCTGGTCACCACGCACAGTAACCGGAATCGGGACCGTCGCCTCGTACAGCTCGACCGTGACCTGATCCTTGCCCTCGTCGATGCGCTGGACCTGTGCCTTCTCGCCCTTGAACGGGCCGGCGATGAGTTCGACGATGTCGCCCTCTGCGATGCCTTCCACGTCCGGTTTCGGCGAGAGGAAGTGCTCGACTTCCGCCATCGAGGACTCGCCCTGCACGACGCCGTTGGCGTGGGGGATCTCGTCGAGGATACGGTCGAACACCGCGGCGTCGTCAGACTCCACCATCACGTAGCTGGTGAGTGAATCCGGTGCGAGCGCGGCGTGGATCTCGTCTTCCTCGCGGGAGATGATCATGTCCGCGACGGTGCGTTCCTGGCTGGCCGTGGTTTTGACTGCGTAGATGCCCATCGGTTTACACCGGCTTGCTGCCAGGGATGAAGGTCATCACGGCGAAGATGATGAACCCGAGCAGTCCGACCAGCGCGATGCCCGCGCCGGCGATTTTCGCGATCTGGGAGAACTCCTCCCACGACGGCGTACTCGCCAGTTTGAGTACGCGGATGTAGGAGGTGAGATCGTATGGAACGTCCATAGCGGGTCGTACCCACTGGTGGCTTTTCTATATTGTGGTGCGCGGCGACGAGTCCGCACCTCTCACAGAGCGCTTTGGGTACACCGTCGAAAAAAGTAGTCGACAGAGCGAAGCGATGGCCGAAACGGGCGTTCCGAACTCGTCGGTTAGTCGTCGGTCAACGCAGTCCCGTCCGATCCGTGTGCTCCCAGTTCACTGCCGTCACCGGCATCGCCGGTTTCGAACTGGTCGATGAGCTCCTTGAGGTCTGTCGCCTGACTGGAGAGCGACTGTATCTTCTCGGTGACCTCCGTGATCGACGCCGTCTGTTCCTCGGCGGACGCGGCGACGTTCTCGGCCTCGGCGGACGTCTCCTCGCTGATCGAGCCGACTTCCTCGGCCATCGAGACGACCTCTTCCATCGAAGCCGCCTGCTCGTCGGTCGCGTCGCTGATAGCCTGGACGCCGTCGTTTGCCTCGTTGACCTGCTGGACGATACTGGTCAGCGAGTCCGTCGCGTTTTCGACCGTTTTCTTCCCAGTGTCGACGCTCTCACCCATCTCCTGCATGTCCTCGACAGTGGTGTCGGTCCGGGACCGAATGTCGTCGATCATCGACTCGATATCGGTCGTTGCTTCCTGCGTCTCCTCGGCGAGCGTCTTGATCTCGCGGGCCACGACGGCGAACCCTTCGCCCGCCTCACCGGCCCGAGCGGCTTCGATGTTCGCGTTGAGCGCGAGCATGTTCGTCTGCTCCGCGATTTCGTCGATGAGCGTCGTGACTTCGCCGATGCGCTCCATCTCCTCAGCGAGGGACTCCACCTGTTCGATAGCCTCGGTGGACTTCCGTTCGAGCGCTTCGATTTCGGCGGCGGCTTGCTCAGCGTATTCGCGGCCGGACTCGCCGTCGTTGACGGCCTGTTGTGACTTCGACGCGACTTCGTCGGTGGACGAGGTGATTTCCTCGACGGTCGCCGAGAGGTCGGTCATCTCGTCGCTCACCTGCTGGATGTTCCGGTTTTGCTCGTCAGCGCCTTCGGCGATCTGTTGCACCGACTCGCTCACCGACTCGCTGGCCGACCGCACTTCCTGTGCGCTCGCGGAGATCGTCTCCGTCGAACTGTCGACGGTTCCGGCGAACCCTTCGATGCGGTTGACCGTCCGTTCGAGCTCCGTGATCATCTCGTTGAAGCTCTCCGCGATGTCGACCATCGCGTCGTAGTCGCTGTCGGTGGCCATCCGCTGGGTGAGGTCTCCGGCCGCCGACTTGTCCATCACGTCGCTGAACTCGGCCGCCTTCGCTTCGAGGGCGGACGCCATCGCCTCGGCGTCTTCTTTCGCCGCCTCCGCCTCGTCTCTGGCGGCTTCGACGTCGGTAATCAACGTCTGGATGTCCTCGCCCATCTCCTCCAGCGCCGCACCGAACTCACCGGGGATGCTCTCGTCGAGCGCCGGGTCGTCGAACCGCTTGTCAGCGAGCGCGTCGGCCTGATTCGCGGCGGTTGTCAGGTACGCCTGCATCGACGCGAATGAGTCGTACAGTTGCCCCATCTCGTCGACGCGCGTGGTCTCGGGGAGGGTGCTGTTGATCTCACCGGCGGCGATGTCCTCGGCGCTTTCGGCCACGCGGGAGAGCGCGTTCGCGGTTCCACGCCCGATTGTCACGCCGACGACGAACAGTGCCCCCACGGCAAGCGCCAGGAGGAGCGCGATGTTCTCGGAGACAGCCGACTGCAGGGCGAACGCGCGGTCCTGCGGGACGTGATACAGCAACGCCCACTCAGTGCCGGTGACCGGCGTGTACGCCATCACGTACTGGCCGTCTTCCATGCCCGTTCTGGCGGAGACGGACTTGTAGCCGGTCTCGCCGTTCAGTGCTGCTTCGACACTCGTGTCGGTCGCGTCCCCGGTCGCTGCGTACTCTTCGAGAATAGAGCTCTTCCGGTTGTCGAGAATGATCTGTCCGTTCGACCCGACGACCTTCACGTCGCCGGTCGCAAACGGTGACGTGAACTCGTGAGAGCGCGCCTCGAGCGACGCCGTCAGCACGACGTATTCGTCGCTCCCGGCCAGTGGTTGGACGAACGCGATAACCGATTCGTTACTGCTCTTGTACGCTTCGGACGTGCCCGTCGGTCCCGACGAGACGACTGCGCCACTCGCGTCGGTCCACGGATCGTCGACGTCGCTCAGTGCGACGCCGTTCAGTTCGTCGTCGGTGCTGGCGGTGACTGTGCCGTCAGCGGCGTCGACGTAATGAAGCGCCCGGACGTCTCCCGGTAACCCAATGAGCTTCTGTTCGAGCCACCGCTGGTGTTCTCTGTCCGAGGTGGACTCGGACCGGTCACCGATAGACGCCGCGAGGAACGACGCTGTCGACTGCTTGTTCGAGACCCAAGTTGAGACGGAACTCGATTGGGACTCCGCGACACCGCGGATTTGATCCTCTGTCTGTGACTCGACCAGCGCCCCCGTTTCGAGGTTGATGGCTGCCCCACCGAGTGCAAGTAAGACGACCACGCCGAGCAACAGGACGCCGAACTTCGCCGCGTACCGACGCCGAATGACGTCAGGGAGCGCACGCTCCGTCGCCTGAACCAGCCGGCTCGGGAGCGAACTCATCGGTTCCCTCCCGATTTGAAGAACTGCGGTTGCAATAGCTCCAGCGACTCGACCGCCCCGTTAGTGACCCGTTCGATCAGGTACGAACTCAGCGGTTCGAGGTCAGCCGTCAGGTCGACGCTTCCGGATGCGCCCTGGTAATTCACTGCCCGGCCTGCTTCAGTGAGTGACTGAACGCGACCGAAATCACCGACTGAGACAGTGTGTCCAGACCCGCCAGAGACTGACTGAATGGTCTCAGCGATTGCCGGACCGCTGCTCTCTCCGGCCTGTTCGGCGGCACACGCCATCAAAAACAGCGCGTCGTACGCGTTGACCGAGTACGCTCTGGGCTCCTCGATGTCCGGGAGTCGGCGGACGAGTTCGAAGTACGCTTGTGTCCGCGCAGATGACAGCGACGCGCTGTAGAACCCTTCGTAGTACGACGGGAGGTCGCCACCGAACATCCCCGCAGACAACACCCATGGAACGTCGTACTCCGACTGGCTGTACGCATCAAGGACACCGCGCTCCTGACCGGAGACGCTGGTGAAGCTGACGGCATCAGGGTCGTTCTGGAACACGTCTGCGAGCGTATCGTCGAACGATTCCGACGCCGGGTCATACCGAACATCGGCGACAACCTCGGCGTCCAGTGCCTCACGCTGTGCTGCCGACAGTCCGGCACCGAACGAGTTGTCGATGCTCAGTAACGCGACGGAGTCCGCGTCGATGTACAGCGGGTCGTCGACGGCCTTCGCCATCACCACTGCTTGCGTCCCGTCGCTCGGCACCGTTCGGCCGAAGTATTTCCGCCCGTCGGCTCGGCCGGCAGTCGATAGCTGTGGGGCAGTACTGGCGGGGCTGACCTCCATGATTTCGTCGCTGGCCGCCTCCGGCGCGAGAGCGAGCGACGCGTCACTGACGAGGCCGCCGACGAAACCGATGACACCACGGTCGACGAGCGACCGGTACTGCTCGACAGCGGTTTCGGCGTTCGCTTCGGTGTCAAGGATGGTCACTTCGACGTCATTACCGCCGATACCACCGGCCGCGTTGACGTCGCTTGCTGCCTGCTCGACCATGCGCTTGCCGTGTTGGCCGAGTGGAGCGAGCGCACCACTGAGTGGGAGCAGCGCACCGAACTGAACAGCGTCACCGCTCCCGCTCAGAGATCCAAGACAGCCAGACGAGAGGCCCAAGCTCCCAACGGCGATACATTTTTTGAGAACATTACGCCTCGAATCTGAGTACATGCGAAGAGAATTAGAAATTACGGATAAATGCTTTTCGGCGAAAGTATCATTTATGATAGTAAACGTGTGGATATAAGTTCAGTAGTAGTCGGTAGAGAGAGGCTGAAAACCGGGAGGACGAGGCAGTTTAGTCGACGTAGTCGATATCTTCGCCGAGTTGCTGAGCGGCCTTCTCCTGTTCGGCCTCGTTCTGACCGTAGATCTGCGGGCTCTCGACGCCGGTGACGACGATCATCGTCTCCATCTTGCCCTCGAACTCGTTGTTGACCGACGCACCCCAGATGATGCGGGCATCGGGGTCGATACGATCGTAGATCTCCTCGACGACGCCCTCGGCTTCCTCGATGCTCATGTCGGGGCCGCCGACAACGTTAACGAGTGCGGAGTTCGCACCGTCGAACTCCACGTCAAGCAGCGGGGAGCGTAGCGCCGAGCGGATGGAGTCCTGGGCCTTGTTCTCGGAGTCGGATTCGCCGAGTCCGATCATCGCGACGCCGCCGTTCTCCATGATGGTGCGAACGTCGGCGAAGTCCACGTTGACCAGGCCGGGCTTGGTAATCAGTTCGGTCATACCTTTGACCGAGCGCATCAGCACGCGGTCACAGATCTTGAACGCGTCCTGCAGCGGCATCGAGGGCGCGTAGTCGAGCAGGCGGTCGTTCGGGACGACGATGACCGTATCGGAGACCGAACGAAGCCGTTCCAGGCCGGCATCAGCGTTTGCACGGCGGCGCTCACCCTCCGCGGTGAACGGAATCGTTACAATCGAAATTGTGAGTGCGCCGGCCTCCTGTGCAGCCTGTGCAACCACGGGGGCTGCGCCGGTCCCGGTCCCCCCACCGAGACCCGCGGTGACGAACACCATGTCCGAGCCGTCGATGGACTGCTGGATGTCCTCGATGTCTTCCTGGGCGGCCTCCTCGCCGATTTTCGGGACCGAGCCGGCCCCGCGGCCGCCGGTGCGCTTGCGGCCGATGAGGATCTTGGTGTCGGCAGCCACCTCGTCTGCGAGGTGCTGTGCGTCGGTGTTTGCGGCAACGAGTTTGGCCCCGTGGATGCCTTCCTCCATCATCCGGGTGACCGTGTTCCCGCCGGCACCGCCACAGCCGACGACCGTGATTTTCGTTTCGAGGTCTTTGACGACGCTTGACAGTTCTTCGTCGGACATCGTTCCCGACGTGGACATGTCCTGTGTTGGCGACGATGTCGTTTCGTCGACAGTTCCGCCAGCCGCGTCCTCCCCGTCTTGTTCTGCCTCGTCGATAGCGTCGTCAATTATCGAATCCATAATTTAAAACCCCCTTGCAGACGAACAGTTATTAGTTTTCCCCCTACGTCTGACGCACGTCTGACGTGTTGAGTCCTAGTTTTACCGGCTGACGCGCCAGTGTTCACAGCGTATATCGACGTATACGCTCGCGCTGGAAACGCTCCGGGCCAATCTCTTCGCCGCCGATTTCGACGGATTGGCCCGAGGCGAGTTTCCCGAACTTGGGCCCTTCGGGGATACCGGCCGTTCGTGCGAGGTCCGGGTCGAACGCCGTCTCCCGGGCGACCAGTTCGTCCGCGTTTCGCTCGACACTGTCGAAGCGCCGTTCCAGAATTTCGACGAGCGGGTCGATGATCGCTTCTAAGCCTGTCGTTGCCGGACAGACAATCGGTCCGGTGAGGACAGTTCCGTTTTGCTCGGTCGCGTACGCGATGGACTGGCGTTCGATAGTCTCACGCAACGCCTCGCTATCGACGCCGCGCACGTCCGAAATGAGTTCGTTCGGGAGGTCGATGACGGTCCATTCCCCGTCGTACCCGGACGCAAGCTCTCCGAACCTGAGACCATCGTCGACCGGTCTGATGGCGTCTTCCAGCGACTCGACGAAGCCTAGGTCGACACCGGTCGTCTCCCGAACGAACGTCTCGCTGACGACGCGGTAGCCCAGCGACTCGATCGCTGCCTGGAGGTCCGGCCGGTCACCCTCCATGAGGGCGTAGTCGGCCGCACTGGCCGCCAAAGCGCGTTCGAGAACGGCGTCGCGCTCCGCGTCGCTGTCGGCCCACTCTGCCAGCGCGTCCAAGGACCAGTTGGCGGCGATGTGGCCGACCGCCCAGTCCGTCTCGCGGACGACCCGCTCGAACCGCGGGGCGTAGTGGCCGCCGCCGACGCCGAGGAGGTGGCGGCGCGTCCCGTTTTCCCGCGGCTTGTCGGCCGGCTCGTCGGCGAGGTCCAGTATCGCCCTGGCGGCGGCTTCGGCGGCGTCGGGGTCCTCCCACTGTGGCTCCGCGCTGCCGACCTCGACGAACATCGACGGGACGCCGACAGCCGTCGGGCCGTGGTGGGTACACTCCATCCCGACTTCGTATTCCGGCGGGGCGTGGCGCTGGAGCGCCGAGACCACGGCCTTGTGTGCGCCGGGACAAGCGCGGGCGAAGTGGCCGTCCTCGCCGCCGAATTCCGCGACGCCGAAGTTCCCGGTGTGGTGAGCCGTCAGGAGTTCGTCGGTCTCGCCGGCGTGTTTCGAGGCGAACACCAGCAGATCCGGGTCCTCGAACGCCGCCGGGACGTTTTCGATATCCAGATGTAACGCCTCGAACTCGCGGAGTTCCACGCTGTCAGTCCGGTAGACCGTTCCGCCGCCCTCGGCATCGGGTCGTGTCTCGTCGACGCTCGTTTCCCAGTCCCGCAGGGAGCGCAGGTGCTCGCCGATGTGGGTCGACGCCGCGTCAGCGTGTGAGACAACGATTCCGAGCATCAGTCGGCGTTCTCCGGGTGGATCGGTTCACGGCCCATCGCGGTCCGGACGGCGTCACCGGCCAGCCCGAACAGGTGTTTCAGCGCCTCGCGGCGCTGGACGAACAACGCCATCCCGATGACGAGGTACATCCCCGTGTACGCAAGCAGGAGGTCGTGACTCGATATCGGCAGGACGACGAGGTCCCTGATGAGCGCGAACTCCAGAATCACCTGTGAGATGAACAGCGCGAATAGCGCGACTGCTTCGCGGATACTGATCTCGAAGTTGACCAGGATAGCGAGCGCGAAGAATGACTGGGCCGCTGTAATCCAGATCTCCGCGCCCTGTCTGGCGTCGAACGGCAGGACGCCGTACCCGCCGAGCGCGATGGAGTACACGACGGCGATGGTCCCGATGAGCAGCGTCCACTGATTGAGCTTCGAGGAGATGAGGGCGTTGAACCCGGCCGTCGACCGGGCCTTGTTGACCAGCACGGCGACGACGATGAGTTCGGGCGACTCACTGGCCAGTGGAGCGACCCACTGGATCATGAAGAACTCGGGAATACCGTTCGCGACGCCGATCTCCTCAAGCCCGTGGGCGAAGGGCTCGACCGCCGTGAAGATCATCGCACCGGAGTAGCCAAATAGCGCCAGGACGACCAGCGGCCGCCACGGCAGCGACCACTCCTGGAAGTACTTCGGCACGCCGACGGTGTGCTCGCTGTGTTCGATGTCGGACTTGAGGACGAGCCCGATGTAGGCGACGTAGAGCCCGACCAGAAACAGCGTATCGAAGATACCGATACCGCCGCCAAGGGGGACGAGAAACGCCCACATCGTCGCCAGAAAGAGGAAGGATATCTCGGTCGCGATGTCGGTGTCCAGTTGGACGGCGTCCCGCAGGAACCCGTCGCGTTTCTGTACTGCGGGGTCTCGGGTTTTCGCGGCCCGCCAGACGGTGAACACGGCGATGCCCGCCCAGCCGATGCCGATGAGGATGCGGTTCGCGCCGGTCATGTTCGCGATAGCCAGGTTCGCGTCGTGACAGGCCCTGGCCAGCGATGTCGCGCCCGCTTCGATCTCCGCCGGGGAAAACTGCTGACAGGCTTCCGTTGTCGCTCCACCAGCTCCGGCGTTCCAGGCGTACAGCGCGTCGACGGCGTATTCGGGGGCGACTGCGAGAACGGCGAGAACGGCGATAGCGAACGATCTCGGCACGTCTTTCTCGGCCGTTTCAGCGCCCCACGCCAGCAGGAACGACGCCCCGAGGACCGCGATCCCGCTGACGGCGACGGTCGTCACGTTTCCGACTTCGGTACCAGTGACGAACAGATATATCCAGCCAACAGTCAGAGAAACCGTCACTGCGACCTGTACCAGCGGGTGGCGAAGACGACTCACTAGCTCAAACGTAACCGGGTCCGGCTGAAAAGCTTGCGAAAGTGTCGACTGAGTACCCTGACCACTTGCGTGAGAGCGTGGCGTTCATACGACCGGCGCGCGCTGGCGTTGGTATGGACGTTTACGGACTCATCGGAAACCCGGTCGGGCACTCGCTGTCGCCGCCGATGCACGAGGCGGGCTACGAGACACTGGGGCTTGACGCGCGATACGTCACGTTCGAGCCGGCGGCCGACGCCGGTGCCGAAGCCATCGAAGCGGCGGAGACGCTCGGGATCGACGGCCTCAACGTCACTATCCCGTTCAAACAGGACGTGCTAGACGCCGTCGACCCCGCGCCGCTCGCCGAGCGCATCGGCGCGGTCAACACCGTCGATTTCAGCGGCGACACGCCGACGGGCTACAACACCGACGCGGTTGGGGCGGTCCGGGCGCTGGCCCACCACGACGTGTCGCTGTCCGGCACGGCTGTCGTCGTCGGGGCCGGCGGCGCGGGCCGGGCTGTCGCATTCGGCCTCGCCGACGAGGGGCTGTCGGTGAGAGTCGCCAACCGCACCGAATCGAAAGCAGACGCGCTCGCCGACGAGGTCCCGGCCGCAACCGGCCACGGCCTCGACTCGCTCCCCGACCTGCTCGCGGACGCCGACATCCTCGTCAACTGCACCAGCGTGGGCATGGAGGAAGACGAGACGCCGGTCCCCGCCGATGCGCTGCACAGCGACATCGCGGTGCTCGATGCGGTGTACACGCCAATCGAGACCCGTCTGTTACAGGACGCGGCGGCCGCGGGCGCGACGACAGTCGACGGCGCGTGGATGCTCCTGTATCAGGGGGTCGAAGCGTTTGAACGCTGGACTGGCGAAGACGCGCCCGTGGACCGGATGAACGACCAGTTGCGCGAACACCTGTAGCGGAGCGGTCACCAGCAAGAGATTTGTGTGGGGGATAAATACGTTCATGTATGGGTCTGCTTCAGAAATTGAAATCCGCCCTCGGGCTTGACGGGACTGGGTCATCCGCGTCGGGAACTAATCGCGACGTGGACGTGACCGTCGAGCGAGAGCCCTCTACTGAAGACGAAGACGCTGTGAAGGGGACGAACACCGCGACGACTACCGAGACCCACACATCCGATACCGCGGACGGGGCTGGTGCCGAATCAGGGGACGGGAGTACGACGTCCGTTCAGACGGACGAGTCGGAGACCGCGGCGTCACCGACTGCGACCGACGACGAATCGGCATCTGCGACTGATGACTCTACCACAAAGGCCGAACCAGAAACGGCGGGCGACGACGAGGACAGCGATTCGGCGGCCACCGCTAGTGAGGACTCGACCGAGGCTGATGAGGAGCCAGCCGAATCCGACGAAGAATCGGCTGAGGCCGACGATGATGGAAGCACTGCGCCCGTTACGGATATCAAGGGCATCGGCCCCGCCTACGCCGACCGACTCGCCGAGATCGGTATCGAGACGGTGGGCGAACTGGCCAGCGGGGATGCAGCAGACATCGCCGCGGACACGGACCTCTCAGAGAGCCGCGTTTCGGGCTGGGTCGAGCGGGCCGAAGAGTTCTGAGAGCGTTTACGCCCCATCTCTGTGCGCCGAACCGCAAGGGAATTAGTCGCCGCACTGTTTTCGTTCGGTAATGCAATCGGTCGAAACCGACCGGACTGCGTTCACCGACCTCGCAGCCGACGCGCCCCCGGAGGCACGCGTCCCTGTCGAGGTTCGCGTGGACGTTGATGACCCGTTTCTCGCCTATCGCCGGGCGCGCGACGAGACCGGCGGCGTGTATCTGGCGACCACCGGCGGCCAGTCGGGGTGGGGCTACTTCGGGACGGCCCCGGCGGACTTCCGCGAGGTCGATCCGAGGGAGGGCGGGACCCTCGCCGCGCTGACCGAGTTCCTCGACGGCGAGCGACTGGTCCGCGGTGACTGCGACGTGCCGTATCCCTGCGGGGCCGTCGGGTGGTTCTCCTACGACGTGGCGCGGGAACTGGAGTCACTGCCCGACAGCGCCGACGCCGACCGCGCGCTCCCGAACCTGCAGGTGGCTCGTTACGACCGCTTCGCCGCCTGGGAGGAGCCCCGCGGTGAGTCGGTGACGCTGCGCGTGACGGCCTGCCCGCGGGTCGGCGACTTCGAGACGCCAGAACTGGCCTACGAGTTCGGGAAGCAACACGCGCTGGACCTTGCTCGGGCGGCCGAACAGGGCGACCCCGCCGTCGAGGCCCCGCCGGTCGAGGCCGACGAAGCCACGTTCGAGAGCGACTGCACGCGCGAGGAGTTCGCCGAGCGGGTCCGGACGGTCAAGCAGTACATCCGCGAGGGCGACACGTTCCAGGCGAACGTCTCACAGCGCCTCCGCGCACCCGCCGCGGTCCATCCGGTCGAGGCCTTCGACGCACTTCGAACTGTGAACCCGGCACCGTACTCCGCCCTGCTCGAGTTCCCCGGTGTCGACCTCGTTAGCGCGAGCCCGGAACTCCTCTTGCGCCGCGACGGCGACCGGATCGAAACCGAACCCATCGCCGGCACCCGCCCGCGGGGTGAAACACCCGAGGCCGACGACCGACTGGAGGCGGACCTGCTCGACGACGCGAAGGAGCGGGCCGAACACGCCATGCTGGTCGACCTGGAGCGAAACGACCTCGGGAAAGTGAGCAAATTCGGGAGCGTCGAGGTGTCGGACTACCGGCGCATCGACCGCTATTCAGAGGTGATGCACCTCGTCTCGGTCGTCGAGGGCCGACTCCGCGACGGCGCGTCTCTGCAGGACGCTATCGCCGCGGTGTTCCCCGGCGGCACCATCACCGGCGCGCCCAAACCCCGGACGATGGAGATCATCGACGAGGTGGAGGCCACGCGACGGGGGCCGTACACCGGCTCTATCGGCCTGTTCGGCTTCGACGGCCGGGCGACGCTGAACATCGTCATCAGGACCCTGGTCCGATACGCCGAGGAGTACCACCTCCGCGTCGGTGCGGGCATCGTTCACGACTCGGACCCGGACAGCGAGTTCCAGGAGACGCTGGACAAGGGCCGCGCGCTCGTCAACGCCGTCGACGAGGCCCTGGGGCGGCGCGTCGACCTGGCGATGGAGGACCAGCAATGAGCGGAGCTGGTACGACAACCGGCGACCCCGACGCGCCCGCCCCCACCGTCCTGGTCGTCGACAACTACGATTCGTTCGCGTACAACCTCGTCCAGTACGTCGGCGAAGTGGTCATCCGACTCGACGGAACCGAGGACGACGTGGTCGTCCGGCGCAACGACGCCATCGACGTCGAGGATATCCGCGAACTGGACCCCGACGGCATCGTCGTCTCGCCGGGGCCGGGGACGCCCGAGGAGGCGGGCGTCTCGATACCGATATTCGAGGAACTGGAATATCCGACGCTGGGGGTCTGTCTCGGCCATCAGGCGCTGTGTGCGGCCAACGGCGCACCCGTCGGCCACGCCGAGGCGGTCGTCCACGGCAAGTCCTCGTCGGTTACCCACGACGGCACCGGCGTGTTCGAAGACATTCCGGACCCGTTCGAAGTCGGCCGCTACCACTCGCTAGCGGTCGACCGCGAGAACCTCCCCGACGTATTGATCGAGACGGCGTACACCGTCAACGAAGACGGCTCCACGAACACCGCTGCGACGCCAGACTCGTCCGAACCTGCCACCGCCGACGGCACGGACGAGTCCCAGGTCGTCATGGGCGTCCGCCACAGCAACCGCCCGCACATCGGCGTCCAGTTCCATCCCGAGAGTATTCTGACCGACCACGGCAAGACCATGATCGAGAACTTCTGCCTGCTATGCAATACCACGTAGACGGGGCGCTCGTCCCCGAAGACGAGGCGACGGTGTCGGTGCGCGACCGCGGGTTCATGTACGGCGACGCGGCGTTCGAAACGCTCCGGGCCTACGGGGGCGAGCCGTTCCAGTGGGACGCCCACCGCGCGCGCCTCCAGCGGACGGCCGAGACGCTGGGCTTCGCCGACGCCGTGCCCGGGGACCTCCGTGAGCGCGTCGACGAGACGCTCGCGGCCAACGATCTCGACGAGGCGTACGTCCGGCTGTCGGTCACGCGGGGCGTCCAGCCCGGGAAGCTCACGCCGGGGAGCGATGTTGACCCGACGGTCGTCGTCATCTGCAAGGGACTTCCGCGGGGCGGGCTCGACGGCGAGCGCGTCTGGGACGAGCCGGCGTCGGTGCAGACGGTCCGGACCCGGCGGATTCCGAGCGAGGCGGTCCCGGCAGACGCGAAGACCCACAACTACCTCAACGGGATTCTCGGTCGGCTCGAACTCCGGAAAGCCGCCGCTGGCGGTGAACCAGCCGACGAGTGTCTCATCCGGGACACGGACGGGAACCTTGCAGAAGGGGCGACGAGCAACCTCTTTTTCGTCACGGACAACGGCCTCCGGACGCCGAGTACGGACCTCGACCTGCTGCCGGGGGTCACCCGCGACGTGGTAATGGACATCGCTCGCGGCGAGGAGTTCCCCGTCGAAACCGGTCACTACTCGCTCGATGCCCTGCGTGACGCCGACGAGGCGTTTCTCACCAACTCGACGTGGGAGATCCGCCCCATCGCGACCGTCGACGGCATCTCCGTGGGGAGCGGGCCAATGACGAAGCTCCTTCAGCGGCTGTTCGACGAGCGAATCGAGGAGCGGTACTACTGATCGCGCTGAAGGTAGTGGAAAGCGAGCCAGCGCTGGTCGCTGGCGTGCCAGCTGACTGGTGTCCGCGTCCGCGGTCTACTCGGGTGCGTAGCAGACCCAACTTGTCGCGGGAACGGTGATCTGGACCCAACTATCGCCGTTGGTCGAGATATTGCCCGCGTTGCCGCTGTAATCGTTGAGTGTCTGGTTCGTCCAGCTCGTGGGGACCCACTTGCTCCGCTGGCCGCTCGCACGGTTCAGGCCGACGAGGAGGTTCCCCTCTCGTTCGTAGACGTACAGGTCCTGGTCGACGTGGCGGGTCTGTGAGCCGCCGCTCGCGAGGTTGTTCCGGATCCAGAGGAGGTTCCGGATATCGTCGTCGTCGACGCTGATACGGTTGCTGTACACGCGTGGATACCCCTCGTACGTGAGGATGTAGGCGTACGCGAGTTTCTCGTAGTCCGGCGGCCCGCTGTCGTGGTTCGAGACGAAGGTAAACGCTTGGAACGGCGACTGATTCACCATGCCGGCGCCGTCGAGCGCCTGCATATCGCCGTCGCTGTGGAACGCCTCCTCTTTCATCGTGTAATAGAGCGGGTAGTCGGTGACGGACATCCCCGTATCGGCGTACCCCTGGCAGACGCCGATATCGCCGTCGAGCACCTCACCCACTGTCCAGAGATCGAGGTCGTCGGCCCACTGGTTCGCGTAGTCAGCGAAAAACGACTCGGGGACGTGTTTGGCGGCGTCCCAGCGAATGCCGTCGACGCCGAGGTCCGCGTACTTCTGGACGTAGGTCTGTAACTCGCCGCGGACGTACTCGGACTCCTGTTTCAGGTCCTTCAGCCCGACGAGCCAATCGTCCTCGACCGACTCGGGGTCGTCGTAGTTAATGCCGTCTTGCGGGTGGAAATCGCGTTCGCTGAATCGAGGGAGATCCTCGAACGTAATGCCCGGTGCGCCCCGGAAGTCGTCGTTTGCGGCCATGTGGTTGATGACCGCGTCGGCGACGACGTCGAGGCCCTGATTGTGGGCCTCCTGAACCATCGCCTCGTACTCGGCCTCTGTGCCGAACACGCTGTTGAAATCCGTCAGGTCGACGGGCTGATAGCCCAGTGGCGGGTCGGTGACGCCGTTTTGGTGGCTCCGGTCGAGGCGGCTCCGCTGGGCCGGTGGGACCTGAATCGTGTCGTAGCCCTGTTGTGCGACTGTTTCCAGCGTCGCTGTGATTTCTGTCCAGTCTGTGTGGTAGTACTGGTACACCGCGCTATCGCCGACAGCCGCGCTACTGCCGACCGATGTGGCGGTGCCGAATACTGCGGCACCGAGCGCTCCGAGTCCTTTCAGAACGGTTCGCCGAGACGCCTGCTTACTGCCGGTAATTCGGGTTCGGTTCATCTGCTCTCGAAAGTATGTTTCATGTTATCTACCATGCTTTTCCGCAAAAGATGATGAGATTCTACATCATAATAAAATGTTGGCATGTAGGATTTATTATGTGTCAGAAAAACATCATACTTGAACAGTAATACGGAGATTATACGGGGACTGAGACACTATTTCTACCGCGTTTCCGGCTCACGAAAGACACACTTCTACGTTCCTATTTTATTTGTGATAGATACCCGACTTTCTCACCAACCTCGAAGTAGTCCGTTCACACCACGTCTTCGCGTTCGACACCGTCGACAGCGAGAATCAGGTCGGGACCGTACGCGCCGGCGGGCGTCTGGAACCCGGCGGGTGCGTCACCGCTCAAGACCCGCTCGGTGATTTCGACCGCCGTCGCCGCCGTGAGGTCGTAGGTGTGTGGCCCTCGCAGTCGGGACTCGACGCGGTCGCCGTCGTCAGTTCTGGCTTCGCCCCAGACGAAACTGGGCACACTTGCGCGCTCTTCAGCGTCGGGTCCCTCGGTCGTCTGCTCGATGACCCACTTGAGCGCGGCTTTCACCGGCGGGAGACCGAGTACGGGCGCGAACAGCCCCGCAAACCGCTGCTGTCGGGCCGCCGACGGCGGCATCGACATGTACACGGTCACGTTCGGTATGCCGGTGGTGTGGTACGCCGTCGACACGTCGCCCCACGGGATCGAGACGGTGTTCATACCATCGTGTCCCCAGCCGAAGTCTATCTCGCGCGATTCGCTCCCGACGGTCACTCGCTCTATGCGGCCGTCGCGGCGCACCGCCCCGCCTGCGTCGATGTGTTCGACCATCGTCTTCGCGGTTCCCTTCGAGACGCCCATCTCCGCGTGAAACGCCAGCGCCAGCGTGTCGGCGTCGGGCAGCCGGTCGGCGAGGTGTGCAGCGAGGCAGTCCGTCGGGACCACGTCGAAACCGACACCAGGCAGGAGCATGATCCCGGCCTCCCGTGCTTCGCTGTCCCGCTCGTGGATGGCCTCAAACACGTCGAGCTCCCCGGTGATGTCCAGGTAGTGCGTCCCGGTTCGCAGGCAGGCCTCGACCATCGGCTCCCACGTCCGGCTGAACGGGCCGGCGCAGTGGACGACGGCGTCGGCGTCGTCGAGCAGCATGTCGAGCACTTTGGGTTCATCCAGCCCGACGACTTCGGACTCACAGCCGAGTTTGATCGCCTGCGTCGAGAGTTCGTCCCGGTTCCGGCCGGCCAGTACGGGCTCTAACCCCCGGTCGATGGCCGCCTGTGCGATGAGGTTGCCGGTGTAGCCGTACGAGCCGTAAATGACGACATCTCCCATGGCGTCGCGTTCGCAGCGTCCCCCGATAACAGTTGACACTGAATCGACAGCCTGGCCGGTGACCGCTGGCCGCTCACTTCACGAGAGCTTTGGCCGCCCTCTGGCCTCGCTTCTTACTGCTCGGTGCCGTTTCCGTCTGAGTAGCCCGTGGCGCTTCACGCGGTTACTCGCCGGGATCGGCGGTTTGAAACGGCTTACGTCCGTACGGATGCGTAGTATGGACGAGGACAGCCGTATCGTCGCGCTGGACGAGGTGCCCGCTGACGGAACCTTTCTGTTCACTGTTCGCGACGGCTTCGACACGAAGGAGGCGATTATCGTCGAGTTGTCCGACGCGGTCGTCGCGTTCGAGAACTACTGTCCACACTGGACAGACGTCCGACTCGACAAAGGCAGTGGGGCGACTGTTCGGAATGGGGAACTGGTGTGTGAGAAACACGGGGCGACGTTCGAATCCGATTCGGGGTTGTGCAACTACGGCCCTTGCGAGGGAGCGGTTCTGGAGGAAGTTTCGATTACCACCGAGGACGGCGTCGTCTACCTGACCGACGAGCGCTACGAGTTCGAAAACCAGGGGCCGTCCGGCGACCACGACCTCTCTTCGCGCGGTCGCATCGGCTTCTCGGGGAACTGAGCGGCTGGAATCGGCTTCTCCGGGACTCCGTACCGGTTAGCTGATCCGGTACGCCGGCTCCGAGACCGCTTCGCATTTACACTCCGGACACCGGCTCGGTCGGTTTGTCAGGTCGTCGAAGTCCGTGAAGCCGCACTCCTCGCACTCCGGCGGCGCGACGAGGAGCTGTTCGTCGGTCGATTCCAGGGATTTCGAAATATGCTCTACGTGCGTGAGCGCGTCGCTGGTCTGTATTTCGAACTCGTTCGCGATTGTCCCGGCGGCCATCGCTTCGTCGCGTAGTTGGTCAGCGATGCGCTGGCGCGTCGTCCGACTTGCCTCGCGCATGGGGGATGTTGGCATCCGATTGTTATAGGTTTTGTTCTGGACTCACTGCGACGCAGTGGTGCTCTCCCACGTTCCTGTCCCAGCCACGATACTTTATCACCGACGGCGGTGAATAGCGACACCCAATGTTCGACAGAATCCTCGTTCCGACCGACGGAAGCCCCGGTTCCGAGCGCGCGTTCGAGGTCGCCGCGACGCTCGCCAGCACTCACGATGCAGCCGTCCACGTCCTCTCGGTCGTCGACGAACACGGCCCCACGGACGACTGGGACTACGACGGCGACTCCCCAGCAGAAGCCTTCGTCGAGTCCCAGGCCGACCACGTCGACACCGAAGGCCTGTCCGTCACCGCCGCGGTCCGCGAGGGAGTCGTCCACGACGCGGTTCTCGACTACGGCGACGAGAACGATATCGACCTCATCGTCATGGGGACTCACGGCCGCACCGGTGTCCGGCGCTTCCTCCTCGGCAGCGTTACCGAAAAGGTCGTCCGCCTCGCCGACGTACCGGTCCTCTCGGTCAAAGCCGACGCGGAGCCGGGAACCGTCTCGTTCGACGACATTCTGCTCCCAACCGACGGCAGTAGCGGTGCGGAGGCAGCTATCGAACCGACGGGCACGCTCGCAAGCGCGACCGATACCACCGTCCATCTCGTCTCGGTCGTGGATACGCGATCACTCGGCATCGATGTCGGATCGAGCGTTATCATCGACGAACTGGAGTCTGTCGCGACGGATGCCGTCGGGGATGCATCTGATCGGCTCTCCGGGATGGGAGTCGAGACCGTCGAGACAGCTATCACGCACGGTGTCCCGTATCGGGCCATCCTCGACGCCATCGAGGAGGCTGGTGCCGACCTCGTGGTCATCGGGACTCACGGTCGCACTGGTATCGACCGCTACCTGCTGGGCAGCGTCGCGGAGAAACTGGTCCGAACCTCGCCGGTGCCGGTGATGACTGTTCGAGCGCCGGACGCTGGTGATGAAAGCTAACATCGCTCTCGGTTATCCATCGGTGAAGTCAGGACCGCCCGGCGACACGGCCCTCGACCGACCTATCCGAAGTTCTCGACCTTCGCGTCGTCAGTGCTGACGCCGGCGGCCTCGAGCGCTTCCGCGGCGGCCTCGAGGAAGTCCGCGAAGCCGTAGATGAACACTTGACCGCCGTCCTCGACGGCCTCGGCGACCGGCTCAGTCAGGGGCTCGTCGTCGTCGATGACCGAGACGAGCGCCCCGGCCTTGGCGAGCGCGTCCAGTCGGTCCTCGTGGATCGGCGCGTCGTCCTGGTACACGACTGCGGCCTCGTTGCCGTCGTCCAGCGCACGCTCGGCGATCCCGACCGCCGGGCCGACCCCGGGACCGCCGGCGAGCACGACGACGCGGCTCTCGCCCTCGTAGTAATCCGAACCGAACGGGCCGGCGATGCGGACGCCGTCGCCCGCTTCGAGCGCGCCGAGTTGTGGTGCCAACTCGCCGTCGGGGTCGATACCGACAGTAATCTCGAACGCCTCCTCGACCGTCGGTGAGGAGATGGTGTAGAACCGCGAGATGTCTTCCCCGTCAACGGTCAGCGTCAGCTTGACGAACTGACCCGGCTGTGCGTCGAAGGCGTCCGGCGTCTCGAAGTCAATCGCCACGGTGTCTGGTCCGATGTCTCGGACGGCAACCACGTCGAGGACTCGTTCATCCATACCGGCAAGTGACCGTGACTGGGCAAGGGGGTTACGGTCGCGGAGTGTCACGTTATTCGGTGTTAATTGCCGGTTCTTTCCCACAGACGGGTTATTATGCCGGTTTTCACTCGAAACTACGGCGGAATTCACTCGAAACCGAGTAGTGCGCGCGCGGGCGGTTACGGAAGGCTTTTCCTGCCACGCTGGCTACCCGAGGGATATAATGCCAGAGGACCTGAACTGGGCCATCGGCGGCGAAGCCGGCGATGGAATCGACTCCACCGGGAAGATTTTCGCGCAGGCACTCTCCCGGGCTGGTCGACACGTCTTCACCTCAAAGGACTTCGCCTCCCGCATCCGCGGCGGGTACACTGCCTACAAGGTACGGACGTCAGTCGACCGGGTTGAAAGTGTCGTCGACCGCCTGGACATCCTGATCGCACTCACCGAGCGCACCATCCACGAGAACGAGGACGAACTCCACGAGGATTCCGTCATCATCTACGACGGCGAGCGCTCGACGATGCAGGACGTGGAAGTGCCCGGCGACGCGACGGCACTCGAAGTACCGCTGAAACGACTCGCCGAGGACGCGGGTGGGGCCATCATGCTCAACGTCGTCGCCCTCGGTGCGGCGTGTGAGGTCACCGGCTTCCCCATCGAGAACCTCGACGAAAGCCTCGAAAAGCGCTTCGGCGACAAGGGCGAGGCCATCGTCGAGAACAACAAGGAAGCCGCCCGGAAGGGACAACACTACGTCCAGGAGGAGTACGGCGAGTTCGACTACGACATGGAGACCACCGACGAGGACTACGTGCTCCTCAACGGCGACGAGGCCATCGGCATGGGCGCTATCGCCGCCGGCTGTCGCTTCTACTCCGGCTACCCCATCACACCGGCGACGGACGTGATGGAGTACATGACCGGCCGCGTCGACCAGTTCGGCGGCAAGGTCGTCCAGGCCGAGGACGAACTCTCCGCCATCAACATGGCCCTCGGTGCGGCCCGCGCCGGTGCCCGAGCCATGACCGCTACGTCCGGTCCGGGTATCGACCTGATGACCGAGACGTTCGGGCTTGTCGCCACCAGCGAGACGCCGCTGGTCATCTGTGACGTGATGCGTTCCGGTCCCTCGACCGGGATGCCGACCAAGCAGGAACAGGGCGACCTCAACATGACGCTGTACGGCGGCCACGGCGAGATTCCGCGCTTCGTCGTCGCGCCGACGACCGTCTCGGAGTGCTTCTGGAAGACCGTCGAGGCGTTCAACCTCGCCGAGAAGTACCAGACACCGGTGTTCCTCGTTTCGGACCTCGCGATGGCCGTGACGGAACAGACGTTCTCGCCCGACACCTTCGACATGGACGAGGTCGAGATCGACCGCGGGAAGGTCGTCGACGAGGACGAGATCGACACCTGGCTGGACGAGAAGGGCCGTTTCCAGGCCCACTTCGCGGCCGCCGACGGGGTTTCGCCGCGTGCGTTCCCCGGCACGACCGACGGCGCGCACATGACGACCGGCCTCGAACACGACGAACTCGGTCGCCGGACCGAGGACACGGACGTGCGCATCGAACAGGTCGACAAGCGCCAGCGGAAAGTCGAGACCGCCCGCGAGCAGGAAGACTTCGACTACCGCGAGTTCGGCGACCCCGACGCCGACACCCTCGTCATCTCCTGGGGCTCCAACGAGGGGGCCCTGCGCGAGGGGCTGACACTGCTGGAGGAGGACGGCTACGACGTGCGGTTCCTCTCGGTGCCGTACATCTTCCCGCGGCCGGACCTCTCCGAAGAGATCGAAGCCGCAGAGGACGTCATCGTCGTCGAGTGTAACGCCACCGGCCAGTTCGCGGACGTCATCGAACACGACGTTCTCGAACGGGTTCAGCGCATCAACAAGTACAACGGCGTGCGGTTCAAGGCAGACGAACTGGCGACAGAGATCAAGCAAACGCTTGACACACCCGCGGAGGCAACACAATGAGTTCCGACGTTCGCTTCACAGACTTCAAATCCGACAAGCAACCGACCTGGTGTCCCGGCTGCGGTGACTTCGGGACGATGAACGGCATGATGAAGGCGCTGGCGGAGACGGGCAACGACCCCGACAACACCTTCATCGTCGCCGGTATCGGTTGTTCCGGCAAAATCGGGACGTACATGCACAGCTACGCGCTCCACGGCGTCCACGGCCGCGCCCTGCCGGTGGGCATCGGCGTGAAGATGGCCAACCCGGACCTCGAAGTGATGGTCTCGGGCGGCGACGGTGACGGGTACTCCATCGGTGCCGGCCACTTCATCCACGCCGTCCGCCGGAACGTCGACATGAGCTACGTCGTGATGGACAACCGAATCTACGGGCTGACCAAGGGGCAGGCCTCGCCGACCTCGCGAGAGGACTTCGAGACATCCACCTCGCCCGACGGTCCAAACCAGCCGCCGGTCAACCCGAAGGCGCTGGCGCTGGCCTCTGGTGCCACGTTCATCGCGCAGTCGTTCTCCTCGAACGCACAGCGTCACGCCGAGATCGTCAAGCAGGCCGTCGAGCACGACGGCTTCGGCTTCGTCAACGTCTACTCGCCGTGTGTGACGTTCAACGACGTCGACACCTACGACTACTTCCGCGACGCCATCGTGGACCTCGACGACACCGACCACGACCCCGCGGACCGCGACCAGGCCAAGGACAAGATCCTCGAAAGCGACAAGGAGTACATGGGCGTCCTCTACCAGGACGAGGACTCCGTCCCCTTCGAGGAACGCGAAGGCGTCGAAGGCTCGATGGCCGAGATCCCCGACGGCGCGCCCGAGGGCGCGATGGATCTCGTCCGCGAGTTCTACTAGACCACCTTTTTCGACGGGGGGTTCGCGCTCGCCACTGGCGAGCGCTCAACCCCCGCCCAAAAATCTACGCTAAAAAGGCGACTTCGCGGCGCGCCGCGAAGTCGTGAAACGGCGGCCTGCGGCCGCCGTATACTGGTGGTTCTATTTGAACCGGTAACAGTGACGGTTTCTCAGTAGTAAATCCCAGGGCCGAGTTGAGTCGAGTGCAACGCTACCGAATGGTTTTATTTATGACAGCTGAATGGGCAGTGTACGGAAATGGGCGGCACACTCGACTACGACGAGGCGGAAGCCCGGCAAGAGGAAGCGATATACAGCACGCCGGCGGCCGTGGCGCGACGGGAGCGAGTACGGGACCTGTTCGCGCCCGAACCAGGCGACAAGGTTCTCTCTATCGGCTGTGGGCCGGGCTTTGAGCCGGCGGAGATCGGCTGGGCGGTCGGCAATGCGGGACACGTTCACGGTATCGACCGGAGCAAGGCGATGCTCGAACTCGCCCGAGCGCGCTGTGCCCCGCTACCGCAGGTGACTCTAGCACAGGGAAACGCCGATGACCTCCCAGTGGCCGATGGATCGGTTGACGCGGCCGTCGCAGTACAGGTGTTTGAGTACCTCGAATCGGTTGATTCAGCGCTTTCGGAACTGGCCCGCGTCCTCCGACCCGGCGGGTCTGCCGTCGTCTGTGACGCCGACTTTTCTTCGCTGGTGTGGCGCAGCCCCAATCCCGAGCGAATGGCACGCGTTCTCGATGCCTTCGACGACCACTGCCCGCACCCGCGGCTGGGCTCCCGCCTCGCCCCGCACCTCCGCGGGGCCGGACTGACGATTGACCGGGTCGAACCGAACGCCATCGTCAACACCAGCCTCGACGACACCTTCGCGGCCCACCTCATGGCGTTCATCGAGGACTACGCGGCCGACCACGAAGCTATCGGGCCAACAGCGGCACAGGCCTGGGCCGATGACCTCCGAGAACAGGCGGCCCACGGGGAGACCTTTTTCAGTTTCACGCAGTACTGCTACCTCGTTCACAAGCCCGCGTAGCGGTCTCAGTGTCCCGACCACAGACTGTGCTGTGGCCTTGACTCACACACACAATAGTATCGGGTTCGGACCCATATGCCGGTATCCCCAATGTGAGGTATGTACGTCTTCTGGCACCAGCGTGATCTCCGGATACCGGACAACCGGGGGTTGACTGCCGCCGCCGCAGACGACGAGGTGTTGCCGGTGTACGTTCTCGACACGGACCTGCTGTCAAGCGCCGGGAAGCGACAGCGGGCGTTCCTCCTGGCCGGCGTTCGAGCGCTGAAACAGGCCTACCGGGACCACGGCGGGGACTTGCTCGTCAGGGAGGGCTCTGCCGTCGATGTGCTCTCGGATATCGTCAAGGAGTACGACGCTAGCAAGGTGTACTACAACGAGCACTACCGGCCCGCGCGGCGGAACCGTCAGCAGCGGGTCGACGAGGCGCTCCCGACGAAGTCGCTGACCGACCTCGTACTCGTCGACCCGGCGGGGCTCGATAGCCAATACGAGAACCACAGCCGGTTCTACGACGACTGGCAGGCCCACCACAAGCTACCGCCGGTGGACCGGCCGGAGGCGGATTCGCTCGTCGACGTCTCGGAGCCGACGACGGCTCCGGCCATCGATACGGATATCGACCTGCCGACGCCCGGCTACGAGGGCGCACGAGAGCGGTTCGACGATTTTCTCGCCGGCGGCATCGAGACGTACAACGATACCCGCGACGACATGCAGGCCGCCGTCGAGCGGCCGACCAGCGCCGTCTCGCGCATGTCGTCGTACCTCGCGGCCGGAATGATTGGCATCCGCGAGATGTGGCGCGACGCGTCCGACCGCCACGCCGAAGCCACCGGCGACGCCCAGCGGAACATCCAGAAGTACCGCTACGAACTCTCCTGGCGCGAGCAGAACTACCATCTACTGTACTACAACCCCACATTGCTGTCGGAGAACTACAAGGCGTTCCCGAACCCCATCGAATGGGAAAACGACAAGGACAACGTCGGGGCCTGGAAGCGTGGCGAAACGGGGTATCCGTTCGTCGACGCTGGCATGCGCCAGCTCGAACGGGAGGGATACATCCACAACCGACCGCGTCAGAACGTCGCTTCCTTCCTCACGAAGCATCTCCTCGTGGACTGGCGCGAGGGGGCCCGTCATTTCCGCCGGAAGCTCGTCGACCACGATCCCGCCAGCAACGCCGCGAACTGGCAGTGGACAGCATCGACCGGGACCGACTCCGTGGACGTACGTATCTTCGACCCGGTCGCACAGATGAGCAAGTACGACAGCGGGGCGGACTACGTCACGGAGTATGTGCCAGAGCTTCGCGACGTTCCGGCGAACAAAATCGTCGACTGGCCGACGCTCTCGGACGGCGAGCGCGAGGAACTGGCACCGGAGTACCCACATCCAATCGTCGACCGGAACGCCGCCTACGAGCGAGCCCAGCGCGTGTTCCAGACGGCGTTGGGGAAGCGCTGAGGGAGGGGCGAGGGAAGTGGCGCTACGCTCTGTACTGTACGAGGAGATAGGCCGCCACTGCAACGGAACCGGTGACCCCAGTAAGCCAGATATCCGTACTCAGATACAGTCCCGGCGTCGGCGGGTGGTACTGCGTCAGCGGCCACAGCACTTCGTAGGACCGCCCAGAGGCTTTCAGCAGGAGCGCATCGGCAAACAGGTGACTGGCCGCTCCGAGCGACAGCAGACCGAACACGCGGCGTCGGTCGGAGCGGTTCACTACGACCACGCCGACGAGGACGGCGACGAGAGCGCCGCCGAGCGTATGGACGCCCAGCCAGTCGAACGGGATATCCAGTGCTGCCTCGACGGTTGCAGCATCCACGAGAAGCTTGATCTTCGCCATGTCCGGGATGAACGCGCCGGCCATCCCAACGGTGACGTACTCCCCAGAGAGCCAGTCGTACCGCAGTGACAGGAGGGTACAGATGGTGAACGCGATGAAAGCGTGCGAGAGTAGATCCGGCATCAGGCACGCACCTCCCGCATCATCGTAAGGAGCGCTCGTATCGGCCTGAGCGGCTCTTCACGCCGGCACAGTGCCCCCGTTTGCCAGTCAAGCCGCCAGCCACAGATCAGTCGCCCGAGGGTCCACAGGCCAGCGAGGGCGGACACGAGGTACATCGCAGCGTAGTTCATCGCCGGGACGCTCACGCTGTTCTCCGCGGTGATAGTCCGGTCCGAGCCGAGCGTGCCATACACCTGCAGCGATTCGCCTTCGGCGACGGCTGTGCCGACGTTCCGGACCGTGACTGTGAGCGTCCCGCTGTGGCGCTCGCCGCCAGTAGCGTACTCGTACTCGACGGCGATTTCGACGGGGCTGGTCCCACTGACCGTGCCGGTCACCTGAACGTACTCGCCGACGTGGCTGTCGTAGTCCTCGGCCAGTGCGTCCTCGGCTGGGTAGTCACCCAGCGCCGGAGCGGGCGTGGCCGCACCGAATCCGACCATGAGCGCGAACAGCACGGCCAACAGTCCACAGATAGCGACGACCCTGCCCACCCACGAGTGAAGCATTCAAATTCCGGTGCGGGCGGCGGGATATAAACTCTGGCGCTTGGGTCGAGTCGCTGTCGTTCGTGCGCCTACTCGGGCTTGCCGGGTAGGACGTCCGGGTCGCCGGAGCGGTAGATGTACTCGACAGCGACGCCGGTCAGCGGCGAGTCGGCGGCCGTCGCGTACGACTTCGCGAGGTCGAGATACTGTTCGGTCACGTCGACGACGCGCCGATAGGCGGCTTCGTCGTCGGGCGCAAGCAGGTACTCGGCGGTGACTGGCGTCAGTTGCCCCTCCGCGCGGTCGTCCTCGTAGTCGTCGACATCGTCGAGCCACACCTGCGCACCGATGATGGCGAGGACGATGGCCTTCGCGAACTCGTCGTCGATATCGAGGCCGGCGAGTCGGTAGAGGTCCAGCATCCCGTCGTAGAGGACGCCGACGCGGGCGTACTGGGTCTTGCTGTAGGGGAGTTCCTTTTCGGTCTCGGTGAGTGTCGCCGGCTCCTCGTCGTACTCGGCGAACTTGTACTCCTCGCGGATATCGGTCAGAGAGTCCTCGTCACCGTCCTCGGCCGCGGCCATCAGCTCCCGGAAGTAGCCGTCGCGGTCCTGATGGGCCTCGCTGTAGTCGACGGCCCACTGGTAGGCGTTCTCGACGACAGGCGGCATATCCTCCAACAGGCCGTCGAGGTGGGACTGTAGCGCGGATTGGGCGACCTCGGCGACGCGGCGGCGGTCGGCTTCACTCGCGTCAAAGTCAACCTCGAAATCTTCGAACTCGTCGTCGTTGATGGCGTCGCGCATGTCGCCGTCGATGAGCGCCTCGATGGAGAGGCGGGTCATCTGCTCGGCGCGGACGACCATCTCGCGGGGCGCGAGGTCCTGTGCCGGCCCCTTTTCCAGTGCCGTCTCGTCGACAGTCGGCACGCCGTCGGCGATAGCGTCGATAACGGGGTCGCCGGGTGCCTGCTGACGGGCGTTGCGGTAGACGTAGCCGAGCGTCAGCTGCGCGGGCAGGATGAGCTTCGTGTCATAGGAGAACTCGACCGGACGGCCGAACTCGTCTTCGAGGGCGTCCTCGATGCGGTCGGTCACGTCGTCGACCATCGCCTCGGTGCGGTCGTCGATCTCGGATTTCAGCGAGAGGCTGCCGGCGTCGAACACGCCGGTGTCCGCGTAGTATCCCAGTACCGCCCGTACGGCCGTGGGAAGCCGCCGCCTGTCCGCGAGCACGCCCGCGCCTGTCTTGAACATTGTATGTCGCCCCGGGTGTTCCCGTCATGGTAGTGGGGCCGTCTTTACCCTTTCGAGACCGCCCTCGGTGTATTCGGAAAGACTGATTACCGACAGGGAATACCCACAACCATGCGCGAGCGCTTTGACGTGGTGATAGCCGGAGCCGGGCCCGCTGGGGCGCAGTGTGCCCGTGATCTAGCGGAGCGAAACTACGAGGTGCTCGTTCTCGAAACCGAGTCCGAAGACGAGTTCCCGCGTCAGAGCAACAAGTCCACCGCCGGGACGTTCATGTCGGCGATGACGGGCTTTGCGATTCCCGATGACGTGGTGATGAACTACACGGACGACGTCGTGCTCGAATCCCCCAACGACCACTACGTCCGCAATCAGACCGGGGCCGTCCTGGAGTTCGCGGAGTTCAAACAGTGGCTCGTCTCGGAGGGTCGGAGCAAGGGTGCGACCTACCGCTTCGACGCCCGTGTCTCAGCACCGATCATGGAGAACGGGGAGATCGTCGGCGTCCGGTACGACGGCGACGAGGAGGTGTACGCCGACATCGTCATCGACGCCACCGGCCCTGCCGCGCCACTGGCGAAGAAACTCGACGTGTGTAACCTCAAGCGGGATCATCAGGCTATCGGTGTCGAGTACGAGTTCGAGGGCGTCGAAGTCAACCACGACGACTACGCCGACCTCCGGGACGCGATGATGCTCCGCCTGGATCACGACCTCGCCCCGGGCGGCTACTCCTGGATTTTCCACACCGGCGACGACACGGCGAAGGTCGGCCTCTGTTACATACAGAACGGCTCCCACCAGAAGTACGCGAAAGACGGGATGGGCATCGACGACTATCTGGAGTACTGGCTCGATTCGGACCCCAGATTCGACGAGGCCGAAAAGATCGAGGGTACGCAGGCCCACCGCGGGTCGGCCCACATCCAGCCGCCTGACTCGATGAGCACGGACAACTTCATGGCTATCGGTGACACCGTCCCGACCGTCGACCCGCTGTGGGGCGAGGGCATCCACAAGGGGATGAAATCGGCCCGCGCCGCCGCCGCGACAGCCGATTCGGCGCTCAAGCCCGACGAACCCGACACCTCCGCGGAGAACCTCTCTGTCTACGATCAGCTCTGGCACAGCGAGGTGGCTCCGAAACACAACGCCCGCCTGATGATGACGGAACTGCTGTATCTCGCTCCGAACGACCGGTACGATCAGCTGATGGACGACCTCCGGAGTACTGGACAGGACACCCTCAGACAGATCAACGGCGGCGACCGTCGGGCGATTGCGAAGCTCACCCACCTCTCGGATATGCCGATTCTCGTCGAATACGCGCGCCGTCGCCTCGATATTTGAAGCGACCGCGCGGAGTGCGGCAGGTTTTTTTCCGCCGGCCCGGAGTTTCAGATGATGGGAACCCCCGTTGGTGTGGTCGGTGACGACGCCCTGGCAGACGTGCTTCGAGACGCCGGCGTGGCTGTTGCGCGGGGTAGTGACGGCACCGTTCCGAAGACTGACCGGGTCGTGGCGGTCGGTGAAGACGCCGTCGCTGCCGCGGCGCGGGCCGACGGTGACCCGCTCGTGTTGCCAGTCGCGGCTGGCCGGGGCGTCCGGTCAGTACCGCGAGACGACGTTGTCGCCGCTGTGTCGGGGCTTGCTGACGCCCGGGTTGAGACGCATCCGGTCCTCCGCGTGACGATGCCTGACGGCACGGTCGAACAGGCGTTCTGGGACGTGACCCTCGTCACCGCCGACGCCGCTCGCATCTCCGAGTTCACTATTGCGTCGACAGCCGACCGCATCGGGCAGTTCCGGGCCGACGGCGTCGTAATCGCAACGGCCGCCGGCTCACCGGGCTACGCCCACCGCGTCGGCGGCCCGATTCTGGCGCCATCGGACCAGGCAGTGGTGGCACCGATCGCACCGTTCGCGACCGACCCGGATCACTGGGTGTTGCCTGTCGCCGGACTCAGTGCCTCGGTCGAGCGCGACGAGGCGACCGTCGAGTTACTCGTCGATGACCGCGTATCGCAGCCCGTGGGCTATCAGGAGAGTATCACGATCTCGCTCGGGTCCCCCGTTCGGACCGCCGTCGTCGACGAGAGCCAGTCCAGATTCGAGTGAGATTGGAAAGACACTAATGGACGGTGGACAGAGCTTTGCATATGCAGCCATCCGTAACGTTCTTTGGGCCACTGGATACCATTCTGGGGAGCCCCACAGTCGGCGGCGCGCTCCTCATCGAATACGTCATCTTCGGAGTGGTAATTGTCAACTTCCTGACCCGGCAGCTCGCCCACAGAAGCCACGTCAAACAGTACGAAAACGATGGCGCGGACGCGGTCAGCCGCCACCCGGCGCACACGTTCACCAACATCGCGCTGGTCGTGCTGTCGTTTTTCTACATGACGCTCCACCATCACGGCGGGATGGTCCTGTCGGTACTCGTCCTCGGCGCAGTCATCACCGACTTCTTCGAGTTCGAATCCCGGAAGGTCGAGGCGCGCCGTGACATTCCGCTCGAACGGCCGAAGGGAGCCATCGTCGCCGCCCTCGTAGTGTTCATGTACGCGGGCTACCAGAGCCTGTTCTGGGTCATCAAGGGTCCCTGGAGCGCCATCATCTAAACACGGTTTCTCGTTCTGTCGTCTTCGAGTGCCTATAATCGGCTAGTCGCGCGTACTGATAGCCCTACGTGTGTGGTCGGCAAGCAATATCTGTTTCAATATCTTACTTCTGCACACTTCTCTGCCAGAATAGAGAACATATATTTTATTTTTTCCGACCAGTCCGACTGCTTGTCCTAGAAACAGGCGAAATAGTTTAATACTCGCACTGTATTTGTCTCGGTGTAGACGAAGATGTCACACAGGTCCCTCACAACGGCGCTGACACTGTATCGCGGGGAAACACTCACACTCGAAGAGGCGGCGACGTACAGCGGGGTGTCACCAACAAAATTCGCTGTGGCGCTTCGCTCGCGCGGCATTCAGGTGCGTGACGAAGACGGCGCGCCAGTCGACCAGACTCCGAACTGAGAGTGGCGTCGGTCCCGCAGAAAAGGCTACTGCGTACTATTACGCCGACCGCTCGTTGAGATACGTCTGGAATTCACTGATCAGTGGGAGCACGACCCAGAAGGTCAGTGCGCCCAGTACCGCAAACCAGAAGAACGCGTCGCCCATGAACAGGGCAATCTGGTCGAACGTGGTCGGTTCCTCGATGGTAAGTTCGCCGGTGAGCTGTGCGCCCTCGAAGCTCGGCGTGTTGTACCAGCCCTTGATGGTCATCCAACCCAGTCCGCCGACCATGAGGCACGCGAACCCCTTCATGAACTCGTCAGCCATTATCCGAACGTTAGGTAGCGTCGTCTTTAGACTTTCCCATTTCCTCGGTACGGAAGCGCGTCGAGAACGCATAGACGACTGTGCCAGCGAGGATGCACGCGATTCCGGCGATGCCGACCGGAACGTCGATCTCCGAGGCGGGCGCTGACGCCCGCTGTGTCGCCACGTCGACGAGGATGAACCCGGCGACGACGCTGACGACCGCAAACAGCGTCGAAAACACCGTCACGGCCTTGTACACGCGCAGCGGCACCACGACGTCCCGCCGCTCCGAACCGTCTTCAGTCCCCGCTGACTGGTCCCCTGTCATCGGTACCACTAGGGACGGGAGCCACTTTACTGCGGCGAGATGCGGTCGCACCGCTTGCGATAGCCACGAGCAAAGAACGTGAGAAACGACGGAGAAATCGACCGGTCAGATTACTTCGGCGGCCGCAGCCGGTAGTACCGACGGTTGAGGTCGAACATGTAGCCCTCGCGCATCGTCTTGAGCACCGCGTAGGTGATGGTCGCGCTAACGATGGGGACGAGGAACGTCAGGTCGAACAGCAGGTGCGAGTCCATCGGGACGAGGTTCTTGATGGACAGGGCGGCGATGGTCAGGCTGAAGATGACGCCGGACATCCCGACGGCAGCCCAGAACGGCTGCTCGACGGGACGGCGGGCCGACCCCTTGTTCAGGAAGGGGACGATGGCGACGAAGCCGACGACTACGACGTTTGCCAGCACACCGTAGGTTCGGTCAGCCATGAGCTTCGAGCCGCCGAGGATACTCAGCTCGGGGTTCAGCGGGCCGAGCTTCAGCAGGCCAAAGGACCAGTAAAGATACCAGTCCGGCAGGATAATCGCCGGCGTCACGCCGGAGTTGGCCGGGTTCGGCATTTCCGGGGGCAGCGTCGCCGAGACGAACAGGATCATGCCCACGAAGAACGACGTCAGCGCGATGTTGCGCATCATCTCGTGGGGCCAGGCCGGGAACGCGAGCACGTCACGCTCGACGTAGTCCGACTGCTGGCGAAGGTCCTGGTCCTCGCGGCGCGCCCGCTCGAAGTACTCGTAGGTCAGCCGGGAGAGCCCCTGGGTCCGCTCCTTTCGCTCGGACCATGCGGGAGTCTCGTCGTCCGGCGAGACGATACCGGTGCCGGAACCGTCCGTGCGAACGTCGTCTGTGTCGTTGTCGCTCATAGTATTAGTGTGGCTCAGCGATCCCCTGCATCCAGACGATGCCGATGTGGACCGCGATGATGGCAGTCGTGATGAACGGCAGGAAGAACACGTGCAGGATGTACATCCGCTGTAGCGTGGCCTGCGAGAGCGTGAACCCGCCGAACATCAGCTGTGCGACCCACTCACCGATAAGCGGGATGGAGAGGGACATCTCGACGCCGATCTGGCCGGCCCAGAACGAGAGCTGGCTCCACGGCAGCAGGTAGCCGGTGTACCCGAACACTAGCGTCAGCGAAATCAGGACGATGCCGATGAGCCAGTTCAGTTCGCGCGGCTCCTTGTACGCCCCGGTGAAGTACACGCGGAGCATGTGGAGGAACACAGCGGCGACCATGATCTGCGCGGCCCAGCGGTGGACTGAGCGCAGGAAGTAGCCGAGGTTGAGCTGGCCCATGATGAGCATCACCGAATCGTACGCGACCGTCGGCGACCCGTCGGCAGCCGCGGCGGCCGGTGCGTAGTAGAAGCCCAGCAGCGCGCCGGATATCGCGGCGACGACGTACGCGACTGTCGAGAACGATCCGAGTGCGTACAGTGGGTACCAGTACCAGAACTTGTTGTCGAGATTGTACTGTTCCGTGTGGCTCTTTGGCATCTGCATGTTGACCTTGTAGTAGAGATCTTCGAGGATCTCTAGGTAGTCAACGACGCGCAGTCGCCTGTCGAGCCAGATGAGCACGGTCAAGTACACCGATTCCACCGGCGTCAGCTCGCGCGATTCCATCCAGCCTTTGTGGTCGTGTTCGTCTTTGCGTTCGAGACTCATTGATTACTCCGTTTTTGGTGGGCGTGGCAGCGCCACGAACGTCGATTGCACAGGACTGAACGGGTCGTACACGGACTGGTGGCACTGACAGTAGATGTCGTTGGCTGCGGCGAAGTTAGCGCTTCCCTCCTGTGTCTTGAACCCGGGCACACAGCAGAAGTGCGTACATTTGTTCAGCCAAGCGATGAAGCCCTGGTCGGTCGCCTCGGAGACGAACGACTGGACGTTTCCGGGAAGGTTCGCGTACTCGCCCTCGCCGTTGGCCATCTTCTCGACTTCGACTGACCGGATTATCTGCACTGGGGCGCCGTTCTTGCCCTCGCTGTTGGTCCGCCAGACGACGCTTGCGGGCTTCCCGACGCCAGGGTCGCCGATGCCGTTGCCCCACTCCTGGTAGTCGTCGAACATATCGACCGTCATCGGCTTGCCGGACTCGTACTCCCCTTGCCAGGAGAAGGATCCAGTGTCGTTGAGGAACGTGTTGTTCCGCTCGGACTGCGGGTAGACGGCTTCGGTGCTCTGGATACCGCAGTACTGGAACCACTGCGAGGAGTAGTCGATACCGCTCCCGCCGAAGTCCGATGCGAGGGCCGCACCAGCGTTCTCGTCGTAGTCCGGCCAGAGACCGCTGATTTCGCCGCCGTTGATCTCGATGGGAATGATCGGCATTCCACGCGGGGCCGGTCCAGCGGTATTCTCGACAGCGACGAACGGCGTCGTCCCGCCACCTTCGCCGGCGGCGTCCGTCGTCGCGTCGACGGCTGCGGCGCCACCGACGCCGACGCTGGAGAGTGCCGCACTCCCGACGACGCCCTTTACGAAGCGACGACGGCCTGTTTCAGCCGGGTATTTGTCTTCATCAAGTGGCATATTATTTCTTGTAGTATGGGTACACTGCGCGTTTGAATGTCTCTGCGAACTTGTCGCCGTCCGCCACTGTTTCCCCGTCGACGTCCTCTTGGCGGATGTAGAGGTCTTCCCACTTGCGACGGCGCTTTTTGACGATCATTACGTCGGGGAGGAACTCCTTGCGGTACAGCAGCATGATGAAGGCCAGGTCGATGAAAATCGCCGTCAACACGCCGCCCATGAACATATTGGCCTCGATGAGGCGGACAGTCAACACCGTGCCGATGCCGGACGCCCATCCGGCGATCATGCCGTAGGTGAAGAGGCCGACGAGGCCGACCTGGATCACCGTCAGGAGTACGATGCCGACGGCCGCTGCTGTGCTCTCGCGTGGCGGTTCGTACCGGTGGATATCACCGTACGTGGAGCCTTCGGACGCCATTAGTTGTTCCCTCCACTAGTGTGGGGCGACTCGCCGTACTTCAGCTGGAAGAACGTGAATATCAGCGGGATGATGACTGCGAGGCCAGCGCCGAACCCGACAAAGTGAGGTTGAATCGGGACGCCGGCGTAGTGTGGGTCGACTTCGACCGGGCCGCCGCCGCCGACTGTCATTGTCGGGTACTCCTCGCCGACGACGATAGCGCCCTTCATGTTGAGTCCCTCGTGGGGGACACAGAGGTACGGGTAGATGCCGTCCTCCTCGAAGGTGTGCTCGTAGTTGACGCCGGCACTGGAAGTCGTACTGCCGGAGTCCAGCGGGCCGTCGCCGTCCGAGACGACGTTGTGGCCGCCGCCGTTGCCCGTCCATTCGAACTGGACGGTCGCGCCGTTGTCAACGTGGACGGCTGGCGGACCGAACCCGTACGCGCCGCCGTTGGCCTGCACGCCGACCTCGACAGTTACTGTGTCCTGCCCGGTCGCGTCGACGGTCGTCCCGTCGAAATTCCCGACCGAATCCAGGAAACCGCCGTAGTCCGGGACGGTTTCGCCACCGTCGCCGCCTTCCTCCTGTGCGGCGGCAGAGCCGGTGGCACTGAGGGTCGCCGCAGCACCGGCGGCCCCCCCTGCTGTCCGGACGAACTCCCGTCTGTTCATATACACTCTGGAATCAGGACTGAGTTTGTATAAACCCACCGAATACCACCCGCAGGAACCGTCATTACCCGGCTTCGTCAGTCTCGGTCGCCCCGTCTTCAGACCCCGAATTCTGTGGGTCGAGCTCCGGAACGAACTCCGGTCGTTCGCCGTCCTCGAGTCCGATAGCCCGGAGTCTGTCCCGGTATTCTTCGGCGCGGAACGTGTCCGAGAGCCTCGCGTTTGCGACGGTGAAAAAGAGGACGAGCGACACACCGATGAAGGCAGCGCCAGCCACGACCAGGAGCGCAATGCTGGTTCCCCTGTTGCCGATGACGCCAGCGGTCGCGAGTACTGCGCCCCCGAGCAGGGCAATCCCGGCCAGGAGCTGCGCCCCGGCAATCGCCTGTAACATCCAGTTACCGAGTTCGCCGCCACCCTCGGGAACTGACTCCGGTTCGGGAAGGGGTCTATCGGGGACGTTCTCGGGCACGTCGTAGGAGTCCATCGAACACAGCGCGACCGTGGGCTTCACGTCACGCATGACGGTCCCCTCCCCTTCGAGGCTTCCGTCGGGGTAGACGACCGCATAGCCTTCGTCGGAGTACGCGAGTACCCGCGGCGGGTCCCGATGACGTTCGATGCGGGCGAACACGTCGCGGTTTGCAACGCGGTTCCGCAGGTCCCGCGTGACCCGGTCGAGCAGGTCGTCGCCAGTGATCCAAGAGTCCTCGTCGAAGGCAACGTCCCATTCCTCAGCAGTCATCTCGGCCATGTCCGCCGGGCCGAAGTTGTCGAAGTCGTACTTCTCTTCGACCTGCTTCCGGAGCGCCTCCGTATCGAGTTCGTCGCCTGACTCGCCGTCGTCGTCCGTCTCGCCGCCGTCATCCTCGGCCCCGTGTTCGCCGGGCTCGGTTTCGGCAGCTACCGCGTCCGCAGGGGTGTTCCCGCGCTCGTCCTCCGTGGGAGACGTCGAGTCCGGGTCGGCCATTGCTCGGGTGTACGGACCGCGACGGCTTACAAGTTCTGACCTTCTGCATCCGGCAGTCTTTAGCGAGCACTGTCCCTAGGTCGGCCTATGGTGTCGGACGGCCTCGTGGCCACAGTCGTGTTACTGTCGGTGAGCCTCAGCCTCCCCTGTTTCCTGTACGGCGCGTATTACATCATCGAGACGGAGCCGGTCACCTGGGACGTGCTCGTGCACCATCTGAAGTTCGTCACGACGGGGCTGGTGTTGACCACTGTCCCGATGGTGTTCTGGATGATCCCTCGCCTGCCGGACCAGCTCGGCGGCCTGTCCGCCGTCCACGCGATGCTCGGCCTGCAGGCCTACGCGCTACTCGCCTTCGGCGGAACGGGAATCGTTCGGATCTTTCGTGCAAAACGGGAGCACGACCTCTACAACGAGTACGACGAAGACCTGTTGCTGGACGAAATCGGGGACGAGACGTTCAGCCACTGGCGCTCGCGGCTCCGTATCGGCGTGTTCGGATACGTCATCTTCTGGCTGCTGGCGTATCTGGTCGGTATCGCTCGGTACGCCCTCCGCTACGTGGCGTGAGCGCCGTCGATAGCGGATCTGATTCTCGGAATCTGCGAACGGACTAGATGTTTCATTAGCATTGCATGTCCATCGCTAGCTGTGGTTCCAATGTACGAACACATCCTCTTTCCGACGGACGGTAGTTCCGGAGCAGAAGCCGCGCTGGCACACGCACGCACTCTCGCCGAAACGCACAACGCGACGTTACACATCATGACCGTCCTCGATACGTCGTCGCCGCATATCGGGATGACTGCCCCAGGCCCGGAAGGGGCAACGACCGGCATGACTGCGGAGGAGCACGACGAGTCGGAGTCGGGGATGGTCAACGAAGAACACAACATCGAATCGTCGCTGCGGGAGCGGTCACAGGCCATCGTCGACGCGGCGGCAGACGAGGTCGACGGAGTCGACACCGTCACTGCCGTCGAACGCGGCCCACCGCACAGCGCGATCCTCGACTACGTCGACGAGAACGACATCGACCTCATCGTCATGGGGACCCACGGCCGAACGGGCGTCGAGCGATATCTCCTCGGTAGCGTCGCGGAAAAAGTCGTCAGAACGTCCGATGTCCCTGTTCTCACGGTTCGACTCGGAGAGGACGACAGCTGAAGCCCTCGCGCGGGGCTACCACGCCTCGCCGCTAGCGAGGTCGACGTCGCTGTCTCCTTTCTCGGAGGGACAGATATCCGCAAGTACGCACGCCTCACAGTCCGCGGAGCGCGCGCCACACACCGCTCGCCCGTGGTCGATGAGCAGGTGCGTGAACTGCTGCCACTCGCCGCTGGGCACCACGTCGAGCAGGTCCTGCTCGATGGCTTCCGGCCGTTCTTCCTCGGTGAGTCCCAGTCGCCGAGAGAGCCGCTGGACGTGCGTGTCGACGACGATACCTTCGACGATGTCGTGGCCGTGCTGGAGGACGACGTTCGCCGTCTTGCGGCCCACGCCCGGGAGGTCGGTCAGCGCCGACATCGTGTCAGGCACCTCGCCGTCGTGTTCCTCGGTCAGAATCTCACCGATTCCCTGAAGGTAGCCGCCCTTGTTGTTGTGGAAGGTGATGCCGTAGATGTCCTCGGCGAGTTCCTCCTCGGTGGCCGCGGCGTAGTCCTCGGCGCTCTGGTACTTTTCGAACAGGTCAGCCGTGACCTCGTTGACTCGCTCGTCTGTACACTGTGCGGAGAGGACGACGGCGATCAGCAGTTCCAGGCGGTTGCTGTAGTTCAGTGAGATAGCCGAATCGGGGTATTCCTCGTGGAGGCGGTCGACGACCTCTGTTGCCTGTTCTTCGTGTGACTCCAGCGGCGTTCCCATACCGCAGAGCAGTGCTGAGGTCCCTTTGACGTGTCGTTCTTCGCCGTCTGGTCTACAACTGGTATCATTACACATACCACGGCAACACCCTTGTGTCAACTATGAGCACTCTTGTGCGTGCCAGGACCAGTGTTCATCCACGGCGAGCAGGTGACACTCCGCCCACAGCAAGCAGCCGATAGCGACCTGCTACAGCGGCTGTTAAACGAGCCCCAGATTCGGCAAAACATCGGGTTCACCGACCCACTCTCCGAGCCAGCCGCCGAAGCCCTCGACAGCCGCGATGCCGACACGCACTTCGTCGTCTGTGTGGGCGACGAGCCGGTGGGGACGTGTATGCTTCACGAAGACCACCACCCGTGGGGGTTTGGTTTGCTCGGGTACTCGATGTGCCCGGACCACTGGGGCAACGGCTACGCGACCGACGCTGTCGACTGTCTCGCACAGTACGCGTTTCGGGAACTGCGATTGAACAAACTCGGAGCGGACTGCTACGCCACCAACCCGGCCTCCGCGCGTGTGCTGGAGAAAGTGGGATTCCAGCTGGAGGGCCGACGCCGCGACCACGCCTTCGTCGACGGCGAGTACGTCGACCTGCTGGAGTATGGCCTGCTCGCTGACGAGTGGGGAGATTGATAGTCACTCACACGCCTACCGAAGCTTCTTTCACTACCCCTTCGTCGGCTTGTGTATGCCCGGACCAACATTCCTCCGGGGCGAGACAATCACGCTCCGAACGGTCGAAGACGAAGATGTCGAGTTCCTGCAAGAGACCATCAACGACCCGGATGTCAGACACGGCCTCTCAGCCACGGAGCCGATATCCGAGCGGGCTGAACGCGAGTGGGTCGAATCCGTTGCCAGCGGCGAGACCGATGACGTCCATTTGCTCGTCTGTGTCGACAGCGAGGCGGTCGGTATCATTGGGCTGAACGACGTCACGGACCGAATGGGGATGGCCGAGGTCGGCTACTGGCTCACGCCGGACGCGTGGGGCAACGGCTACGCGACCGACGCCGTCCGGACGCTCACCGAGTACGCCTTTCAGGAGCGGCGGTTCCACCGGGTGTACGCGAAGGTCTTCGCCGGCAACGAGGGGTCCCAACGCGTGCTCGAAAAGGCGGGGTTCAAGCGGGAGGGGACGATGCGGGACCACTGGTTCCGTGACGGCCGCTACGAGGACGTGTATCTCTATGGACTGCTAGAGGGTGAACTGGACCGCGGTGAGTAGCTACAACTCGGCGAGGCCACGCAGAACCGTGTCGAGGTCCGGTACGGTCCCGTCCAAATCATCGAATGCTGTCGCCGCCCGAACACGACATCGCTTGTCAACGACGAACGCCGCTCGCTGCATGCTCCCGTCCTGTTTTCGGACGCCGAACTGCGCAGCGACGCCGTGGGTGTCGGCCAGCAGCGGGTAGGGGAGCGACAGCGCCGCCGCGAGCGACTGACAGTCGTCGATACCTGCCGGGAGAACGCCAAAGACTGCTACAGCGTCAGAGACGCTCGCCCAGTCTGTCTGGGCTAACTCGGTGAGGAGGCTCCGCGAATCGGGGTCGTCGTCGGGGAGAAAGGCGACGACCGCCGGCGCGCGGTTCGTCGCAGCCGACAGGCGATAGGCACCAACACCTCCATCAGCGGTCCCCTGCAGGTCAAAGTCCGGGGCCGGGTCGCCAGGGCTGAGCATACCGAGCGAACGGGGAAGCGGGACAAAAGTCCCGCGACCTATAGTAGCCATTGAAAATCAATGCACACCTGATCGCACGATGGCAGTGCGATCAGTGTGTAATTCGTTTCAATTGTTACTATAGACAGGCGACTGCTCCCTGTGCGAGGACGCTGGCAGCGGCATCAGAGTGCGGCCAGCAGTCGTTGTCCGGGGGCATCTCGTAGCATTTGCTCCCCCGAGCCATAGACGTTTCAGTCGCAAAGAAGCTTTATAAGCCGTCCGACCAACCACCGTCGTATGGGAATGGAGAATCTACCACAGGAGATTACAGCCCTCGTGGGTCGCGAGGTGTATTCGAAAAACGGCGTGTTCGTCGGCGAAGTCGAAGACCTTCGGCTGGAACTCGACCGCAAGGAAGTGACGGGGCTGGCACTCACCCAGCTCAACACGGAGCTGTTCGACGAAGAAGTGAACACAGCCCGGGGCGTCATCATTCCGTACCGGTGGGTTCAGGCTGTCGGCGATGTCGTCATCGTCAGCGATATCGTCGAACGGCTCCGCCAGCCCGAAGCCGGCGACGAGGAAGAGGAAGTCCCCGCCTAGTTTCCGTTCGAACTCTCGCTACTGCTGTCGACACCCATCGCTTCGAACAGTTTCCGCTTGACTGCTTCTTCAGTGAGTTCTAGCAGGGTGTCTCTGTTGTCGTCGCTCGTATCTAAACCGGTGAAGATGCCGAGCGGTATCTCGACGCTGGCGTCAGTGGAGTGACCCGCCGTCTCGCCCATCCCGCCGAACGCGTCCGACAGCACCTTGCCGATGTTCATCCGGATGTCCTTCGAGCGCGCGGCGAGGTAGATGGTGTCGTCGGCGATGGCAAACACGGCTGTGGTCGTGATGCCCTCCAGATTGAGGAGGTGCTGGGCCGCCTGCGCCAGCGCGTCGCGGTCCCGAATGAATCCGGCGTTGGAGACGAGATGGCTCCCCTGAACCTCGCGGTTCCGGATCGCTTCGGCGAGCACGTCGAGCGTCTCCGGACTCATCGACGGCGATTCGACCTGTTCGAGTGTGTCGTGGTCGGCGAAGGGATACAGGTACGCCGCGGCGGTCAGGTCCGCCGGCGTCGTGTCCCGCTTGAAATCCAGCGTCTCGGCGCGGATGCCGTACAGCAGCGCCGTGGCGACGCTCTGGTCGAGATTGAGGTCCAGTTCCTGAATGTATTTCGTGAGAATCGTCGACGTGGCCGAGATGTTCGGCCGGATATCGGAGAAGGCGGCGTCGTGTTCCAGTTCGTGTTCGTGCTCGTAGTGATCGACGACGATATCGACGGACTCGATAGCCGGTTCCCCACCCTTGGCGACGTCCACCAGCGCGAACGTGTCGTAGTCGTCGAGGTCGACGTCCTCGTTCGAGGTCAGTTCGATACCCAGGAGATTGACGAACGCGCGGTTCTCCTGGTGCCCGATCTCGCCCTCGTAGATGATGTCGGCCTCCACGTCGCGGCTCGCGGCGATGGCCCGCAACGCGGCGGCTGAAGCGATGGAATCGGGGTCCGGCGACCGGTGGATAAGTATTGCCATGCGCTCTTCGGTCCCGTCGATGACGTCCCCGAGCTGTGAGGCCTTGTACTCCAGCTCCCCGGTTTCCAGCGCTCGAAGCGCCGAGTCCGCGATGACTGCGGAAGGGTTGATGACCACGTCCGCACCGAGCTCAGTGAGGTCGTCGGCCGACACCGGGTCGTCGGCGCGGGCGACGATGAACTGCTCGCCACCGGACTCGCGGATGTTCTGTACCGCTTCGGCGTTGGCGTTCACGTCCGGGGACATGATGAGCACCACGTCGCGGTCGGCGACCGTCTGGGCGACGTCAGTCTCACAGATGTCTGCCTGCTGTGCGTTGAGGTCCTGATCGCGGAGGGCCTCGACTCGCCCCTCGTCCGCGTCGAGGATGAGTACGTCTTTCCCCTCCTCGACGAGTTCTTCCGCCACGGCGTGGCCAACACTCCCACACCCGAGGATGGCGTAGGTCGACATAGAGGCCATCGTGATGCCGCTGGCTGTACTCATTAGTGTCTGTATCGCTTGGCGTCAAGCCTCTTTAATGCCAGCTATTTCTCCAACAACTGGGAACGCTCTCCTGAAAGATCGGTTCGAGAGGGCGTCAAACGCCGTCAAGCGCAGGCATAGTCGTACCCTGTGCGATTCTTCTCTCATACTGCCGGCTGTAACTATTTCAAGAGATTCGCCACCCCGAGGTGGCGAGATCCTTCACAGACTTACAGCCGGCAGTATCAGTTCACCGCCGCTAGCTGACTGGTGTGTACAAGAAACGTGAGACCGACCGACACGAGGCGTCCGAATGAAAACCTATTTTACCGGGCCGTCCAGAGCATTGAGTGCACTGGGCCGGTAGCTCAGTCTGGCAGAGCGACGGCCTCTTAAGCCGTCGGTCGAGGGTTCAAATCCCTTCCGGCCCGCTTTTGCGACGAACACTTCGCGAGGAGCAAAGCGGCTACGAAGCGGTTTTGAACCAGGGAGGGCGTGCACAGCGAAGCGAGCACGTCCGACCGTGGTTCAAATCCCTTCCGGCCCGCTTTTGCGACGCCCTCTCTGTGGGAGCGAAGCAGCTACCGGACGGAGTGAACGATGGAACGAGCGGTGGAAAGTGGCGACGTTTACAGACTCAGCCACTCACGTCGTACAGGTCGTCAGTGTCGGTGGCGAGCACTGCGTTGACGACGACGCCGACCATCAGGACGATCGCGGCCACGTACGTGCTCGTGAGGATGAGGATGAGCCCGCTGAGGACGCCGTAGATGGCGTACTGTCCGGCGTTGGCGACAAAGAACTGGATCACTGCGTGGAGGGCGGTCCAGCCCATCGCGGTCGTCATCGCGCCGGGGAGGGCATCTTGTGGCGAACTCGCGACGCGTGACGGGACGAAATACAGGGGCAGCAGCGTGACGGTCAGCGCGACGAACAGGACGGCGAACCCGACGAGTACGCTCAGCGGGCCGGCAGCGAAGAGAGCCAGGAACACGCTCTGGACAAGTATCACGAGAACGGCGGCCGTAAGCGTCCCGAGGACAGTTGCGGCGTCACACACCTGCCGCGCGAGTGGCTGCTCTGTCACCGCCTCGATACGCTCGACGACGGTCAGGACGCCGACGGCGACGTTGGCACCGCTCCACGCCAGCACGACCACGGAGAGGACAGTCGCCGCTGTCCGGCCCGTCGCCGCTGTCAATCCCTCGTACAGCAGTTGCTGTGTGTCAGGGGTAAGAAACTGCGCGCCAGTGACTGAAACCACGCCGGCCAGTTGCTGGCCGAAGACGATGAAAACGAGCAACAGCACCGGCATGAGCGAGATGAACGCGTAGTACGCTAGCGACGTCGCGATGTACCTGATATCGCTCTCGTACGCGATACTGGCGACTGTCTTCGCAGTTGCCACCCACTCGACTCGTCGCGCCATATCCCGAAAAGGGTGGAAGCAGGGAAACATGTTTGTGCTGGGATAACTGTGGTCGAGGGACAGCTACGACTGGTCGTCCGCGAACCGTCCTCAGCCCTCACGACGTACTGCGCCTGCAGGGCCACGTATGGTTAGCTCAGCCGTCCAATCGCTTTCGCATCTCGACGTGTGGAATGCCGGCTTCCTCGAATTCGTCGCTAACCGTCTCGTAGCCGAGTTGCCCGTAAAACGACTCGACGTGGGTCTGTGCGTGGAGTATGAGCGTAGTCGCGCCGTCGTCCCGAGCGGCGTCTTCGACGGCCCGCATCAGCGCTGCGCCGACGCCGTCGCCCCGATAGGGCTCGCGGACCGCGACCCGTTCGACCTTGCCGACCGTTGACTCGGGGAACCGGAGCCGGGCGGTGCCGACGGGATACTCGCCGTCACGGGCCAGAAACTGGACGGCGTCCGAGTCTTTCCCGTCGAGTTCCTCATCCTCGGAGACGCCCTGTTCCTCGACGAACACCGCTGTTCGGACGGCTGTTGCCGCGTCTTCGAACGCATCCCAGGTGCCGACACTGACTTCCAAGTCGCTCATGACCGCAACTTCGAGCGGGTCCCCTGTATGTGCTGTTACTGGGAATCGCCGAAACCATCAACACAGACCCGGGTGTAGCGGGCATGCATGACGTACGACTACGCTCGCGACCACGAGCACGAACTGTCGGCGGAGTACCTGTACGCCTCTGACGCGGAGGTTCTGGGAATCTACGACTCTGATGACTCTCTACAGGTCGACGTGGCCGTCATCTGTCCCGAATGCAGCGAGACACTTTGTTTGGAAACAACCGTCGACAAAGTCACGTCGTCCGGGACTGAACTCCCGCTGGACGAAGACTACTACGACTGACCGGCGTATCCACAATAATTTTTTCCGCGGCGCGAGTATGGCCGTCCGCTATGTCCGACTTCGACACGTTCGAGTGTTCGAGCTGTGGTGAGTCGTTCAAAGCGTATCCCGACGCGAACGCGGCACAGACGGAAGCGTGTAGTCCGGCCTGCGAAACCGCGTAATAATCGGCTGCGGTTTTCTGCGTTCACTCCAGTCGTCAGCGTTAGCTGTCGGGACTGTAGTTGGGCGCTTCGTCCGTAATCATCACGTCGTGTGGGTGGCTCTCCTGCTGTCCGGCCGCGGAGACCCGCACGAACTCGGCGCGTTGCTTGAACTCGGGGATCGTCTCGGCCCCGACGTAACCCATGCCGGACTGCATCCCGCCGACGAGTTGGTGGAGTTCAGAGGCCAGCGAGCCCTTGTACGGCGTCGCGGCTTCGACGCCCTCGGGGACGAACTCCTCGCCCTCCTCGTCGTCCTTGAGGTAGCGCTCGCCGCCACCCTCGTTCATCGCGCCGACGCTGCCCATCCCGCGGTACTGCTTGTACTTCTTGCCGTTCATGGTGATGACGCGGCCCGGAGCCTCGTCGGTCCCGGCGAAGTACGAGCCGAGCATCACCGCGTCCGCACCCGCGGCGATGGCCTTGATGGCGTCCCCGGAGTATCGGATGCCACCGTCGGCGATGACCGGGACGTCGTGCTGGCTCGCTACGTCGGCGACCTGCGAGACGGCGGTTATCTGAGGCATTCCGGCGCCGGTGACTACACGGGTCGTACAGATGGAACCGGGACCGATACCCACCTTGACGCCGTCGGCGAAGTCGACGACGGCTTCGGCGGCTTCCCGGGTGCCGATGTTCCCGACGACCACGTCGGCGTCTACTTCGGCCTTGATCTCGCGGGCGCTCTCGATGACGTTCGCGTTGTGGGCGTGCGCGCAGTCGATGAATAAGATGTCGACGCCGGCCTCGTCTGCGACCTGCGCGCGGTCCATCTCGAAGGGACCGACGGCGGCACCACAGCGGAGCGAGCCGTCGTCCGCGCGGGCGGCCTGGTCGTACTCGCGGCGCTGGAGGATGCCCTGCATCGTGACCAGCCCGACGAGGCGGTTCTCGTCGTCGACGATGGGGACGCGCTCGATCTTGTGGTCGTACATCAGTTCCAGCGCTTCCCGCGGCGTCACGTCCTCGGGGGCGGTGACGACTTCGTCGGTCATCGCGTCCGTGACGGCGTCGTCCTCGCCGACCTCCAGATACGGCCGGATGTCCGTCCCGGAGATGATGCCCAGCACTTCGCCGTTGTCGTCGTCGACGACCGGCGCGCCGGAGACACCCTCGTGTTCCATCATCTCGTCGACCTCACTGACGGTCTGGTTCGGGCTGGCCGTCACGACGTCGCGGATGATGAGCTCGTCGGCGCGTTTGACTCGCTCGATCTCGGTCGCCATCTCGTCGGCGTTCATGTTACGGTGGAGGACGCCGATACCGCCCTGTCGCGCCATTGCGATCGCCATGTCGCTCTCGGTGACGGTGTCCATCGCCGCGGAGAGGACGGGAACGGTCAGCTCGACGGATTTCGAGACCCGTGTCGTCGTGTCTGCCTCGTCTGGTTCGACCCGGGACTCCTTGGGTCTGAGGAGTACGTCGTCGAACGTCAGCGCCTCCGGCACTCGGAGCTTCTCTGAGAAAGGCTCGGAATCGTTCGCCATGTAAATCGTCCACGACGGCCCGGCAAAAACGTTGCGAGACTCGGCGCTACGTGGGGTTCGATGCCACACTTGTCTCGGGAAGCCCGTTCCAGAAATACGCCCGTGATACCGCACTTGTCATTCCCTGCTCTCGAAGGTGAGACATTCGTCCACAAACATCGAGGTATTTCGGAGAATCGGTGGCGTATGTGCGCAGTTCTCACGCAACGGTTATGTGGGAATGAAGGATAATTAAAAACATGCGACTCACCGAACCCGCACGGAACGGTACTGCCCGCCAGATGACGCCTACAGCGTCGGGCAACACAGCGTTCGCGTGGTTCGGTACCAAGTTCTGGCAGTTCTGTCGTGTTTGTCAGGACCGAGTGAGAACCTCCCGACGAGAGTTGGGTTACGCTCGACCGTAACGCGACATGAGTATCTCCAGACACCCGATTGCGCTCGACATCGAGCAGCAGGTCGGCCGTGGCGGCCGGCTCTTAGCGACCGTCATGGGCCTCCCGCTCGTCGACGGCATCTTCCCGGTGCTCGTCCTCGCAGGAGCACTTTCGACCTGGATGGGCGTCCTCGAAGTAGGCTTGCTGGTCTTCGGTGGGTCGGCTACCGTCGCTGTCGTGCTGGCCGAACTCGAAGGCGGTCCCCGCCAGCAGGCGCGCTCGGTACTCATCATCGGAGCCGTGTTGATGCCGATTGCCCTCATCGAAGCGGCGCTCGCACCGACGATTGCGGGGGTTGTCAAACTGGGCACCCTCGAACGATTCGCCGGCCTCGTCATCCTCGCCATCGCCGCACAGACCGCAAGCGCCCGGATCGGCGAGTACCTGCCGCGTCCAGCCGTCATCGTCGTGCTCGGCCTGCTGGCGAGTCTGGACCCCGCCGGCGCGACGCTGGTCACCGCCATCGAACCCGGCGTCCTGCTCCGCGCGGCCGCCACCACCGGCGTCGGTATCGGCTTCGCCCTCGCCGTCGCGCTGGCGAGTCCGTGGCTCCGCAACGCCGTCGACATAGACCGGTTCCGCTTCGGCAGCGCTGTCGCGCTCGGCGTGCTCGCCCTCTCCGTCCTCGGCGTGATGCCGACCGACGCACCAGTCGCGCTGGCCGTGCTCGCTGTCACGGCGCTGCTCTCCTTCGACCCGGAGAACGCCCGCACGCGCCACACGGAATACCGCCCCGACGCTGTGGACCTCACCGCCGCCTTCGCCGACGGCGGCGCGTCCCAGGGGGTCGCCGCCGACGAACAGACCGACGAAGGGGCCGCGGTCGAGTACGAACCCGACCAGGAACGCGCCCCGTGGCTGTGACGAGGGAGAACTTTTAGGCCCATCAGGCCCGGCTGTCCGGTATGAGCGACAATCGCGTGGTCCAGGGCCGGATGCAGACCCCCGAGAGCCTGGCCGAACTCATCGAAGGCGAGGACGTCATGGACGCAGAACCCATCGAAGACGCCGCCGACGACTGCCCGGAATGTGGTGAGAACGTCATTTCAGTGGGGTATATGCCCTCTGCGCTGGAGTTTGTTACTGGATACAAGTGCCAGGAGTGCGACTGGTCCGACACCGACCGCGACTGAGCGCCGTCTGCCAATCGAAATCCCTTTAATGCGAGTCGGCTTACGCCGGAGTGCGGGGTCGTGGCCTAGTCCGGGAAGGCGGCTGACTCCAGAGGCCACGCGCCTGGGACGACACTTCGAGGGCTGATATACTGAGCGGCCGGCTGATCACCGGTTCGCGACGATGACCCTCTGGAGTTCCGAGGCGCAGGACGGAGATATCAGCCGATCGGGGGTTCAAATCCCTCCGACCCCATTTCCTGCCGCGAGCTACAACGCGAGCGGCAGAACTGTTGAGAGGTGGATTTGAGCCACGCGAGACGAACGAAGTGAGTCTCGCAGCCGGGTGACTAATCCCTCCGACCTCATACTGTTACTCTTCCAGATCAGTCTGTTCGTTTGTTTTCGCCGTAGTCGTGCGTCTAAGGCCCTTCAGTCCCGGTTTTCACACTCTCGACGCAGCCAGAGCGTTCCGAACACGGCTCCGAGTCGGCGTCAGGTTTGGGAGGGCAACACTGCCCCAGTCCAATGAGTTTACTTCATGGCGGCTATCTGCCCACGCATGAGCCAGTTATTACGCGATTTACTTGCCGGAAACGCCGACCACGCGGCGGAGTTCCGGGACCGGTTCGACCAGGTCCAGAACTCGCAAACGCCCGACGCTGTCACGGTCTGTTGCTCCGATTCGCGGGTGCTCCAGGACCATATGTGGGGCAACAGCGAGCCGGGGCATCTCTTCACCTGTAGCAATATCGGAAACCGAGTCATCCAGCGGACCGCGTCCGGCGAGGCGGTCTCGGGTGACGTGTTGTACCCTATCGAGCACACGATGACCGAAACCGCCATCGTCGTCGGCCACACCGGCTGTGGAGCGGTGACGGCGACCTACGACGACCTGACGGACGGCCTCGATGAGCCGGCCGGTATCGAGCACTGTCTCGGCGTTCTCAAACCGCATCTCGAGCCCGCGCTGGCACACCTTCCCGAAGACATCGAGCGAGCGGCGGCTGTCAACCGACTCGTCGAGTACAACGTCGACAGGCAAGTCGAGTTCCTCCGCAGCAGCGACGACGTTCCCGACGCTGTGGACGTGTTCGGCGTCGTCTACGACTTTCAGGACGTGTACGGCGGCCGACGGGGCGAAGTCCACGTCATCAACGTCGACGGTGAAACCGATGTCGACGCACTCCGAGCGGCCCATCCCGATATCGACTCGCGGATTAACCGCCTCTGGGAGTACTAGTCCCGCTACCGACTCTCTCTTTGTTCGACCTTGTTCAGTTCGATCAGGAGTCGGAAAATCGCTTTCACGAGGTTCTCGTCGACGTCGAACTGCTCCGCGTTGTCGCCGGCACGGTCCATGACGGCTTGCTCCTGTTGCTCGTCGGTCGTCGGCAGCCCCTTCTCGTCTTTGACCTGTGCGATGGTGTCGGCCACGTAGGTTCGCTGTGCGATCTTCTCGACAATCTCCTGGTCGATAGTCCGGATTTCGTCGCGCAGTTCGTCCAGCGACATGTCTTCTGGGTTCGGATTTGTGCTCATACTGTGTGTGTTCCCTTGGTCTGTGTCGTCGTCAGCCAGGTCGCTCCGGGTCGCTCGTCCCAGGCGTCCTGTACGGCTTCGAGTGCGGCCCGCTCGCCAACGGCAGTGAACGACGGGCCCGTCCCGGACAGCGAGACACCCTCGACGTGCCCGAGCGCGTCGAGTACCGGGTCCGTCTCGAAGTCCAGCGCGGCCGAGAACGCGAGGCCGTTGACCGTCATGGCCCGCTGATAGTCGCCGTCGAGCGCGAGGTCCTCGACGAGACGGGCCATCGGTGCGATCTGGCGGCATCGCTCGACATCCGCGTCGGCACTGAACGACTGTTCCGGCGGCGTCCAGACGAGGACGTCCCAGTCGATTTCCTCGCGGGCAAGGAGCGCGTCGTCCTCGTTGTCGGTCACGGTGACGCCGCCGAGCATCGACGCCGACGCGTCGTCGAAGGCCCCGGTGACGGTGACGCCCACGTCGCGGGCGGCCATGACGCCGAGGCGGGCCATGTCCTCGCGGCTCATCCGCTCGGTCGCATCGAGCGCGTCGAGCGTCGCCATGACGGTCGCGTTTGCGGCCGCACTGGAGCTCTTGAGTCCCGAGGCCATCGGGACCTCACTCTCGGTGCGGACGGTGCCGCCGGAGACCGCCGGGACGCCCACGTTCTGTGGGCCGCCGTGGGCGTCGATGACGTACTCGACACAGCGTTCGATGAGCCGCGTGTCGGCGTCCGGCGCGCCAGCGACTTCGCCGGTGACGCCGTCGGTCTCAGTCGAGAGCGTGACGGTCGCTGTCGTGTACTCGTCGATAGCAAACGCCGCACCGCGGCCGGTCGCGAGCGCGTTGAGGACCGTCCCTGCTGCGGGCGCTGCTGCCTTCCCTTCCATCGACGTGTACTCCCTCGCGGACCTATTTACTAACTGCGATACCCCTGTAGCGGTCACGTTGACCGCAGTACAAAGCGATAGCGTCGCAGTAAGACGGGCAACACTATACCGACCAGTTCGAAGGGAACCAGCAACGGGAAATGAGCATCGGGAACACACTCCGGGGACTCACGGCAGGCATCGCGGTTCTGGGCTACGTCAGCCTGTTTCTGTTGTTGCAGGTCCGGGCGGCCCCAGTGTCAGTGCTGACGGGAATTGCGGTACTCGCTACTGCTGCACTCGCCGTCGCCGGCGGCCGGCCTGCAGTTCGCCAGGTTCTGGGTCGCGGGTCGTCACCTCCAGCGGAGACATCAGAATGGTGGCTCGCTCGCGTCGAACCCGCGCTCGAAGACGCCTGGAACACGTATGCGGACCTCGTGCTAACGGTCGGCCTGTGGGGCATCAGTATCGGCTCCTTCGGCGGACTCGTAACCTATCCCGGCGACGACCCGCCGTTTGGCCTCGCTATGATCGGGTTCCTGTCGATGGTCTGTGGACTCATCTCGCTCGGATTTCTCATCGATTCGAGGTACGAGTAGCGGCCGGTGGGACGGCTTCGACGCATACGGATTGTTTGCGCGATCTCCCGGTCTGTTCCGACGCCGGGGGCTACCCGGAACCAATCTACTGGCGGAGCAGGCCGAGTGCCTCGGGGCTTGACCCCGAGGGTGAAGGCCGTAAGCCCCGTTAAACGTGTTCCGTTCGCTCGATATACTGCTCAATCGTGTCGGTCGAAACATCA
>NZ_JAYMGY010000005.1:0-211738 GCF_037078445.1 Haloarcula sp. CGMCC 1.2071
GCCGATTCCGACACGAATCGACTTATTGGGAACATATCGGGCACCGCTGGCGCGGTGCCCTTGCCCTCTTCGACTTTCAGCCGCAGCTCTCGCTATCAACAATCTACTACGCAAGAGCGATGAACGTATCGACCTGTTTCCCGATCTTCGTCTCGTCCCACCGGTCATCATCGTCAAGGAACGCGACATAATCACCATTTGAAGTCTGAATACCCGTATTTCGGGCGACGTTTGCACCCCTGTTTTCTTTATGCCGGATAGTTTTCACACGCCCGTCACTCAAAATATCCTCGGGTAATGTCGTCGCTACAGGTGTCGGTGACCCGTCATCAACGACCAGAAGTTCGATCCGGTCGTACTGTTGGTTAAGTACACTTTTAATCGCGGCTGGCAGGTGTTCGTCTCTCCCATACGTAGGTATTACTACACTCACAAGCGGATTCTCACCGTTCGTGTCGCTTTCTCCCGACATGTCAATTTTGAATTGTAATTTGTATGCCGGCATAGTTAAGTACAACATTGCTACCGACAGACAAGAGTGCTTTCTGGACGAGGTGATACCCCCCAAGGTGGCAGATCTGAATTGGTATTATACAGACAAGATCGTCTTTTGATTGCGGAGGGGCTACCGTGTAATAATAAAGACAGCGTATCGTTAGCCGGTGTCTTATCGACCACAACCATAGCTTTTCAGGGGAATTACTATTTGTCAGGTCTCACTATGCTTTAGTACGTAATCCATATGCCGGGGGCCAAGTGGGTTTCATCCATGTCGATGTCAGCGCCTAGCCAGAGTCGGTTCCAGTGGTTTCTCGTATCGTTTGTGACTCTAGGAACGCTCTCACTAGTCACCATCTGGGTCGTTGGCATCACTGGTCTTCGAGTTTACCTTGTCGGACTGTTTCTGATCCTACTCGTAACTAGTGAGGTGTTCCCTCCGCTGGCAGACGGGCAGTGGTGGCGTCGGCTACAGGTCGTCAAGCTTGTCGGTTGGCTTATTACTTTCTCCCTCCTGTTTGAGCGGGTCATTGAAGTAGTCTGATCCTTTTCGGTGTTTTTGAAGGCACGACGTGATAGAGGTGCGAACGGTCTTCGCAATTCATTTTCTCCTTCAGAAATCATGGCGGCGGAACTGTATTAAGTTTAAAGGAGAAGGCATCTGGCTTCAATGCCTGTGGTATCCCGTCTAAAATAGTCGAGATTCCTCCTGACTTGGGAGACCAACGTTTTGACACTATCCTGTATTAGAAAACAATAAGCGCTTGTCACAGGTGTACTGTGCCAAGCATAGGTATCACACATAGCAGAAAATACACCTCTCGAATTGTCGTTACGAGGCTATAGTAGCCATTGAAAATCAATGCACACCTGATCGCACGACGGCAGTACGATCAGTGTGTACATCGTTTCAATTGTTACTATAGCTTGGTCTTGCGGAGCTCGAGCCTATGCTATCAGCCACTGGTGACGTTAACCCAGATGTGTGTGCGGCGGTACGCGTTCTCGGGACGAGGATTCGCCCCAACTGGTGCTTCATTGCGGTAGAGGAGGTATGAAACTCGAATGTGATCACCGACCAGCGTGGGGGACAGTTCGTGTGGCCGCTTGAGAGTGTCACCCGCCCCGACACGGTTTCTGAATCGGTCAATCCGTGCAGTGGCCAGGACACTGCCGTCCTCGATTCTCTGCGCAATGACAACAACAGTATAGTTTAGTTCTTGGCCTTCATGGTTGCCGATGGAGACCTGAACAGTCCGAGAACTTCCGAGCGGGATCTGTGACGGATACTCAGACGCTATGGCTTCTCCGTCGGCGGATTCAGTTACCAGCGCAAACTCGGTAAACTGTTCACCCCGTTCAGTCGATATGGCCGCGTACCCAATACCGGTACCGGAGAGAAGAAGCCCAAATACAAGCAAAATGCGTATCGTCGGAACACCCCCAGACGGTGTTGAAAACGCTCGGCTCCGTACAGTTGTCATCCACCGCAGGGGACTGAAACGCACATCTGATGGCATTCGCGCCCGTCGGATCGTTGCAGCAAACGTGAGGAGTACCGTCGTGACTCCGATAGAGAGTTGATACGATCCGGTAGTCGCACCAAGCGAGCCCAAGACTAACCCGAGCCCCAATAGTGGAACTATACAGACACTGCTCCCGACTGCAAGGAGAAGTCGTTCACCGGCAGATATTCGTCCTTCCCGGTTGTCAAACAGTCCACCAGACTCGGAAGATCCTCGTGGGAATAGAAGCGCAACTAGAGCGTATCCCGGTGCAACAAGTACCGCCCCCAACCCCAAAAAAACCCCTGCGGGAGACTGTTCGAAATATCCCTGGGCAACGCCGAGGTGCCAGAATCCGAGGAGTCCGACCAACAGAAGATCGATCGGGAGCGTCTCCGTCTCCATGTTCGCATCAGCATCAGTAGTCATTATCGCTTGGTGCGGTCGTAGTAATAAAATTAGACAGTTACTACCAGTGCATGTAACCGATTAGTGCCAAGAGTTCCCGTCCGGAATCTGGCCAAAATAAGCTCATTGGATGGGGAGTAACCTGTTGTCAATTGGTGAATTACCACCGGGAAAGCAACCAGACAGAACACGCTCTTCCAGTTGTACAGATTTGGTCGTTCTTCCCTATCCTTGGTCAAACAAGTCGTTGAAGAGCGGTCAATTCGTACTCGAGAAACTACCCGAATCAGAACCGGGCGTACATTGCTTGCCGGCCGGTCACTCGGGCGCTGTGACTGCTTCCCTGACGGGGAGTTCCGAAACTGAATCGAGTATCTGAATGGCGGCTGTCCCATCTCCGAAAGGCGTCGTCCAATCCTCAGCCTTTCCGCGCATCTGTGTCGCCGCTGCAGTGATACTACTCGGCTCCCGGCCGGCAACGCAGTTCGCACCGACAAACGCCGTCTCAGGGCGTTCAGTTCCATACCTGAGCGTCACACACGGTGTCCCGAGGATGCTCGTCTCCTCTTGGACACCACCTGAATCGGTGAACACCAAGTCCGCTGTACTCTCTAATCTGAGGAAATCGAAGAACCCCAGTGGTTCGATAAGACGAACTTGATCGGGGACTGCGATACCGAACTCTTCGAGGCGATCCTCCGCTCGGGGATGGATTGGGTAGATGACCTCCCGGTCCGCTTGAGCGCTTGCCCGTGCAACGCCGCTGAGAATCCGCTCGAAGGCTTCCCGGTCGTCAACTGTTTCCGCCCGGTGAGCAGTCAATAGGTCGAACTGCCCTTCGGAAAGGCCGAGTTCACTCAGAATCTGACTTTTGTCTGCGGCTTCATCATCAAAGGTTTCGACTGCGTCGACGATCGTATTTCCGGTGACTGTGATGCGGTCCTCGGGGACCCCTTCGTCTCGGAGCAACACCGCTGTCTCGGCGGTCGGGGGAAAGAGGTAATCGGAGATGTGATCGATGATGACGCGGTTCGTCTCTTCGGGCATGTCGTCATCGAAACTCCGAAGCCCAGCTTCGACGTGGGCTACGTCGACATCTATCTTGCTCCCCGCTAATGCACCTGCGAGAGTCGAGTTCGTGTCCCCTTGGACAAACACCACCGTTGGCTCGGCATCTTGAAGTTCTTTCTCAATACCAGCGAGCATCGCACCAGTCTGAGCCCCGTGATCGTCAGATCCGATTTCGAGGTTCGTATCTGGCGGTGATAATCCGAGTTGTCGGAAAAAGACGGTATCCAGCGAATCTGAGTAATGCTGCCCAGTGTGGATGATATGTGTGTCGACGCCACGTCGGTGACACTCCTGAATTACCGGGGCTAACTTGATAATCTCGGGACGCGTTCCAAGGACGAAACCCACAGTGCTGTCAGTCATTGTTGTCCTCGTCTCGTAGGGCGAAATTCTGACAATAGTGCCACCCGATCAGGTTTCATAGCGGTTCCGTGAGTCGTCAACAGGATTGTTATGGGCCTCCTACGCCGTTGATGATGGCCAGCCGACCGCGAGGGAGTTGTTACTAACAGAATGGTATTCGTAGAACGACTCAGATTGTCCGGACATCGAACCCGTGCTCAGTCCAGTGATCCACGTCGATTACATCGACCGGGTCAATCACGGTTCGGCCCGTCATCTTCGACCGAATGTCTGCCGGGTTAAGTTCTGCAAACTCATCGTGTGCTGCCCCGAATATCACTGCATCAGCGCCATTTACTGCTGTATCGAGCGTAACGAGCTGTAGTCTGGAGTCCGTCGCCCGTGGGTCGTGAATAGTGACTGATCCCTCGTCCCAACCCCCATCCATGGCTGGGCGTGTATCCACCGTGACATTACCGAGCAACTGGGCTATTTCCAAGCCTGGACTATTTCGAGTGTCGCTGACGTTACCCTTGTATGTTATTCCAAGGACAGCTACAGTCTTATTTTCGAGCGAGTCGATAGCGTCCTCGAGTAATCTGATAACGTGTTCAGGCATCCTGCCGTTGACTCGGTTCGCTATATCGATCAGCTCCGTTGCACCAGAGCCATCGCTCAGGAACCGTGGGTCGACAGGAAGGCAGTGTCCACCTACCCCTGGACCTGGACTCAGAATATCAACCCGCGGATGGTTGTTTGCGAGGGTGATCGCAGACCGCACATCGATGCCGTAGTTCTCTGCAAGGAGAGCGAGCGTGTTAGCATACGCAATACTAACGTTTCGCTCAGCGTTCTGTGCGAGTTTCACGAACTCGGCGGTTGTTGGGTCAGCGGCGACATGTATCTCTCCGGTGGTAAGCGGTTCGTAGAGGGACTTGATAGCGCTAACCGAGGCCTCATCAACACCTCCAACGATTCGATCGTTGGTTCGGAGTTCTGTGAGCGTATTCCCCGGCATCACCGTCTCCGGCGTGTACCCCAAGTGGACATGTTCACCGATATTGAGATCGCTTCGTGATATGATCGGCGCCAGGATTCCGGTAGTTGTTCCCGGCGGCACTGTTGATTCCAGAATGACGGTGTCGCCAGGCCTGAGAACGTTGGCCACGTTTCGCCCAGCGTCCTTCACGTAGGTCAGATCCGCCTCATCGTTCAGTTCGTCGTACGGTGTTGGAACGCAGATGATATGCACATCAGCGGGTTGGGGGCGACGGCTCGGCGTTAGATTACACTCTAACGCATCCTGAATGTACGACTCAAGCTCCGACTCGCTGACTTTGGGCTCACCCTCGTGGAGGCGATCTATTACATCTTCGTTGACATCGAAACCAATGACATCGGTGCCTTCGTTGGCGAACAGCGATGCGGTTGCAAGCCCGATATAGCCGAGCCCATGGACGCAGATAGTCATATTTCCAGTGCCTCCCGTAGTTTGATCATTGACTCGTAGCGCTGTCCCCGTTCCAGATAGTCTGATATGGGTTCGTGCTCCATTGACGTACGAATCATATAGGTTACCCTTTGTTATGCAGAAGTTGTTCCCAATCAAAAATCAAATACTCTGGTAAACCAACACCTGAGAAAGAAAGATACGAACCCTAATTTGTCCGTTAAATACTTGAACTGCCAGCTATTGGCGGTATAATTCTAAGGAGTGGAGAATGATTCCAGTGAAGGCTGCGAGGATGCCAATAATTGTGAAGGTAGTGCTAGCCAGAGCATGTCCAAGTGGAAAAGTTCCGGACTGAAGATAGTTGAACATCGTAAGGTAAGTAAACACAAATCCGATCAGAACGCAGGAGACACCAGGCACGCCGAGCAACATAATCGGATGTTCTCGCTCAACCGTCCGAATAATGTTTCCAACGAGCGTGAGGCCATGCTCAACTGGGCCAAGGTTGTTAGAAGTCTCCACGTCGTAATCTATCGTCGTCGGAACCTCTGTGATCTGGTAGCCATTTGAGTGAGCATGGTACAGAATATTGGTACTCGCATCCATCTGGTCTCCGATTGAGTTGTCCTCAGCGAGCGAGGTTATAGCCTCTGTACTATACGCACGGAATCCGCTCTGTGTATCGCTGATCTGATTTGCCGGCTTGAGGATTCCGAGGCTGAGGTTTGTCATGAGGTTAACCGCAAATAGGCCAAACCGCCTGTACAACGGTATCTCGGTGTCTGCATCCTCATCGAACCGGTTGCCGATGACAACTTCCGCCCCGGATTTCCGCTGTTGTTCGATTAATTCCGGGATGTCACTGGGGTCGTGCTGCCCGTCTGCGTCGAGTATGACCAAGTAGTCGGCGTCACCACGGCTAGCTTGGTCAAAAATACTGTTGAGGGCACCGCCATACCCGATGTTACGGTCGTGCTCATACACTGTCGCACCGGCCGCCGCTGCGACTTCGACGGTGTCGTCAGTACTCCCATCGTCGACCACCAGAACGGTGTCGACATAGTTCTTAGCTGACTCCACTACTGCCCCAATCGTCGCCGCCTCGTTGTACGCGGGAATTCCGACCATGACAGTCGGGTCCGGGTCCGTGACGGGCTCAAGACGGGCTTCGACTGTGAATTTCTCGGTATTCTCCAGGGCTTCGCGGCTTGCCGAGAGATTAACTGACCCCTTCTCTTCACCATGGTACAGGAGTCCCGGATACCCAGCTTGCTTAGCGAACAGACGCAACCGCTCGCGAGGGGTATCGGTCTCAGCCCAGTTTCCAGAAGGGAGAACCACCTCTGCATCAAGCCACCGGGCAAAAGTGAGTGCCTGAAGGTCAGCATCAACAGCAGCTGTAACGATTGCTTGGTGTGCCCGTGAGTGTATGCGAAGGATTTCAGCCGCGATCCACTCAGCGTTCGACTCGGTCGCGACTAGTCCCACCGCGGGCAAGTTCTTGGAAACCTCGCGGATACCGTCATTAGCGGGTGATTGTTGGATTCTATCCGACATCTCAGTCCCACTCCGGAACCGCTCTCGATGGCGGTCGTTCGGTGTGGTTGCCCACACGCTCCAGTACGTATAGTGGTATCATTGTGGCGAGTAGTGGACTCCGTTGTGCTCTGCTGTGAACGAGTTATCACATTGTTATTCCCAGCTTTCCGAGATTGCCCCAATCCTGTATTATCCGCAAAAAGCAGGTAACAAAGTATAGTCTGAGGTGGGGATACAACGCATGGCCGCTACGGTATCAGACGGGTTTAGTTCGGTACAGCCTCTATGAGATCGAGATGACTCGCTCGGGAAAGGAGACGTATGTCTACGAATAACTTAAAACATGAAAACCGCGTCTTCGAATGACATGTCGATGAATGATGTCAGCAATTGTCGGGTGCTAGTTACCGGGGGTGGTGGGTTCGTTGGAAGCCATCTAACATCAGCGTTAGCGGTGGAGAACCATGTTCGAGTCCTTGATAACTTCTCGACGGGACGGCGAGCAAACCTCCCGGAGGATGTGACTGTAATTGAGGGTGACATACGAGATACGGAAACAGTCAGCGAAGCGATGGACGACGTCGACATAGTTTTTCATGAGGCCGCGATGGTTAGTGTCCCCGAGTCAATCGAGCAGCCGGTCGACTGTCACGAGCTCAACGGGTCGGCAACCGTCACCGTTCTCGATTGCGCTCGACGGCAGGATGCACGGGTCGTACTCGCCTCAAGTGCCGCCGTATACGGCAATCCCGATACAGTCCCGATTAGAGAAGCGGAGCCGGCCGACCCACGCACTCCATATGGAATCGAGAAGCATCTCGGTGAACAGTATGCGCAGTTTTACACAGAACGGTACGGCCTGCCGACAGTTCCGTTACGATACTTCAACGTCTACGGGCCGCGTGGGCTTGACGGGGAGTACGCCGGTGTCATCGGCACCTTCATCCGGCAGGCGCAGGCGGGCAACCCGCTCACAATCGAGGGTGACGGGGAACAGACGCGAGATTTCGTCCACGTCGATGATGTCGTACGTGCAAACCTGCTTGCAGCTACAACGGATGCTATCGGCAGGCCGTTCAACGTCGGAACTGGACGAAGTATCTCTATCAACGAACTCGCCGAAACCGTCCGAGATGTCGTTGGAACGGATGTGGGGATAAAACACGTCCCTGAACGCACAGATGACATCAAGGAGAGCGAAGCAGATCTCAGTGACGCACGCACACTGCTGGGATATGAATCAACAGTGTCGCTCGAAAAAGGGCTTGAATCGACGCTCAGTGCTGAAGGGAAATAAACGCCGCCGGTTGCTGATCGAGTTATATGTACAAATATATGTACAAGTATAGTAAGAGATCCACATTCAGGCCAGTTATTTGATCTCGATATCAAAGATGTAGATACTTGCTTGCTTCATCGATTCAGTGATGTCCGTATGAAGGATACAGATAATCCATACGTAATGATATAAAACAACGTCTACCACTGGTCCTGATCCAAAACATTTGGCTTGCTCAACCAGCCCAATATAATACACCGAGAACTGGCGACTGGAGTAGCCCGGAGAGTTGAGAGGTGGATACCGGCACGATGAGGACGGAGGTGCATCGGACGCTGACTGTAACAGGAAATGTCAGAATGCTCTATTTCTTGGCCTCTACCCAGTTCTAACTGGGCAATCCACTCGGTTACAAGTTCCCTTACTCGGGAATATCTTCAGACGGAGCTTCCAGCAGGGCTGGGGTATATTGGGACGGTTTTAAACAGTAGCTATATAATGATCACATTATCGGTAGGGATGGTATCTCATCGCGGCAGACAACGCTCGCGGACCCCTGCTACCGAGGGGACTTTTACCGATTCGGATGGAAACAGTTGTATGATTCAGAACCGGGCCGCACTGGCTGCCAACGCTGCACGCGAGGTGGCACTCGATTGTATCGAGGCCGCCGTGGCCGCGGCTGCGCCAGAAGTGGCCACTAGGTCGGTCGTCAGCCGCGTCGGTGAGACGCTGACAGTCGGTGAGACAACGTACGACCTCGGCAACTACACCGATGTCGTTGTTGTCGGCGGCGGGAAAGCCACGGGCGGCGTGACCCGCGCGCTCGAATCCATTCTCGGCGACTCCCTCAGCGGCGGCCACGTCGTCGTCGAGCAGGCTATCGACACCGAAACTGTCCGGAGTTCCGTCGGAGACCACCCGTTACCGTCGAACCGGAACGTTGAGGCGACCATCGATATTCTCGAAACCGTCGACGACGCCGACGAAGACACGCTCGTGCTGTTTGTCCTGACCGGCGGAGCCAGCGCGCTTCTGTCGGCTCCGGCCGGAGACCTGACGCTGGACGACCTCCAGACGACGACCGACAGACTCCTGAGTGGTGGCGTCCCGATTGAAGAGATCAACGCGGTCCGGAAGCACCTCTCGGACCTGAAAGGCGGGCAGATAGCACGGCGCGCGGCTCCCGCCACTGTCGCCGGGGTACTGATCAGCGACGTTGTCGGGAACGACCTCTCGACCATCGGTAGCGGGCCCTCAGTTCCGGACGAAGCCACCTACGAGGACGCCCTTGACGTGTTTGCTCAGTACGACCTCACTCCACCGCCGGCCGTTCGAGACCACCTCGAAGCCGGACGAGACGGCCGAATATCGGAGACACCGTTTCCCGGCGATTCGGTCTTTGACCGGGTCACGAACCATCTCATCGGGGACAACGCAACCGCACTTGACGCCGCCGCTGCTGTCGCACGGGAAGCCGGGTACGAACCGCTCGTGCTCACGTCTCGCCTGCGCGGCGAAGCCCGCGAGGTGGCGAAACCGCTCGTCGCTATCGCCGAAGAAGCTACGGCGACGGGAACACCCGTCGAGCCGCCGGCCGTCCTCCTCGCCGGCGGCGAAACGACTGTGACCGTGACCGGGGACGGTGGACAAGGCGGCCCCAATCAGGAGTTCGTCCTCTCCGGCGCACTGGTCCACGACGGCGACGCGCTCATCGCCGCCGTCGACACTGACGGCGAAGACGGGAGCTCCGACGTGGCCGGGGCTATCGCTGACGCGACCGTCGTCGACGACCGCGAACGGGCCCGCGACGCGCTTCTCGCAAACGACGCCGGCTCGTACCTCTCTCAAATCGAGGCGACAGTCGAGACCGGGCCGACCGGGACGAACGTCAACGACGTGGCCGTGCTCGTTATCCCAGACCCGAGCGAGTAATGCCGGCCCCCGAGACACGGTGGCTATTTTCGAGTGGTACTACCGGACTGCCGCATCACGATGGAAGGGCAGTACCGTTCGATCCGTGGCTCACGTTTATCAACAGACAGTCTGATATGCTGCGTATGAACGCATCCGATCAACAGATCGCGGCGGACGCCCTCTCCGTTCCGGAAGAAACAATCGTCGATGCCTGTGGCGACCCGCCGCTCCCCGAACTCGGCGTCATCGAACAGAACTGGGAAACGGACCCGATAGCGCCGGACGACGTCGCAACACACGCGGCCCGGGCGGTCGAATCCCTGTCCTTTGCCGACGTGCCAGAAGGCGGCGAAGTCGCGCTGGGCGTCGGCAGCCGTGGTATCGCGAACCTGTCCACGATTGTCGCCGGTGTCGTCGACGCGGTTTCCGACGCCGGCTACGAGCCGTTCGTCTTCCCGGCTATGGGGAGCCACGGTGGGGCTACTGGCGAGGGCCAGCGAACGATGCTGAACGAACTCGGCGTGACCGAGTCGGCTATCGGCTGTGAAATCCGGTCGACCATGGACGTGGTCGAGGTCGGGCGAACGCCGGACAGGGACGTGCCCGTCGTCGCAGACGACAAGGCCGTGGCGGCCGATGCGATCATCCCCATCAACCGCGTCAAACCGCATACGGACTTCGACGGGCCAGTCGAGAGCGGGCTCTCGAAGATGCTCGTCATCGGCATGGGCAAGCAACGCGGCGCACAGATCGCGCACAAGTGGGCCGTCGACTGGTCGTTCCGGCGGATGATTCCAGAGATCACCGGGCAGTTGCTCGACGAGTTGCCGATTGTCGGCGGCGTCGCAATCGTCGAGGACCAGCACGACGAGACGACGCTGATAGAGGGCGTGCCGCCGAGTGGCTTCCTCGACCGCGAGGCGGAACTGTTAGAGACTGCCTACGAACTGATGCCCAAGCTCCCGTTCGAAGATCTCGATCTCGTGATGTTCGACCGCCAGGGGAAGGAGATCAGCGGCCAGGGGCTCGATACCAACGTCATCGGCCGCCGGCCGTTCTCGATAAACGAGCCGGCTCCCGAGACGCCGGAGGTCAAGCGCATCTTCACCCGCGGGCTGACAGAGAAGACACACGGAAACGCGATGGGCGTCGGTTCTGCGGATGTCGTCCACGAAGACGTCGTCGCGGAACTCGACGCGCAGACGTCGCTCATCAACGCGCTCACCGCGAGCACGATTCGCGGGGTGAAAGTACCGCCGGTGGTCGAAACCGACCGCGCCGGCATCGTCGCCGCGTTGTCGACGATTGGAGTCGTGGACACCGACACAGTTCGTGTGCTCCGTGCGGCCGACACGATGCATCTCCATCAGCTCTACGCGTCACCCGCGCTGATCGAGGCCGCACGCGACCGTGACGACCTCCGAGTCGTCGAAGCGCCGTCGCCGATCGAGTTCGACAACGGACAGCTCGCCGCGCCGTCGCTCCGCGAGTAGCTGTCGTTGCGGACCTGTATACGTGCACTGCAGACCGCAGACAGGACAAGACACGATACGCACGCGTCACACCGGCACGCACGACATCTCGGGTCGTGGTGTCCATTCCAATACGTAGCCCAACACGCGCAAGAGGTATAGAGACGGGATAAATAACGGCCGTACACGCGTTAGGGGCTGTGTCCTGTTGCCTGCACGCGGTTCTCAGTTTATGTCGCCAACAGCTCGATTGGATGGCGCGGCTGCCGTTCCAGCAGAGCGTCGATCTGTTCGAGACAGGACGTCCCGCTTGCGACGACGGGGCGGTCTTGGACACCGTCGTCGCGCAACTGCGTCCGGAGTCGGTCGCCGACGTCCATGCTCAGTTCGTAGTAGTCGGACTTGTACCCGAAGCTCCCGGCCATACCGCAACACTCCACGTCAGACGTGACGACGTCGTAGCCACACTCTTCGAGCACAGCGACAGTGTGAGCTTCGAGCCCGAGCGTCCGCTGCTGGCAGTGGCTGTGGTACGCGATTTCAGCGCCGGTGACGGTCGAGAGCGAATCGACGGACCCCCCGTTGTCGAGCAGCCCGAACACGTATTCGAACACCTCGTAGCTGTTCTCCGCGATGTCGGTGAACGCCGACTCGTCGAGGAGGCGCTCGTACTCCCGTGTGAACATCGCGTGGTCGCTCGGTTCGATAACGACCACATCGCGGCCATCTTCGATATGAGGTTCGAGCGTCTCCGTGACCCGTTCGGCGTGGTCGGTTGCCGTCGCGACCATTCCCTGAGACAGCGGCGCGCGGCCGCTGGATGGTGCCGGTGGGACCACCACGTCGACGCCCAGCGATTCGAGCACCTTCACGGCGGCTTTGCCGCGCTCGACCTGTACGTGGTTCGTGTACAGGTCCGGGTAGAGCACTGCCCGGCGTTCGGGATCTGTGACCTTTGAGTCGCGGGCGGCGGCCCAGTCGACGAGCGTCTCCCGTTCGAACGTCGGGAGGTCACGTCGGGGGTCGATACCCAGAATTCGGTCCATCGCTTGCCGTGCAACTGTCGTGTCGGCCAGCCAGTTCGACACCGGCGCGGTGGCGCTGCCGAGTTTTGCGACAGTCTCGAAGTTGCCGAAGAAGCGCTTTTGCAGTGGCGCACCGTCGTCCGCTTCGTCGGGCGTGAGGCCGTCGACGAGCCACTCTCCGGGGGCGTCCTTGTCGCGGTTGATCCGATCCCGGACGACGGTGTTGATCCATGGGATGTCGATACCGACCGGGCAGGCGTTCACGCAGCGCGTACACCCGGTACAGAGGTCGTTGAACTCCTCGGCCACATCCAGGCCCTCGATGCCGGCCTCCCAGCCCGTCGCAATGCCACCCGAATACGTTTCGCCGCCAAAGGCGTGGCCGCCGACGCTCTGGAAGTTCGCACAGGAGTTCGAACAGGCGGAACACCGGATGCAGTACAGCGTCTCCCGGAGGTGCTCGTCGTCCCGCATCTCCAGCCGGCCGTTGTCGATGAGTACGAGGTGGAAATCGCGGTCGGACTCAAACTCCGACAGCGGCGTTTCGTCGTCGGTGAAATCGACGACCGGGGTGTCGACCGGCGGGGTCAACAAGGAGACGTACGACGTGATGTCCTGGCCGGTGCCCGACCGACCGATGAGTTCGATGAACGGGTGGAGGTCTCCAACCGTCGGGATGACCTTCTCGACGCCGGCCACTGCGACGTGCGTGTCCGTCGCCGCGACGGTCTTGCGGGCGTTGCCCTCACTGGTGACCAGCGCCATCGTCCCGGTATCGGCAGTGACGAAGTTCGCGCCGGTGATGCCGACTTCCGCGTCGATGATCTGCTCGCCCAGCTTTTTCCGGGCGAAGCGGGTCAGTTCCTCAGCCGTCTCGAGCGGTTCGTCGGGCTCGAACTGTTCGTTGAACAGGTCCGCAATGCTCTCCCGTGACTTGTGAATCGCCGGAGCGACGATATGGGAAGGGGCTTCGTCAGCCACCTGCAACACCCACTCGCCCAGGTCCGTCTCGACTACGTCCACACCGTCCGCTTCGAGCGCGTCGTTGACCTCGATCTCCTCGCTGGTCATCGACTTGCTCTTGACGACCCGGTCAGCCGCTCGCTCGTCGACGACGTCGCGAATGTAGTCGTTCGCGTCGACAGCGTCGTCGGCGATGTACACCGTTCCCCCGTTCGCTTCGACGGTCTCCGTCAGTTGATCGAGGAGATCTGGAAGTTCCTCGATGGCGTCCTCCTTGATACTCCGGGCCGCTCGCTTGAGTTCCTCGTAGTCTTCCAGGTCCGCGACAGAGTCGTAGCGCCCCGTGTTGAACCCCTGCGTGTTCTCCGCGACTGCCGCGCCCTCGGTCCGCATCAGCTCGCGGAGTTCGTCGGCGGTCGCCATCGTCACGCACCCTCCTCGACGATGATGACGTGGACTTCCTTGGGTCCGTGTGCGCCTTTGACGAGCGCGCCCATATCGGCTGTCGCGCTCGGTCCTGTTGCGATGATCGCGCTCCCACCGGTTTCGTTGAACCGCTCGTCCAGTTCTGCCACTGCCGCGTCCATATCGGGCTGGATGTCTTCCTCGTGAAGAATGGCGACGTGACGCTCGACAAACAGGCTCACGAGTTCGCTGGCCTCTTCGGTCATCGAGAGGACGAGCGAACCGTAGTCGCCGATGCCGAGTTCAGCACCGGTTACGCCGGTGGTCGCTTCGCGAAGCGCGACCGGAGTGGGGTCGACCGTGACCGGCGTCTCCGTGAGAGAAAACGCCTCGTCCCCGGCCGTTTCGCCGAGCGCGATCCCGACTGCAGGCTCCGTGACTGCCTCCGTAACAGCGGCTTCGAGGTCGGACTCGGCAGTGCTTGAAACTGTCACACCCAATGCTTCGAGAGCGCCCTCGAACGACGCGCGTTTGCTTTTCATCTATGCGCGAACCGAAAACCTACATCATCATTTAGTTTTTGTCTGAAACGGGCGGAAGTCCGATAAATCCAGTGGGCTGCCGCGTATATCCAGCTACGCTGGGCATCGTTTTACTATAGTAGCCATTGAAAATCAATGCACACCTGATCGCACGACGGCAGTGCGATCAGTGTGTAAATCGTTTCAATTGTTACTATAGATCAGCAGACAGTTACTGTATTTACTTATACTGCCACTCGCCCGATGTAAGCGGATTAATATATCCGCCACACCAATACATCCAAATATCGATACTCTCTACCGATATCACTCATATAGAAGTGTATCTATCGCAGATACATTACCATATACTGCGTTAATAGCGGTATCACAGCTTCAACGGTGTGCGGTTGTTTTCGGATCGAGTAATACCCGGGAGGCAAGGGGTTTTGTGGGTTCTCCGAGAAACGCAGACAACGGACCGATGGACGACCAATCCGGTGCACCTCCAGATTCAGAGATTGTGACGTTACTCGAACAAGGAGAGAAAGCTGACGCACTGACAGTACTCGAGCGGCTTTCGACGGCCGGAGCGGCTGACCAACAGGCGTGCTTGCGGTCACTCAAAGCGGCTGCTGACGACCAGCCGGAACTGTTCGATGGCGTGCTGGCGTCGCTCACTGAGTTTTTGCAGAACAGCGAGCGGCCGACACGGCTCACGACAGCGAAATTGTTCGTCACGGTCAGCGAGAGCGCGCCGGACAGCGTGGTTCCGGTTGTCCCGACGCTTGCCGAGCGACTGGCGGATGAGTCGGAGTTCTACTACGTTCGCGCCCGGTGTGCAGAGGCGCTGGGCTACGTCGCCGTCGACCATCCCGATGCCGTCGTCTCGCCTGAGGTCGTGGCAGACCTGCGCATCGGCCTGGAGTTCGACAAACCAGAAGTTAGGGAGAAATTGGCGAAGGCGCTGGCCCACGTCGCCATGGGCCGTCCCGACAGACTCCGCTATCAGGTCGACTCGCTCGCCGAGCATCTTCGAGCGGACAGCGAACTGGTTCGATATCACCTGAGCACAGCTCTCGTCGTTATCGGCTCTGCGTGTCCCGAACGGCTTACAGACGCCAGGGAAGCACTCGTCTCGTGTCTCGAAGACGAAAGCAGATACGTCCGCGGGCGGGCAGCCGAAGCGCTGGGGTTGCTTGCTGGCACTAAGAGCGTGGAAGCGTTCCCGGAAGCACAACTCGAAGAGTTCACTGTGGACGAGGAGTTTGTTGCCGAGCGAGCCCAGTTCGCTCTCTCCCAGTATCGCGGGGCGGAACCTGCTGATGGCTTCACAGGAATAGCCGCGAGAGATGCAATCCGCACGCAGACATCCGACATTGTCTCGGAGATCCGGACGCTGGAAGGCGATGACGGGTGCCCACACTGCGGGCTTTCGCTCCCCGAATCCGGCCCCCCGCTGTGCCCTGGCTGTGGCACCCCATTGTGAGAACACAGTCGGTTTTCCTGCAGTTCCCGCGGAAACCGTATGTCTCCGTCTCTGACAGGGTCACGGTTGCAGTAGTTATCTGGTGCTGCGTCGTCTCGTAGCGATACCCATCAGAGCTATCTACTTCCGTGGAAGATCAGACGTTGCGTGTGAGATATACAGACTTGGGTGAAATAGACGTATATCTAGCAATTCCATACCCAATTTTGAAATATATGACTTGAAGTGTATCAATTATACATCCATATTAGCGGTGGGCGTGAGTTAGAGACCAATAGCCGCTGTTGTAGTCAGTAGGACTGTCCCCACAACACCTCGCTGTTCAATCCTGCGGCCTGTTCTGCTATAGAGAACAGCACGCGATCGACAGCAGTAGCACTCACACGATGGTGCTTAATCTCACAGTCAGTACAGAGGGGGAATAAAGTGAGCCGCGACTCCTTCGCGAGATTACTTCTGATGCCGAGGTGACCGCGAACTATCTTTTCGACGCACGAAGGTCAGGCGTCGCCGGTAGCGGTGTGTGGCAGTGAGGGCGTTCGTCCATTCCGATGGCGGCCACCGACAGAATAGAATAACAGTAGTACGCCCGTTATTCAGGAACCCATCAATTCGATGTAAGGGCCACCTGAATGGATTTTGTCGTGCTGAGGACTTGCCCGGTGATATCTTCCCTGAGGTATCGGCCGTTCAAACGCTCGACGGGGCCACAGATGCCCAGTGCAGCGATCCGATCACCACTGACGTCAGGGAGCGGGGCGGCAACACCGATAATCCCCTCGTACTGTTCTCCTCTACAGAACGCAATGCCGTCATCCCGAACCCGGCGCAGTTCCTCGATGAGTTCGTCTGGATCGACGAGAGTTGCGTCAGTCGGTGCGACAAGCTCTCTTCCATAGAGAACCGATTCGACGCGATCACTCGGGAGCGACGACAGCAGTGCCTTTCCCGGAGCGTTGACATGGAGTGGCAACCGTTCGCCCGCGTGGAACGGGACTGACCAGCCGTCCTCGGGTTCGGAGATCGACACCGGGACACCGGCCGTTTCCTCAAGGACGAACAGTGTCGCTGTCTCCCCTGTTGCCGCCGCGAGATTGTCCAGTTGTTGTTTCGCCGCCTGATAGAAACTGAGTCCATCACGCGTTCGCTCACCGAGAGACAACGGGCGGAGCGACGCCTCATATTTCTCTGCGCGCTTGACCACGTATCCGGCCGCACGCAACGTCGAGAGGTGGTTATGGGCGACGCTCTTGGAAACCCCGACGATATTGGCAAGTTCTGTAACGCCGACAGGCCCCTTCGCGTCGACAAGCGCTTCGAGGATAGCCACCGATGTCTGGGTTGCTTCGACTGCATACTGTGGTTCGTCGGTCATTGACCGTCGTTTCGGCCCGCCGCGACAAAAGCCTGTTCACTAGAGCAGAACAGATGGGAGCATGTGCAGTAGGCCCAGAAGATATTCTACATCATTTATCACTATTTTCTGGATCGCTACGAGTTCCGACTGTCGAAATTTATTCGTTCTTCTCTCCAGAACAACCGCGGTCGCTCCCAATCCAATTCGCTAGCGTGTATAGAAGACTCATGTCAGACCTGCAAGGTCACTTCAGCCCTATTGTGATCGCAGCCGGTTGCAGGGCACCGCATCAAGTGTGGACTGTACTGTTCGAGTCCGTGAATTGCTTCCATACCGATACCGTGGTCAAGCGCCACGAGGACCGCGTTTCCGGACAGTATCGAGGAGGTCGTACTCGCTCACTCGGCGTCCCCTGGAACGACTACTTTCTTCAGCCCCTCAGCGTTGCCCATCCGTTCAAACGCTGTCGGGAGATCGTCGAGCCCGATACGTTCGGTGATGAGCGTCTCGGCGTCGATGCGTTCGTGTCTGAGCAGTGTTATCGCTCGCTCGAAGTCCTCGGTCGTCAGGGAGAACGAGCCGCGGTAGTCGACCTCGTCGAAGAAGACATCGAACGGGCTGATTTCCATTGTCGCTTCTTGGTCAGGGACACCGAAGATGAGTGTCGAGCCGCCGGGCGCGGTCACAGCGTTGGCCTGCTTGATTGTCGGGACGAGCCCGATAGCCTCGGCGCCGACATCGACCGGTCCGCCGGCCGCCGCAGGGATCGCTTCCTCGGGATCTTCGTCGTTGGGGTCGACGACGGCATCTGCGCCGAGGTCGGCAGCCAGCTCTCGCCGTTCGTCATCGAGTTCGGAAACCACGATTGGGGCAGCGCCCGCATTGCGGAACGCCTGCAGGAGCAGCAAGCCGATCGGGCCAGCGCCGATAATACCGACACTGTCTCCCGGTTTGATGTCAGTCTGCTCGACGCCGTGGACACAGCAGGCGAGCGGTTCGGCGAGCGCGGCCCGTTCGAATGACATCTCGCCGATGTCCTCGACGTTGATCGCCGGGACGCGGACGTATTCAGCGAAGGCACCGTCGAGGATGGTGTCACCGGCACCGCCGATGCTCGTGTTGTTCTCACAGAGGTGCGTCTCACCCTTCTTGCAGTACGAGCAGGCGTTACAGGGGACGGTGGGGTTGATTGCGACGCGGTCTCCGACCGCGAAGCCCTCAACGTCGGCACCGACTTCCGCAACGGTCCCGGCACCTTCGTGGCCCAGGACCAGCGGTGTCTCTGCGGCAAAGGTGCCGTGGTACATATGATAGTCGGTCATGCAGACGCTACAGGCGCCGACCTGCACGAGAACCTCGTCATCCGCAGGGTCCGGTCGGTCACGCTCTTCGACGGTAATTTCGCCGACATCGGTCAACGTGCTGGCGCGCATCAGTCGTCCTCCGACGGTCGGGTCGCGGTCGTCACTACAGCAGTACCTCGGTCGTGAGTTGGTGTGGGTCGGGTCATGGGTGGTCTGGGCCGTAGCCCGTTGTCACTGGTCCAGCCGAGCTGGACGCACACAGCGGACTCAGCCACGATCCGTACTATCGATGTTTTCGGACCGCGTATTAAAATCTTGCCACGGTCTCCCGTAATCGGGCGACAGAGGAATTCGTAGATAGAGGCGTCCTAGTACTGCAAACCATCGGATCTCCCCCAGTGAGATGGGTATTCTACCTTACAGATGATTACCTTTATTATGCATCGGTAATTCGGTAGTGACGAGGCAAACTGGCATGACCAACTCCAACAGGCGGACGTTTCTGAAAGCGACAGGTGTCGGACTACTCAGCGGTCTCGCTGGCTGTACACGAGGCGGCGATGGCTCAGATGGGAGCGGAAGTGACGGCTCAAGTGGGGGTAGTGATGGTAGCGATGGCGGAACCAGCACCGACGGAAGCGATGGCGAGCTCGCGATTCCGCTCAGCGAGTACGAGGACGCCGATATCGACTGGCGACAGTTCGAGGGGTCCTCGATCAACATCGGGGCCGTCCAGCACCCCTGGGTTTCAGCCATCAAGCCCGCAGTCCCCGTCTTCGAGGAACTGACTGGGATCGACGTCGTCTGGAACGTCCTGCCCGAACAGCAGTTCCGGACCAAGCGCCAGACGGATGTCAGTACCGGCGCCGGGCAGTTCGACGTTTTCTACATGGATCAGGTCGTCAACCAGTTCCGCGAGGAAGGCTGGATCCAGCCGCTCGACCCGTTCTTCGACGACGACAGCCTCTTCGACGAGGACTGGTACGAGCCCGACGACCTCTTCGAGGCGTCGCGGTGGCAGGCCCACGGTGGTGGCTACAGCGACACATGGACGGGAATGCCGATTACCGTCGAAGTCCAGACGCAGTTCTACCGCAAAGACCTCTACGACAAGCACGACCTGGAGGTCGCCGAGACGCTCGAAGAGTTCCGTCAGAACGCACAGGCCATCCACGAGAACGAATCGGACGTCGTCGGCACCGTCGGCCGTGGCGACAAGGGGTACGGGATGAACATCTACATCCTGAACACGTTCCTGCGCCAGAACGGCGCGGAGCTCTGGGACAGTTTCCCGGACGATTCCGGCCTCGACTCCGACGGCGTCATCAACGCCGCGGACTGGTACGTCAGCCTGCTGCAGGACTACGGTCCCGAAGGCGCGTCCACGCAGACCTGGTCGGACGTGCTCTCGACGATGCAGGAAGGGCGCGCCGGCCACATCGTCTCCGACGCGAACCTGTTCTGGCCCGGACTCACCGGCTCTGACTCCTCAGTTGCGGACACTATCGGTATCGCGAAGGTGCCCAGCCCGGCCGACGGCCAGTTCTCGCCCAACGCGTTCAACTGGCAGATCTCCACGTCCAAAAACGCCCAGAACTCCGAGCAGGCGTTCCTGTTCATGGTGTGGGCGTCCTCGCAGCCGACCAACACCTGGATGCACGTCGAGGGCGACGCCGCCTTCTCCGTCCGACAGTCCGTCTGGGAGAACGACGAGTTCCGCTCTCGCGTCGGCGAGAACTTCGCACAGGTCACCCTCGAATCCCTGCAAGCGGCGGCACCGGACCCGTTCGACCGGAAGTACCCCGAATGGGGCCAGCGGTACTCTGAGGAACTGCAGCGCGCCATCGCCGGCCAGAAGTCCGCCGAGGAGGCGATGACCCAGGCGGCGTCCATCGCAGAAGACATCTACAGCAATTAAACTGAAGCCATACCCGAGCCACAACACATCCCACAAATGAGTACACCAACGCAAACGGAAACGGCACCCAAATCGACCTTCGCCAGGCTTCGGGACCTGTGGAACGACTACCTCCCGTACTGGTTCATGGCACCGATGGTGCTGGTGATGATCATGATCACCTTCTTCCCCGGTGCCTACGACCTGTATCTCAGCCTGATCGCGGAGCCGACACTCGATGTATTCGCAGCTGATTTCGTGGGGCTGCGCAACTTCGAGACGGCGTTCACCCGCGGCGGCGCGATCCACTCGTTCGTCATTACGATTACTGTCGTCGTCAGCGCGCTGCTCCTCGAAACTATCCTCGGGTTCGTCCTGGCCGCGCTCGTCGCCGGCGTCGGCTCCGACCGGGCGAAGTCGTTCTACCGGGTGTTGTTCATCATTCCGATGGCCGTCGCGCCCGTCTCGCTCGCGACCATCGGCCGGATCATGCTGAACAGCGAAATCGGCATCATTCCGTACGTCATAAACACCGGCACGCCGTTCGTCGCGCCGAACTTCCTCTCGGACGTGCCGTTGCTGACGGTGATCCTGCTTGACGCCTGGAACTGGACGCCGTTCATGTTCATCATCTTCTACGCCGGCCTCTCGTCGGTGCCGAAGACGCTCATCGAGGCGTCGCGCGTCGACGGTGCGCCGATGTGGCGGCGCTACGTCCACGTCATCATCCCCTACATGAAGCCAGTCGTGTTCGTTGCGACGCTCATCCGGTTGATCGACCTGTTCCGGACGTTCGGCGTGGTGTACGGGCTCACGGGCGGCGGCCCCGGGACGGCGACCCAGCTCGTGAGCATCAACATCTACGAACAGATGTTCATCAACAACCAGATCACCGTGGCCGCAGCGATCGCCGTCGTCTACCTCGTCCTCGTCGTTGCACTGTGTAACGTCATCATTGCGAAGGTCGGCTTCGAGGGGGTGTGGGACTGATGGCGACGACAGATAGCGACTCCGCGACCGCGTCACAGCGACTCGACAAGGATACGCGTGAGACCATCGTCACGGTGGTTCGACACACGATTCTCCTGACGTGGTCGTTCATCGTGCTGTTCCCGCTGTACTGGCTGGCTTCGATGTCGCTGAAGCCCCCCGGAACAGCGAATTCGCTGCCCCCGGACTGGATCTTCCTGCCGACGGTGTACAACTACATCCAGTTGATCCAGGATTCCGGGTTCGTCGCGGCGTTCGCCAACAGCCTCGTCATGGTGTCGGCGTCGGTCGTCCTCGTGCTGTTAATCGGCGTCCCCGCCGCGTACGTGCTCTCGCGGTACGACATCCCGATGGAGCGGGACGTGCTCGTGTGGATACTCTCCTCGCGGATGCTCCCGCCGATTGCCGTCGTGCTCCCCTTCTTCATCATCTTCCGGGAGCTCAATCTGTTCGACACGCGGATCGGGATGGTACTGATGTACGTCAGCATCAACCTCTCCCTTGTCGTCTGGGTGATGAAAGCGTTCTTCGACGGCATCCCCGAGACGCTGGAAGAGGCGGCCCGTGTCGACGGCGCGACCCAGTTCCAGGGCTTCAGGAAGGTCGTCCTGCCGGCGGCCAAGCCCGGCATCTTCTCGGTCGCCATCATCAGCTTCATCTTCGCGTGGATCGAGCTGCTGTTCGGGCTCGTGCTGACGAGCTTCGAGGCCGTGCCGGTGACGCTGTTCGTCTACTCGTTCATCGGCTCGCGCTCGATCGAATGGGGGATGCTCGCGGCCGCCTCGACAGCGATGATCGTTCCGGTCGTCATCTTCCTCATCGCGGTCAACAAGTACCTCGCGGCCGGGCTCAGCTTCGGCGTGGTGATCAAAGAATGACCACGCTGTCCACACCTCGACAGGTATCGCTCGCAAACGACGCCCCTGCGGCGGCGGTAGCTTCACTTAGCCGTACATCGGAGGCAAGATAATGGCAAAGATCACAATCGACGACGTTACGAAGCGATTCGGTGAAGGAGATGAGTCAATCGTCGCGGTCGACGACGTCTCGCTGGACATCCGCGATGGCGAGTTCATCGTCTTCGTCGGTCCGTCCGGGAGCGGGAAGTCGACGCTCATGCGTATTGTCGCGGGACTGGAAACGCAATCAGAGGGCGATATCCGCATCGGCGAGAAGGTGGTCAACCAACTCGGCCCGCGCGCCCGGGACATCGCGATGGTGTTCCAGAACTACGCGCTATACCCCAATATGACCGTCGAGGAGAACATGTCCTTCGGGCTGAAGATGTCGACGGACATGTCCGCCGACGAGATTGAGGACGCCGTCACGTCCGCCGCCGAGATGATGGACATCGACATGCTGTTGGACGACAAGCCCGGCGAACTCTCCGGGGGACAACAACAGCGCGTCGCGCTCGGTCGCGCAATCGTCCGTGACCCGAACGTCTTCCTGATGGACGAGCCGCTTTCGAACCTGGACGCGAAGCTTCGGGCGGAGATGCGCACCGAGATCAACCGGCTCCAGAACGACCTCGACGTGACGACGCTATACGTCACCCACGACCAGACGGAGGCAATGACGATGGGCGACCGACTCGTCGTCCTCAACTACGGGGAACTCCAGCAGGTCGGAACGCCGCTAGAATGCTTCTACCGCCCAGCCAACCAGTTCGTCGCCGGCTTCCTCGGCTCGCCGTCGATGAACTTCTTCGAAGGCAAGGTCGAAGGCGGAACGCTCCGCGCGGACGGCTTCGACTTCGATCTGACAGAGCGGATGCAGTCCGCTGTTGGAAGTCGAAACGAACTCGTCCTCGGTATCCGGCCTGAGGATATGACGCTTCACGACCGGGCGAACTTGGGCCACGAGTTCGAGGCCGTCGTCGACGTCGTCGAACCGATGGGGAGTATCTCCTACGTCTACCTCCAGGCGCGGTCACAGAGCCACGACCAGACGTTCATCGTGGAGACGGACGGCCAGCGTCCGATCAGCGAAGGGCAGCACGTCTACGTCGAGATCCCGGACCGCGACGTGCACCTGTTCGATCCCGCCAGCGGCGAGACGATCCACCAGCGCCAGCTCGGAGATGACGCGGAGATGGCGCTCGAAGAGCAGATGAAGCCCGCCGAGTGACGACGAGCGCCGTCGTCATCCCACTCGCCGCAACCGACCGACAGTTATCGACACACGACACATGACAGAGCAAGACATTTCACACTACGAGACGCGTAACGCTATCTGCGAGTACGGCCGGAGCCTGCTCGAAGACGATCTGACCACCGGGACGGGCGGAAACCTCAGTGCCCGGCTCGACGAGACCCACATCGCGATCAGCCCGTCGGGAATCCCCTACGGGGAGATCGAACCCGAAGACGTCCCGGTCGTAGAGACGGACGGCACAGTCGTCGAGGGCGACATCGAGCCGTCGACGGAGCTTCCGATGCACCTGGCCGTCTACCGCGAGCGACCGGCGGTCGGCGGCGTCGTCCACACCCACTCCCCGTACGCGACGACGTTCGCCTCGCTCGGGGAGGCGATACCGGCATCGCACTACCTCCTCTCGTTCATCGGGACTGAGGTGCCGGTCGCCGAATACGAAACGCACGCGACCGAGAAACTCGGCGAGGCCGCCGTCGACGCGCTGGGCGAGTCGTTCAACGCCACGTTGTTGCGCAACCACGGCGTACTGACGGCGGACGAAACGCTGGACGACGCCTACACGGTTGCGCTGATGGTCGAGTACTGCGCGCGCATCCACCATCAGGCCCGGGCCATCGGTGAGCCGGAGATCCTCCCAGACGAGGAGATCGACCGGTTGGCTGACAAACTCGACAGCTACGGGCAGTGATCAGGCGTGCGAACCACACCTGAAAGTATCCGAGCATGAATCACGTCGCTATCGACATCGGCGCGAGCGGCGGGACGGTGTTCCTCGGCGAGGTGACGCAGTCGTCCTTCGCTGTGCAAGAAGTCCACCGGTTCGATAACCGACCCGTCGAACGGGACGGCCGCTACGTCTGGGACGTCGACGCGCTGGTCGACCACATCGGGGACGGAATCCGGGCTGCCGACCACGAGGCCGACAGCCTCGATACGGTCGGTATCGACACCTGGGGGCTCGACTTCGGACTCCTGGCCGACGACGAACTGCTCCGGGACCCGGTCTCCTACCGCGACCCAGAGTCGACGGCCACGCGCGAGCAAGTGTTCGAGGCTGTCGGGAAGCGGCGGCTGTTCGACGTGACCGGCATCACGAACTGGAACACCCCGAACACGCTGTGGCAGCTCCACACCATCGCCGAACGCGAGCCGGAACTCCTCGAAGCGAGCGACGGCCTGCTCATGATGCCACAGCTCCTCTCTGCACGGATAGGGGGCCAGCCGGCGGGCGAGGTGACGATAGCCTCGACCACGCAGATGGTCGATCCCGAGGCGCGGATGTGGGCCACCGACCTGCTCGAGGAGCTGTCGGTTCCGACGGACCTGCTCCCGGACCTGTCCGAACCCGGTCAACGTCTCGGGGCCGTCGATGATACCGTCGTTTCGGGCCTGTCTTCGACGCCGGAGATAGTAACGCCGGCGAGCCACGACACGGCGGCGGCCGTCGCCGGTCTCCCGCTAGTCGAGGACGCCGCGTTTCTCAACACCGGGTCGTGGTTCATCCTCGGTGTCGAGCGAGACGAACCAGTACGGACAGACGCCGCCTTCGAGCACGCCATTTCGAACGAACTCGGCGTCGGCGGGACCGTTCGGCTCCTGAAGAACATCAACGGGTTCTTTCTGCTCGAAGAATGCCGCGAAGCGTGGCGCAAGGCCGGCGAATCGGCCGATTACAAGGCGTTGCTGTCGGCCGCTGAAGAGGCTCAGCCACGGACCGCGCTCGTCGATACGGACGCCGACGCCTTCGGCATCGACGAGCCGATGCCCGACCAGATTCGGGCCTACTGTCGCCAGACGGACCAGCCCGTCCCCACGGGGCGGGGCGGTATCGTCCGCTGCCTGCTCGACAGCTTGGCGGCGAAAACGGCGCTGGAACTCGACGCACTCGCGGCAGTCGTCGACGACCCGCCGTCGCGCATCGTTCTCGGTGGCGGCGGTGTCAGAAACGAACTGTTCTGTCAGTTACTGGCTGACGCCACCGACCGCCCGGTGTCGACTGGGCCAGTCGAGGCGACGGCTGTCGGCAACGTCCTCACACAGGCCGTCGCCGCCGGAACGGTTTCTGACATCGGAACCGGGCGGCAGTTGGTCGAGTCGGCGTTCGAGACGACGACCTACGAGCCACAGGCTGGTGGCGAGTGGGCCGACACAAAAGATCGATTGGCGGCACTGACTGACGACTCGTCGTCCGAAGCCTGACGCTTTCACCGCGAGGTGTAGCCGCCGTCCATGACGACGGTCGACCCCGTCATGAACGACGACGCGTCCGACGCGAGGTAGACAACGAGTTCCTTCAGTTCCTCCGGTCGACCGAGTCGGCCCATCGGCGTGTTCTCCAGCCACGTCTCTTCCATCTCGGGGCTCTCTTCGAGCACTTCGTCGACGAGTTCGGTCCGCATGTACCCGGGCGCAATGGCATTGACGCGGACGCCCTGATCGCCCCACTCGACCGCCAGAGATTGGGTCAGCATCCTGACGCCGGCTTTCGTCGTGTTGTAGCTAGCCTGCTTCTGCGGGACGTTCACGTCGAAGCCTGACATCGAGGAGACGTTGACGATGCGGCCCTCGCCCCGTTCGAGCATCTGCTGGCCGACGTGCTTGGCACAGAGGAAGACACCGTCGAGGTTGACCGACACGACACGCCGCCAGGACTCGATGCTCGTCTCCTCTGCCGGTGAGTTCTCGACGATACCGGCGTTGTTGACCAGGACGTCGATCGGTCCGAGGCGGTCGGTCACGTCCTCGACCATCGCCTCCACCGAGGCCTCGTCCGTCACGTCGACCTCCGTCGCGATAACGTCCGTTTCACCGTCGAGTTCCGAAGCCGTCCGTTCCGCTTTCTCGATGTTCACGTCCGCGATAGCCACGTCGGCCCCCATCTCGGTGAGCCCGGTCGCCATCTGTTTGCCGAGACCCTGCGCCGCACCGGTGACGATAGCCGTCTCTCCGTCGAGGGAGAAACTGTCAAGTACACTCATGCGTACGCTTGGTGCTCCGGTAGCCTCCAGCATAAATGTACGCCTATTTTTGTTACAGTCTTTGTCGGGCCGATATCGGCAGCCAGTCATTACAAGTACTCCCTCGCAGATAACATAGCTATGCAAATCACCGACTTCGAACTGTTCGCCGTGCCGCCGCGGTGGTTGCTTCTAAAACTGGAGACTGACGAGGGGATCGTTGGCTGGGGCGAGCCCATCGTTCAGGGTCGGTTGGAGACGGTCCGTGCCGCCGTTACCGAACTTATCGAGGCGTATCTCCTCGGGGCCGACCCGCTCCGAACCGAGTATCACTGGCGGAAGCTCTATCAGAGCGGGTACTTCCGCGGCGGGCCGATACTCATGAGCGCGCTCGCGGGCATCGACCACGCGCTCTGGGACATCAAGGGGCGGCACTACGGCGCACCGGTGCACGAACTGCTCGGCGGGCACGTCCGCGATAAGCTACTCGTGTACCAGTGGCTCGGTGGCGATGATCCGCAAGACGTGGCTGTCTCCGCAAGAGAGGACCGGGAACGCGGCTACAGAGCGTTCAAGTTCAACTTCGCCCGGGAGTTTCGGCCGATTGAGACGCCGAACGCTGTCGATCATGCGGTTGAGCGTGTAGCCGCAATCCGTGATGCCGTCGGTGACGACGCCCTCGTTGGCGTCGACTTCCACGGCCGCGTCTCGAAACCGATGGCCGCGGATCTCGTCGAGCGGCTCGAACAGTTCGATCTGATGTTCATCGACCAGCCGCTGCTCCCCGAACACGACGACTCGTTTGCCAGTATCGCCGAGCGGACGACTGTCCCGATAGCGACTGGCGAACGGTTCTATTCGCGCTATGACTTCAAGCGGCTCCTCGTCGATGACGGGGTATCGATACTCCAGCCCGACGTGACCCACGTCGGTGGCATCAGCGAGATGCGCAAGGTCGCGTCGATGGCGGAAGCGTTCGACGTGGCCGTCGTTCCGCACTGCCCGCTCGGTCCTGTCGCGTTCGCGGCGAGCCTGCAGGTCGGGTTCTGCGCCCAGAACGTCGTGCTGCACGAACAGGACCTCGATCTACACGACCCGACGACGAGCCAGCGACTCAAGGTCCTGGAGGACCCGGAGACGTTCCAGTTCGAAGACGGCTACGTCAAACGGCCGACCGGCCCCGGACTCGGTATCGATATCGACGAGACTCTCATCCGCGAACTGGCACAGACAGAGGTCAACTGGTACAACCCGGTGTGGCACCACGAGGACGGGAGCGTCGCGGAGTGGTAGCTGGACACGGCAACCCAATGAGGCGGCCCACCCTGTGTATTTTTATGGCTCTGTTCCGTGCCAACAGGTATGCGAACTGCTGTACTGGTAGAACCAAATGAGTTCGAACTGGAGGACCGTCCCAGACCGTCGCCCGGGCCCGACGACGTACTCGTTGCCGTGCGTGACGTTGGAATCTGTGGCTCCGACGTCCACTACTACGAACACGGTCGTATCGGCGACTACGTCGTCGAAGACCCGCTCGTCCTCGGACACGAGAGCGCCGGTGAAGTCGTCGAAGTCGGCGAGAACGTTACGCACCACGAACCGGGCGACCGGGTCGCGCTCGAACCCGGCGTTCCGTGCCGGCGCTGTGCCCACTGCAAGCGCGGCGACTATCACCTCTGTGAGAAAGTGACGTTCATGGCGACCCCGCCACACGACGGCGCGTTCACCGAGTACGTCTCGTGGCCGGCCGACTTCGCCTACACACTACCGGAGTCGGTCTCCACTGCCGAGGGGGCGTTGTGCGAGCCGCTTTCGGTCGGGATTCACGCCTGCCGCCGCGGCAGCGTCGGAACCGGGGATACAGTGCTGATAACCGGCGCCGGTCCGATCGGGCTGATGGTGCTGGAGGCCGCGCGTGCCGCGGGCGCGACGGACGTAATACTGACAGATGTTGTCGAGGAAAAACTAGAGTTCGCCAAAGAACGAGGAGCGGACCTGACAGTCGACGTTACCGAAACGGATCTCGATGCGGCGGTCGCCGAGTACACGGACGGCGTCGGTGCTGATGTGGTCGTCGAAGCCTCCGGCGCGGAGCCGTCGATCAAGTCGACAATCGACGTGGTCCGTCGGGGCGGCACGGTCGTTCTGGTCGGACTCGCCAGCGAAGCGGAGGTCCCAATCGACGTGCTGGAACTCATCGACAACGAGGTCGACGTCCACGGCTCGTTCCGGTACAAGAACACCTACGACGCGGCTGTCGACCTATTAGCCGACGGCGAAGTCGACGTCGAGGGCATAATCGACTTCGAATCCGAACTCGAAGATATCGACGACGCGTTCCGCCGAGCGATGGAGCCGACTGTGGTCAAGGGCATGATATCACTTGATTCGTAAATGGAACTCCATTGACAAGATAGTCCCGAAAGAAGCTCGATATGATGGCTATACAGATGTTACTGAGTATTGGTAGTAATTTCAGCAGGTCCGTTGTACCCACGAGCTCGGGACGCGACTCTGAAACAATTAATGAGGCAGTATATTATCTGAACGTACGGCCTAATGGCGTTTGAGTCCCACTAATTTGGGATTCCGGAGTTTCGGAAGGTACCCGAGAGATATAATTCTCCGACCTTCACACTGCCCAGAGATAGCCAGTATAGCGAAGTGAGACATTCTGTTTAAGATAGTATTGCATAAAACTATTGCTTTTTCTAGATATCAGTTATAACCGAGTGGGACGTTCCATCAGAGTGGTGTGCCCGAGTGAGATACCCACGCACTGTGAGTAGCCGAACGGTTAAACCTCGCCACCGTTGTGGGCGGATATGGACCTCTCAATCGTCGATCTCTCTCCGGTCCCGAATGACGGAACTGCGGCTGACGCGTATTCGAACACCGTCGACGCGGCACAGCAGGCCGAACGCCTCGGCTATTGCCGGTTCTGGGTGGCGGAACACCACGGGATGGGAAACAAGCTCGCCGGAACAACACCCGAGGTACTGCTCGGCAACCTCGCCGCCGAAACCGACTCGATCCGGCTCGGGTCGGGTGCGGTCCTCCTCAACCACTACAGCCCGTTCAAAGTCGCGGAGCTGTTCGGCTCCCTCGACGGCCTAGCTCCCGGTCGAATCGACGCGGGGCTTGGACGGGCAAACGGGTCTCCGGCCGTGGACCGCGCGCTCGGGACGGACCGCCGCGTCCGAAACCCCGACGAAGACCACGCCGAAAAAATCGAAGCCGTCGTTTCGCACCTCTACGACAGCTACCCGGACGGACACGCGTACAGTGATCTCGAAATCCCCCGTTCAGATGCGGAGACGCCTGTGCCGTGGGTTCTCGGATCGAGTCCGTCGAGCGCCGCGCTGGCCGGCGAACTCGGCCTGCGCTACTGTTTCGCCGCGTTCATTCGACCGGGGTTGGCCACCCGTTCGTTCGAGGAGTACCGGACTCACTTCGAATCGTCGGAGTTGGCCGGCGGCGTCGACGAGCCACAGGGGATGGTCGCAGTGAACGCGGTCTGTGCCGAGACCGACGCGGAAGCGGCGCGGCTCCGCGCCGTGGCCGAAGCGTCGTTCAAGCGGATGGAGCGAGGGGTCGTTGGCACGACTCCATCTGTCGAGGAAGCGATCGACGAACTCGGAGCGGTGCCCGAACCGACGCCCGCCACGCTGGATGCCGGTGAGTGGCCACGAGCGATCTCCGGGAGCCCGGAAACGCTCAATAACCTTCTCGAACAACTGTCAGATCGTGTCGGTGTCGATGAGGTGATGATCCAGCACGTCGTCGGCGACCACGCTGACGCGCTCCGCTCCCACGAATTGCTCGCGGACGGTGTCGGACTCACACCGCGCTAACTCCCACTACTGAAGTGGATGTGAGTTGGTCGATGCCATATAGATTCATATACTCGGTTTTTGTCAGTAACGTGTACTCAGTGTCTCTTTCGTATGCTATCGGGGCACAATATTCCATAGGTGTTTTTATATACCCGTAATTGAGATAGGCCTACGTAGATACGAGTTGGTCTGAGCGATTTTCTATTTTGAAACTCAGTATAGAGAGACAAAGAGTTAGCGTGACGGCGGTTCCAGATACCGGCTGTTCGGCCCAGTTCAGTCGTCTGCGGCCGCAGGGGCAGTCGGTTCCGTACGGTCGGCTTCGGACAGCGCAGACACAGGCGACCACTCCAGATCACGCTCGTACTCGAAAGCGCTGTGGTCCTGCGTGGGGTCGACGACAGTCACCGAGAGCCAGTTGTTGTCGAGCAAGTCCATCAGTTCCGTATGGTCGGCGAGAACGTCGTTGACGCGGGCGACCGGCGCGTGGATGACCGTCGAGAGGCGGAGCGGCTGATGGTGTAGGTCGTCGTCGGCAGCCATGAGGGACTGCAGCGGGAGCCCGGTCATCAGGTCGCCGCCGTTGCCCTGATAGACGCCGACGTTGCCGACGGGGTTGTGGGTCACCTTCGACCCGCTGCCGTAGACGGCGTTGTCAACCGTCGAGAAGTAGTACTGGGTGTTGATCCACTGCGTGACGACCATCGGGCCGGTGAGTATCGCTTCCAGCGCCTCGCCATCAGGGTCAGTCGACCAGTCGTAGGAGTGGAGGAACGCGCGGCCATTGAGGTCGACATCGCTCGTCAGTTCGCGGGGACCGACGACAAAGCCGGCGTTGCCGGCCAGACCCCACTCGGGGCGGGTCTCGGCCCAGTCGGCGGCGCGGCGTTCCGTCTCGGTGACCCCTGATGAGGTGTCGGCACCCATCGACTCGGCACGCTCGGCGGCCGCGTTCTCGCGGGCGGTGGTGAGGTCGGCGCGCAGCTGATCGAGAGAAGCGGCGTGGCTTTCGGGCACGTCGCTGTCGTACAGCGCCACTTCGTCGGTCGTCGTGTTGTGTTCGCCGGCGAGGAAGACGGTGTCTTCGGGGATTTCGAAACCGCGGTCACGAAGCGCGGTCCTGACGTCGGTGTCGTTGCAAATCGCCGCCAGCACGCGGGCGTTCGGGCCGCCGGGGTTGCCGGCGCAGGCCCCACAGTCCAGACTCGAATCGTAGGGATTGTTGGTCGTCTCACTGGCGTGCCCGGTGAAGACGACGAGGCGGCTGAACGTCTCCCAGCCCATCAGGTCGAACGCGGTGGCGGCGTACTCGACTTTCTCGTCGGTGGTCAGCCCCACCGGCAGATCACCGGCGTAGGTGTGCTGGTGGTGGACGAGCGGGTCACAGAACTCGTGTTCGTCGGGGACCGTACCGTCAGCCGCGTCGAATAGCTCCTGCACGCGTCCGGGGACAAGCGTGCGGGCCGCGAGCGCGAGGCCGTAGCCGCTGCCGGCGGTCTCGACGAAGCCGTAGGCCGTGGCGGCGTTGGCCTCCAGCGTCTCGATGATTTCGTCGGCGGTCTCACGGATGCCCCACAAGCGGTCGTGGCGCTCCCGGGTGTCGTCGTCGGTCGGAACGTCGGCGATGCGGTGTTGTGGTTCGAGAATCGGCGGGCAAGCGTCGACCGACACGTCGGCGTCGTATCCCTGGTACTCCATCGGAACCCCGAAGAAACCGGCGTACCCATGGGTCTCGTAGTCGCCCGCGGCCTCGATGTGACGGCGGATGATCTCCGAGCGCGTGTCGATACAGAAGACCATCTGTGCGTCCGGGCGGCCCGATTTGTCACTGTCGGCGAGCGACTGGCTCTCCGCGGCGACGGTCTCGACGAGGTCGCCGCGGTAGGTCGCCTCCCAGGCGCGCAGGAACGCCCCGGCGAGTTCGGCGGCCGGGTCCGGGTCGATGCTGTCGTTCGAGGGGGCGATGTCAGCACCGACGGCATCGAGCAGAGCCAGACGCGCCGCGAGGTACCCCGCCAGTGAAATCGGGTACGCCGACTGCCACGCCCCCTCGTCGTCGGCACGCTGCTTGATGAGTCCCGTCCAGCCCGGGAGAGCGGCCAGTTGCTCCTCGAAAATGGGCACCCACTGGCTCTCCGGGTACGGCGCAAGCACGGTTTCGATGGCCTCGGTCGGTGCCTCGGGCAGGTCAGCGATGACCCCCTCGTCGGGGATTTCGCTGTCGTGCTCGGCCACTCCGCGGAAAGCGGTGTAGAACCCCGCTTCGCGGTTCGGCATCGACCAGTGGGCGCTCCCCTCGTCGAGGAACGCCGACAGCCACTTCGTCAGCACCTGGTCGACGCGGTCCGTGGTGGTGTCGGAATCGCTTTTCGAGGCATCGGTCGCTGTGGCCATCCGGTCGAGCAGTACCTCGGGGTCGTTCTCGTAGCCGGCCTCGGAGAGTTCCGCGTCGAGAATCTCCGGGTCTATCTGGCCGCGTTGTAGCGCCGCACGGAACGTCTCCGCGCTGGGGTAGCCACGGCCGCCCAACAGGTCGGCTGCCTGCGTGACTGCCTCACTGAACGGCTGGTCCTCGAACCCCGCGAGGGGGTTTGCCGTCACGAACGAGTGGATGGGCCAGAGGGAGCCGACGGTGGTCGCTGCGGTGTCGATACTGTCGTGGATGGTGGATTCAGTACTCATTGTAGTCCTCCGTAGCAGTGAGCACAGTGTCGGCTGCCGGTTGACCGGCGTTCAGCAGCGCCACGTAGAGGCGCTGGCTGCGCTCGTGAACCCCGGTCTCGATGCCGGTGTAGATGCCGACGAAGACGACGGCGATAATGCCGTGGAGCAGGGTCAGTTCGGTCGTTGCCGGGCTGACAGGCATGAGCCCCGAGACGCCCGTATAGACCGCGGCGTAGATGACGATAGCCGGGAAGAAGACCACTGGGACGGCCCCGTAGCGGGTCGCCGTCGGAAGCGAGGTGTGCTGTACGGCGCTACGGGCCGCGTGGAGCGTCGTGAATACCACAAAGAACGTCAGTAGGAGGCCGCTGTCGACCTTCGTCCCTTTCCCCGTCAGCACCGCGAACACTGCGCCGCCGGCGATGCCGGTCAGCAGTGTGACGATGACGCCGATGATGCTCGTCGTCGTTCCTACCGTGTGTGGCGTTCCCTCGCTGGGGCTAGTGTGTTCAACCTGTCCGCCAGCGCTGAGGAACTGATAGGCCTTGTAGAAGCCGTGGAGGATGAGATGGGTGATAGCAGCCCCGAAGAAGCCGAGGCCGGCCTGCATGATCATGAATCCCATCTGGCCGACCGTCGAACAGCCGAGTTTGCCCTTGATATCCGTCTGGACCGATTTCAGGAGTTTCCCGCCGATAGCGCTTGCACCGCCGACGGCGACGATTGCGAGCATGAGCGCAGGGTCGACAGTGATGACCGACGCGAAGCGGGTCAACAGGATGCCGCCGGCGTTGACGAATCCAGCGTGCATCAGCGCCGAGGCGGGCGTCGGTGCGGTCATCGAGGAGAGGAGCCAGCCATGGAACGGGAGCAGGGCGGACTGAATCATCGCTGCGAGCACGAGCGCGCCGGCGGCGACCAGCCACACCGGGCCACCGAGTGCGTCGGCAGCCGCCGTAACTCCGGTGACTGTGGTCGCATCGGTCGTCCACCACAGCGCCGTCAGCGCGACAGCGAGGAGCGCGCTGCTGGCGAGGAAGTACTTGCGGGCGACCGTCGCAGCCGCCTGTGCCTGGTCCCAGCCGCTGACGATGCCGATGAGTTTCGCCATCAGTAATCCCATCGCGATCCACAGCGCCCCGAACAGGGCAAGGTGGTCAGCCGCGACCAGCCCCATCACGACCACCGTGAAACCGAATACGGTGGCGAAAAAGCCCGTTTTGAGGCGACTGCCTGCCAGGTAGCGGCGCGAGTAGCTGTGAACGATACCGCTGAAGAAGGTGACGACCACCCACATCAGAACTGTCAGTCCGTCGACGGCGACAACGCCGGGAATCTCCCATGCGAACCCGGTTCGGATTCGGACGGCAAGCACAGCAATGCTCGCGGCCACCATCGACCACACGAGCCATGTGAGTGCGACGGGCACGAACGGCGATTTAGCCGTCGTGTCCGGGAGTGATCCAACCGTCGTCGTTGAGTTGCGTCCTGACATCGTTGTTCGTGACCGATCACGGTAATCACGGGACGTGATTGACCGATTATGGTTGTCTTCACCCCTAGTGCGAACGGACTGGTTATTAAATCCTTCTATACTACCAATTTGTTCCTAAAATAGTAGATTATAGAACATTATGGTCCTGTTGTCGATGCTCCGGCGAAAACCACTGCCAATGGGTTAGGAAGGTACATCGCGGCCTGTCGCGGCAAAGTTCTTCAAAGACAAATGGCCTGCTCACACGGACATCGGTTCGGCTGCTGAGGACTAATCGGGTATCGAGACGGGAGGGGATTACCAAACTGTTCAGTGGACCGTTAGAGAACTCAGTTCGTCATCGAAGCTGGCGCAATCGCTCACATACGCCGTCCCGCCGTGTAGTCACGGGTACGCAGGTGTCCGGGACACGACCGTGCGACAGCAGTTCCGTCCGCAGCTACCTCTCGTTCTCGGAATCGAACTTACCGAAGGGCGTCGTCTCGTGGCTCCGGACGAGTACTTCGTCGGCCACCGTCAGGCCCATATCGAGAAGTGCCTGCGCGACCGGCGTGATATCGCTATCCGATTCACCGACAGCCGTCACGAGGAGGTTCTCCTCCCCGGTGACCAGTTCCTGTACCGACACCACACCGTCTATATCGAGGATTTCGGGGATTAAATCGCCTCGTTCGGGAATCGACGCAGTGCAGTAGAGCAGCATTCGGAGCGGATAGCCCGCCTGCTGATAGTCGACGTCAGCGCTGTAGCCTTTGATGACCTCGCTGGCCTCGAGATGGTTGATGCGCTTGCGGACGGTGCTGTCGGACGTATCGGTTCGCTCTGCGATGTCCCCGGACGACATGTTTCGAGCATCCTCCTGTAATGCGTACAGAATCGCTCTGTCCACGTCGTCGATTTCCTCGTCAGCCATACCAGTGTGTCTACAGCAAGGACACTTTACTGTTGTACGTTCCCCCGATCCGCTGTTGTCGCTACCAGCCATAGCCGAGAGGTTTCAGCTGCTCCCGATACAGTCGCGATTCGATGCCCATCCATGATTCCGGCAAACAGTAGGGAATTTCGATGCCGATAGACAGGCGTGGCTGTAACACAAACAGCTCGGTGGAAGCCGGCGTCGTGAATCTGAAGCGTATGTGGGCTACTGATTCGGTGTCGTATAGAAGCAGAAGACAAGTTACAGCGATATCTCCCAGTAGACGCACTACTGAACAGCAGTTCGGAATCCATGACAACGCCCCGTTTTAAGGTGTGCCTAAATTCCGAAGCAGTTATATATTTTTAGGCAGGCCTAATCATTATGTCGAGAGATGATACGAATCACGAAGGTCCAACGAGACGTGACTACATGAAGTACAGCGGCGCGGTGGTGAGCGGAGGCTTGCTGGCGGGCTGTGCAGGTCAGTCCGGACCCGAATCAACTCCGGCCGAGAAGAGTACGGGAAGTGAGTCAGGCTCGTCGAACGAATCAACGTCGGAGGACGGGAGATACTCGGTTACAATGTCGCCAATGGGAACCGTCGAGTTCGAAACGGTCCCCCAGAGTGTGTTCACGATACTGGGCCACCACGTAGACATGCTGGTCGCGCTTGGGCGAGGCGACGCGATCAACGCGATGCACGCGCCCGAATACCGCAAGTCGCTGTATCAGAAGTTCCTCCACCGACTCGACGGCGTCACGGTCGACTGGGATGGGCTATACTCCTCGTGGCCGCCGACCAAAGAGAAACTGTACGAACTCGATAGCGATGTCCATATAGCGGACCCAGCGAAGGTTGCCACGGCCGAGGGATGGGACGACAGTAGCCTCGAAGAGATAGGCTCGAACGTCGGCCCGTGGTTCGGGAACACGCTCAGCGGCACTCATCAGAAACCGCCATCAGGCTGGGCCGATGCGTACGAATACTACACGCTCTGGGAAATCTTCGGAAAGATCGCGCAGGTGTTTCGCGAGAGCGACCGGTACGAGGCACTCACATCGGTCCGCGAATCGATGCTGCAGACTATCAGAGCGGGCCTGCCCCCGGAACAGGAGCGGCCGAGTGCGGCTCTGGTCCTGTTCTCCACATCCGACGAGAAAATATGGGGGTACAAAATGAACCACCCGGGCTACTACGCTGCCCACACCCGCCCGCTGGGTGCTACCGATGCGTTAGCCGACGCCGTCGGTGACGAGTACGGCGACGACGGGCGGAATATCACGCTCGACTCCGAACTGCTTCTCGACGCCGACCCGGACGTGTTGCTCGTCCTCGGGCCGATGACGGGGTACCACAACCTCGACGACATTCGGTCACAACTGGCAGACGACGAGGTACTGAGAAAGATGACTGCCGTCCAAGAGGGGCGGATATACGCTCAGGGTGCCCGTCGGCAGGGTCCGATCCTGAATCTGTTCCAGACAGAGATGACAGCGAAACAACTGTACCCCGACCAGTTCGGTGAGTGGCCGGGCTACGTCGACGGCGAGCCATACCCCGAACTCCCCGTCGAGGAACAGCTGTTCGACCGCCAGCGCGTCGCTGACATAATCACGGGTGAGGGACAGTGACTGACCCCGATAGAACGACGCTTGAACAGCCGACACGCAGAGATTATATCAAGGGTGCCGGGCTGATCGCGGGCGGCAGTTTGCTCGCCGGGTGTTCGAGCAACTCCGCCACGGACTCCACTGCGACTGAGCCAACGGAGACAACCGGGACCCCAACAGCGACTGAGACTGAATCATACACCGTCAATATGGAGCCAGTGGGCGACGTTACGTTCCAGACGGTTCCCGAGCGGTGGCTCCCTTACGGTGGCACTTACGCCGATATGGGCGTGGCACTCGGACAAGCCGATGGCCTCACAGGTATCGGCGGGGCGGACCGCTACTACACGTACGTCTACGACGAGCTTCCCGGTGTGTCCGTCGACCAGGAGACGATTGACGCGAATCCGGAGGTCCGAACGAAAGAGGAGTTTTATGAACTCGACAGCGACGTACACCTCTATGACCCAGAGATGCTCGTCAACTGGTTCGACTGGTCGCAGTCGGACGTCGACGAAATCGCCGAAAACGTCGCTCCGTTCATCGGGAATCTGATCTTCCGTCGCTCCGACGAGTGGCACGACTACCGGTACTACACCCTGTATCAGGCCTTCGAAAAGGTCGCCGAGGTCTTCCAAGAACAGGCTCGATACAAGGCGTTCAGACAACTACACGACGACTACATCGCGGACCTGCAGAGTCAGCTCCCGCCAGTTGATGAGCGTCCGAACGTCCTCCTTACGTTCGAGGGCACCGACGAGCCGGAGTCGTTCTCGCCCTATCGGCTGAACGACAACGGCACGAGCAAGAAGCAGTGGCGTGATCTCGGCGTCACCGACGCGCTTGCCGGAACCGATATCGAGAACCTCAGCACAACCAACCGGGGCGAGTACGACTACGAAACCCTTCTCTCAGTCGACCCAGACGTTATCCTCGTCCGCGGCCACGAGCGAAAATCTGCGACCGAGTTCCGGGAGACCGTCCTGCAGTTCATGCAGGACCACAACGTCGGGAGCCAACTGACCGCGGTACAGAACGGACGCGTGTATCGCGGTGGCTACCTCCGGCAGGGTCCGATTCACAATTTCTTCCTGACCGAACGGGCGGCCCAACAACTCTATCCCGATATCTTCGGCGACGTGACCTCCGACACCGAACTCTTCGACCGGCAGCGAATCGCCGATATCGTCACGGGTGAGTTCGAATGAGTGGCCCGGACGGAGCAACGTTCGAACGACCGACGCGGAGAGAAGTCGTGAAAGGCGGTGGTACACTCGCCCTCGGTGGACTACTCGCCGGATGTTCGGGCAACAGCAGTCAGGAATCTTCGGAAGCCGGGACCGGCGACAGGACCACGGATACCGAACCGAGCGCTACCGGGCCAGCGACTTCCGACGGAACGTATTCGGTGACGATGGAGCCAGTCGGAACCGTCGAGTTCGAAACTGTGCCCGAGACAATCGCCCCCTTCACCGCGGACTACATCGATATGCTGGTCGCGCTCGGTCACGGCGACGCAGTACAATCAATCTGGTACCGTGGACGGTACAAGACGCTGCACTACGAGGAACTCGATGGAGTGTCTATAGACCTCGACGCCCTCACACAGCTCTGGAGCGACGGCGTCTCGAAGGAGGCGTTCTACGAGATGGACGCGGATCTGCATCTCATCGATCCGCACGCACTGACACACTGGCTCAAAGCATGGGAACAGTCCGACCTCACGGAAGTCCGGGAGAACGTCGCTCCGTTTATCGGAAACCTCGTTTTCCGACAGACTGACGACTGGCACAACTACCGGTACTACAGCCTGTACGAGGCTTTCGAGAAGGTGGCTGAGATGGTTCAGGAACGGACGCGCTTCGAGGCGATCCGTTCAATCCACGACGAGCTAACCGAAACGGTGCAGGCTCGGCTCTCGGCACCAGAGGAGCGACCGAACGCCGCGCTCATGTTCGCCGGCGAGGAGCCGGAACCGTTCACGCCGTATCGGATCAGCGGGAACGGGGCCAACAAGGAACACTTCCAAACGCTCGGAATTGCCGACGCGTTCTCGGACACCGGAATCGAGGGGTACTCCGGCTCGGAGTCGCTCGATTACGAAGCGTTGCTGGAGATAGATCCAGACTCACTCCTTCTGCGATACCATCGCGAGGGGAAGACCCGTGAGGAGTTCGAGAACTCAGTGCTCGCCCATATGAAAGAGCACGAAGTGGGCAGCCGGTTGAGGGCCGTCCAGAACGACAGGGTGTTTCGCGGCGGTCCGATCTACACCGGCCCGTTGCACAACCTATTCATGATCGAACGGTACGCGAAGTGCTACTTCCCCGAGACGTTCACAGAGGCGCAGTTGTTCGACCGAGAACGCCTCGCGAGGATTATTACAGAAGGAGTTGCCGAGTGAGAGACAGGTCCGTTCCACCGCGACACCCGCTCTCATAGGAGTGGCTGGATGTCCCCGTCGCGGTGGAAGCGGGTCATATATCTGAATATAAATAATTACTATAATTATAGTAAACTCATAGCAGCTTCTTTTTACCCCGGCAGCGAAGCTCAGTGCTGATGACTGAAGTGACAGCAGCGACCGATTCGCGCGGCCTCGAAACCGTGCTACTCGCGATCGGTAGCCGCGACGACGCCCGCGTCGACACGCTCGTCGACGCCGTTACTGAAGTCACGGTGCCGACAGACGCGACAGTAATTATCGCACATGTGTTCGATCCGGACTCGTACCGGGAGGCGGTAGAGCAACTGCTCGAAACGCCGGACGAAAACATCGACCCGGACGAGCTGGCCGCACAGATGTCGGTCACACAGGACATCATCGACGAGCTAGAAGCCGAGTCGCTGACGACTATCCCCCGCGCGACGACTGGGACGAGTGGGGAGGGTATCGTTTCGATCGCGAGAGACGTGTCCGCCGACCGCGTGATTGTCGGCGGGCGGCAGCGCTCTCCGGCGGGGAAGGCTATCTTCGGGAGCACGGCTCAGGAGGTGATGTTGAACGCTCCGTGCCCGGTTACGTTCGTTCGCGACCGATGACCGGGCAGACTGCGCTCCGGGCCTTGCCCGACGCCGCCCGCCCCCAGTGGCTTCACCGTGGTGCGAAAAGACTTGGAAAGACTTTTACACAGATTCGAGTTCATTTTTACACAGATGTCCACAGCCACCATACGAAACGTCCTCCGCGGTGACGGCGACCGGTTCGTCTACGTCGTCTCCGCGTTAGCCGCGCTGAACGGACTGTTGTTCGGGTTCGACACCGGGATCATCTCGGGCGCGTTCCTGTTCATCCAGGACTCGTTCGTCATGTCGCCGCTCGTCGAGGGGATCATCGTCAGTGGTGCGATGGCCGGGGCCGCGGCCGGTGCGGCCGTCGGCGGCCAGTTAGCCGACCGCCTCGGTCGCCGCCGCCTCATCCTCATCGCGGCCATCGTGTTCTTCGTCGGGTCGTTCACGATGGCAGTCGCGCCGACTGTCCCCGTCCTCGTCGCCGGTCGGCTTATCGACGGCGTCGCTATCGGTTTCGCGTCGATTGTCGGCCCGCTGTACATCTCCGAAATCGCGCCGCCCAGGATTCGCGGCGGGCTCACCTCGCTCAATCAGCTCATGGTGACCACCGGAATCCTCCTCTCGTATTTCGTCAACTACGCGTTCGCCGACGCGGGCGCGTGGCGGTGGATGCTCGGTGCCGGGATGGTCCCGGCCGTCGTGCTGGCCATCGGCATCCTGAAAATGCCCGAAAGTCCACGCTGGCTGTTCGAACACGGGCGAAAAGACGAAGCCAGAGCCGTCCTCAAGCGGACGCGGTCCGGCGGCGTCGAGGAGGAACTCGGCGAGATCGAGGAGACCGTCGAGACACAGTCCGAAACCGGCGTTCGGGACCTGCTGGCTCCGTGGCTCCGTCCAGCGCTCGTGGTCGGGCTTGGACTCGCCGTGTTCCAACAGATCACCGGCATCAACGCGGTCATTTACTACGCCCCGACGATTCTCGAATCCACCGGGCTAGGAAACGTGGCCTCAATCCTTGCGACAGTCGGTATCGGGACGATCAACGTGGTGATGACCGTCGTGGCGATCCTGCTCGTCGACCGTGTCGGTCGGCGTCGACTGCTCCTCGTCGGTGTCGGTGGAATGGTCGCGACGCTCGCCGTCCTCGGTACTGTGTTCTACCTTCCCGGTCTCGGCGGGGGCCTCGGCGTCATCGCCACGATCAGTCTGATGCTGTTCGTGTCCTTCTTCGCAATCGGTCTCGGCCCGGTCTTCTGGCTCCTGATCTCTGAGATATACCCGCTTTCCGTTCGCGGGTCGGCGATGGGTGTCGTCACCGTCGCCAACTGGGGTGCGAATCTCCTCGTGTCGCTGACCTTCCCCGTCCTGACTGACGGCGTCGGAACCTCAGCGACGTTCTGGCTGTTTGGCCTCTGCAGCCTCGTAGGGTTGTTGTTCGTCTACCGCTACGTCCCTGAAACCAAGGGCCGGACGCTGGAGGCAATCGAAGACGACCTCCGGCAGAACATCTCGCTGGCTGACTGAGTCGGCCATCGGAACGGCGGGCGAATCCACCGCTCTCAGTTTTTACACCCCGAGGCGGTCCAACGCGTTGTCGAACTTCGGGAGTCCGTCTTCGCCGTAAAACCGGACGTTCTCCAGGGCGTGGAAGGCGACATACACGTCACGCCGTTCGTCGAAGTACCGCTCGGAGAGATCTCGGTGGCGGCGGTACTCATCGTAGAACGCAGCGCCGATCGAGTCCAGTCGGTCGACGTACGCCAGGTCCACTTCAGCGTGGCCGAAATATATCGCTGGGTCAAGGACGGCCCGAACGGTTCCGTCAGCCACGACAGCGTTTCCGGGGTGGATGTCGCCGTGCAGCAGCGACGGCGTGGCCGGTTCAACGAGACGAGCGTCGAGCGTTTCCGCCAGTCGCTGCACCCGGTCGAACTCGGTGGCTGGCAGGGCCCCAGCGTCCCGTGCAGCCCTTGCGAACGGGAGTAGTCGTCGCTCGCGGAAGAAGTCGATCCACGACTCGGTCCACGGGTTCGACTGGCTGAACGGCCCCGAAAGGGTATCGAACGGAAAGCCGAACGCGTCAGCCGAGACGTCGTGGAGAGACGCGACGTGGCGCGCGAGGTCGCGTTCGGCCCGTTCACCGAATCGGCCGTCTCCGCGGACGAACGACAGCACGAGCAGTTCCGGTTCGACGTGGAGGACGTCCGGAACGGGAAGCGGCGTGTCACGGTCGAGGTACTGAAGCATTGCCGCCTCGATTCCGAGCGGCGAGTCGTCGACTTTCACCGCCACGTCAGGACGGTCGCGAAACGACACACGGTAGACCGACCCGACTTCCCCGCCGTCGAGTGCCGTCGCGCTTTGAGCGTCGGCGTCCAGTGCGCTCGAAACACGCTGTCGCACTGTCGCCGTCAGCTGTTCCGCGCCCGTCCCGTCGTCCATAGTCGGCGTACGAGAAGGGGTCCAATAGGTCTGTTTGTCTTCTGCCTCGACAGCGAAAACAAAGCCGTTCATGACTGCAAACTCCCGGGAAGGGGCAGTGCTCGAAACGGCTGGTGACGCTACACGGACCGGTCAGCGCTGTCACCGAACTGTACGACGAGTCGTTCCGTGGCGAGGGCGTACACTGTCATCTCCGTCCCCTTCTCCGAGTACCACGTTTCGGCGGGTTCGATAAGGTCAGCCTCACAGAGACGGTCGAGGTGATAGGAGACGCTCTGGAGCGAGCGGTCGACTGCGTCCGCGATATCCGACGCGGTCCGCGGTTCGTCCCCGACCGCCCCCAGTATCTCCTGCGCGGCCTCGGACGAGAGGATCTGAAGGACGTCGGTCGGTTCGGTACCGTTGACTACGACGTTCGTCTGCTCTCGGGGTGCATAGTCAACCGGCGGGTGATGGGGGAAGACGCTTGCCATGGATTGTAGAGGGTATTGCCGTTCGCTTCTGTTTGTTCGGCTCAATCCGAACAAACCAATCAAACAATTTAATACTTACGGAATCAATAGCCAGAGGTATGACGCAGCAGGACACGCGGCAAACAGGGCAGCCAGTTCGGATGCATGAGTGATGACGACAGCGCGGTCGCACGCGAACGCGTCATCGAATCGATGGAGCAGTCGGCCGAGGTGTACGGCCTCAGCCGAAGCGCCGGGCGCATCTACGGCGTGCTGTACTTCGCATCGGACCCGCTCTCCATCCCGGAGCTCGTCGAAGAAACGGGCTACGCGAAATCGACCGTGAGTAACGTCACGCGGACGCTATCGCGTATCGGGCTCATCCACCGCAGGTCGTCTGAGGGGGGCGGCAGGCGAGTCCGTTTCGAGGCCGAACGTGAGGTCTGGTTCATCCTGCAGGACGTGTTCCAACAGTACATCCAACGGGAAGTCCAGACGACGCTCAGGACCATCCGCCGGGCGGAAGAGCAGGTGCTGGCAGAGACTCGCGAGCAGGAGCGCGTTCGAAATCTCCGTGAGACGTACGAAGACCTAGAGGAGATCGTACAGCTCGCGTCGGAGTACTCCGCCGCCGAACTCCGCGAGGCGCTCGAGACCTACGAGCGGTAGTCACCGCGTTACCAATAGACGGTGTACGTGCACGTATCGTCACCGTTCCGACGACACGTCTCACCCGTTTCTTCGATGAACACGAACGCGCCGACCGGCGCGTATTGCTGGGCGACACCCCGGATGAGGCCACGGTCGAACGGGCACGGATACGGGTTCTCACACGTCACCTCGCCGGTCCGCTCGCCAACAGATTCGAAGCGGTAGTGCCCGATGTCCCCGCCACGGTGATTGCGCTGGTAGGCCTCGTCTATCGACTGGAGCCCCGCCGGAACAGAGTCGAAATCGTTCGGCCAGTCAGCGACACGCGGGATCTGTTCGCCGAGCCGGTCGAGGACGTGCGGTTGCAGGTCGTCGGCAATCGTCTCGAACGCGTTCAGCCAGGCCTGTTGTGGGTACCACTCGTCGGCCGCCGGGTCGGTGATTCCCTCCGCATCGAGCGCCGTTAGCGCCCGTTCCCGGTACTCGTCTGAGAACTTCCCCATCGCCTCTTCGACTATCGTAAGTACCGTTTGCCCGTTGATTTCGACGGCGGGGTCAAACGCGACGTAGGATGCCATTCTGCCCGATGGTTCGCGGGGAAGAAAATAAAACCGACCATACACGCGGCGAACGTGGCACTTTCAGCCCGTGGAGGGGAAGCCGACCGCAGTTTTCTACTCTACTGCCTGTAGCCCAGTCTCTACAGCGCTTAGTCTTCACTCTTAACGGGTCGCCGAGGGCTGGCGGCTCCATACAGACCGTACACGACAGCCCTGCCGTTACGACGCGTCCTGTGACTGTCCGCTACGTTCAGTACGGGCGTCGGTGACCCACGACGGCCGATTCACTGTCGTCTCACCCGATTCGAACTCGAAGGAGAGGTCGTATGTTTCCGGTGCTTTCCCTGCCAATCTGCCCAGGGCGAGTTCTGCATACGTCCCCGCGGACTTCGTCAGGTCCCACGTAACTGTCGCGGAGCGAACGTCAGTCGTGTCACCGACTGTTCGCACTGTCCCCGTAGCCCCGGTGACGTGGTACGTTTCCCTCCCCTCGTACCAGCCGTTTTTCGGCCTGTAGGCGGTCGCTGCCTGAGCGGTGTCGGCCTCCCGTTCGTATTCGACGATGTACAGGCTCCTGACGACTACCGACGCCGCTCCCGAGACATCGTCCGCCACATCCTCTGACTCCTGCTTGACGATGAACGTGACGGCCCCGTCAGTCCGGGTCTCCCGGAGGAGTTCCCGATCAGTATCGCTCTGGATCTGCTCTCGCCGGCGGTCGGTGCTGCCGCCGTCGTCGACGACGATACGGCTGTAGACCGGGTCGCCCGGCGACGCCTGATACTGTTCAGCTTGGACATCGCCCTCGTCAATGAACAGGTAGCGGCCGCCGTCAGCGGTCACAGCGCCCTCGAATTCGAGCGCTGTCTCACTATCCGCGACAATCGCTCCCGACGCCCGGTATTCGTCGGACTCGGGGACGGTAAACCGTTCGTCAACCGGATTTTCCGCGTGTGGGCTCGCAGTACTGAATGGATACACAGCGGCGAAGACAAGCGCGAGACAGCATAACGCTAGCACGCCGTTCAGTAGCCTCGCGGTACGGCGGTCCATATCCAAGTACCAGTACTGCCCGATAAAAGCTATTCGGAAACCGGGACTTAGACTCCGAGTTTGTCGCTACTTCTTCGGGAGGGTCGCGATGAACTCGTTCGGACCGATGCGGTCGACAGTGTAGTTCTCGGCGTCGAACGATTGTCGCTCCGCAGCCATCTGGTGATAAAGAGGCGTCGGCTCGTGGTCGTTGACTATCGTCAGTGCCTCTCCGCTGTCCAGTTCCTCGAACGCATCGAAGATTTTCGGATGACGCTTCGGCGGTGGAATCTCTCGGAGATCGAGTTGCTGTGCTGCCATGCGATCTATCTGTCGCTAGCTGCCGTAGAGAGCCTTTGTGCGAATATATTCAGAGCAGGACTCCGACAGCGATACCACGGGGCCCGCATTCGGTTACGTCGACCGCGTTACCGATACATTCCGGTTGATTGTGTCCTATTCGTCGTCACGGACGGCTGCTTTTGCAGTTCAGGCCTGCTGATACCGCGTCGACCACTTCGGTAACGACCGACGGTAAAGGCCGACGCCGATCGCGCCCAGGACGCCACCAGACCCACCGAGCGCGGCAAGCAGGGGCCCGGACAGCGGTGAGATGGCGAACCCGGCGATGAGGATCGGGACCAGCGGGAGGACCATTGCCGCGCCGAAAACAGCGAACAGGGCCGTGTCGAAGAGGAACTCGTTCGGAGAGAGGCCGGTGAGGTACACGGTGGTGCCGAAGATGTAGCAGGCGACACCGACGAGCAGGACGGCCCCGACGACCGCCTCGGCGACCGGCCCGCCACGCCAGGCCAGTGCGAGTCCGTAGAACGCGAGTCCGACCAGCGGGCCGAGCAGGAGGAACGCCCGGAACTTCCCCGCGAAAACGGCGTTCACAGAGAGGGGATGGGCGAAGTACAGGGTAACGTCGTCGGATTGCGTGAGCCAGTTATACGTCGTAAATCCCGAGAGCCCGAGAATCGCACCGAACGAGATTCCGGTCGACGGTGGCACGCCCGTTATCTGGCCGGCGAAATCGACCAGCGCGGCGGTGACACCAAACAGCACCGCCGCCGAGAAGAGGACCTTCCCGAACCCGCCTGCGCTCCGGTGGATGTCGAGCAGGCTCTTCGTTGCAACTGGGTCACCGATCCGCCGCCACCACCGGCGGAAGGCCGGTTCGACTGTTCGAGCAGAGCGAGGCGCGGTCGCGTCAAAGGTGAGAGCCCCGAGCAGAAAGACGCCGAGGATGCCGGTCGCTGTCACGCCGACCCGCAGGGGAGTCTGAGCGAGAAACAGGCCGTAGGGGGTGTAGGAGACGACATCGACACCGCTGGACAGCGCTGCACCGACTCCGACGAGTGGGGCCGCAAGTAGCGCCAGACCGGGAACGCCGCGGCCGGCGAGACCGAGGGCCGCAATCGTCGTACCCATCCCGAGGACGAACGTCAGTGCCAGGGTCGTCCACAAAAGGGAGACAGTCGCAGCGACGAAGAGGGGCCCGGCGACGCCGTGGACTGCAAGCACCGTTCCCAGAGAGATCGGCAGCAGAAACAGCACTGCGTAGTAGACACTGTCCTTGACGACGAACAGCCCCAGCAGCGTGTTCTGTGACAGCGGGAGCGTGCGGGCAGAGAACACCAGCAGCGTCACGTCACCGAGAAGGTTCCGGAGGGCATCCCGTCCCACAAATCCGAGAGACCCCGTGTGGAGACCGAAGACGAACACCAGTGCGTGGAGCCCGGCGAACACGGTTTTCGGTTCGGTCCCGGTAACAGCGAGAAGCTTGGCTGCGCCGCCAACGAGCAGGCAGATGAACACCGGAAACAGGGAGAAGTGACTGCCGCCGAAGAGCCGGCTGTGGAGTCGCCACTCCTCGCGGAGCATCTCGACGAACACCCTGCGCGCCCGTCCGTCACTCATGTGTCAGCGGGTTGGCTCCCCGGTCCACTGTTGCGTCGACGTTGTCCAGAAACACGTCGAGGAGCGTCACGTCAGCGTCGAGTTCCGCCGGACGGACGTCGGCGACGAGGTCGCCGCCGTACATGATGCCGACCCGCGAGCAGAGTTCGGCGGCGACGTCTACGTCGTGCGTGGTGACGACGATCGTGTTGCCGGCGTCCCGATACGAACGCAGGAATCGCTTGACCCGCTCCTGAACGATCGGGTCGAGGTTCGCCAGCGGTTCGTCGATGAACACGACGTCCGGTTCGTGGAAGAACGCACCGGCGATCATCACTTTCTGCTGTTGGCCCCGCGAAAGGTCCGAGGACAGCGTGTCGAGTTTGGCAGTGAAGCCGAGGCGGTCGGCCCACGAGTCGGTCTGCTCGGTCACCGCCTGGTCGGGCATACCCCGGATAGCACCGACGAAGTCGAAGTACTCGCGCGGCGTCATGAAACTCGGCGGTGACTCCTTCTCCGGGAGGATTCCCGCCCGTTCACGGACCGCTGTTGGCTGCGTCGCTGGGTCGACACCGAGTACCGCCGCCTGTCCACCGTCCGGACTAAGCTGCCCGGTGAGTATTTCCATTGTCGTGGTCTTGCCAGCGCCATTGGGACCAAGCAACCCGAAGAACTCACCGTCGTCGATACTGAGCGAGAGGTCCGCTATCGCGGTCACGTCGCCGTACGACTTCCTGAGCGACTCGATCTCGATTGCTGTCACGGCGTTCTGCCTACCATCGTGGTTCTGTCGATATAAGTTGTTATACTGAATAAGAACATCCCAGATAATCTACCAATGGTTTCGCCGAGACGTACATCTAAAAGGCGGTACAATTGTCAGAGCGGTATTGGTCGAAGAGTCACCCGTCGTCCGTGTTGGTGTAACTGTTGTTTGAGTAATCGAAGGCTCTTAACACATGACAGGATAGATATGTTATATGGTCCCACGCCGACTCCGCCATCTCGCCCTCCTCTGTCTGGTCTGTGCACCGCTCCTTGCCGCCGCCATGCCCGCCGGGGCAGCACCCCCGCCGCGGCCGCTGTGTGACGCCTGTGGCGAGTCGTTCGAATCGACGGCCGAATCCCACGGCGTCTCGGTCACTGTCACCCACAGCAACGCAACCGTCGCCGTCACCGATAACGGAAGCGCAACGTGGGTCGTCCACAACCGCCTGTCTAACTCAGATGGAGTTGCACGTCTCCGGGCGAACGAGAGCCTCCGGACCGCTATCGCCGACAGAGCGATGTGGGACACCGAGCTTCTGAGCGCGAACGTCTCCGGCGACGGCGTCATAACGCTGCGCTACCGTGAGACCGACTTCGCCGAGGGGTCTGTCGGCGGGGCGGTCCGCACTGGCGAGTTTACTGAAGCTTACGGGTATCGAAACCTCGACGGCCTCGGTGCCGACCGGCTTGTCGTCATTGCCCCTGATGGGATGCGCGTCGGGCGGGCCATCGACGGCGCGACCGTCTCGGACGACGGCCAGCGGATGACGATGACCGAACTGAACGACGGGCGTGTCGTGACGTTCGTCCCCCGTGACACGGCCTTTGGGCCGGTGTTGAGTCTCCTCGCGGTCGGAACACTTCTCGGTCCCGTGATGGCGGTGAAGGCGCTCGCATACATCACGCTCCCCGCAGCGGTGTTTACCCTCTTGATCGGCGCTGCCGCCGGAGGGGTCTCCTGGCTCGATTGGGACTTCAAACGAGTCCGGGACTCCGCGGGCGTCGCATTCGCCGGTTTCGGCGCGCTCGCGACTGCCCTGTCGCTGCTTGGAGCGACGGGCGTTTTGCGGTTGGGTGGGATAGCGGCACCGCTGTTCGGTGGTGGCACTGCGCTGTTCGTGTGTGGAATCGCACTTTCACAGCGGCGTGTCCGTGAGCGTGCGAGCTATCGTGCGGTCGTTGGCGGTGCAGTAGTCGGAGCGGGCATCGCGCTGGGAGCGACGATGGCGGTAGCGCCGATGGTCGTCGCTGACGGATTCACGCCCCCGGTGTCGGCGCTGTTAGTTCTTGGACCCGCGTTCGTGCTTCTCCCGGCCGGGTACGCAGTCGGCCACGGGAACCGTCGGCTAGCGATGAAAACGGCCGCTATCGGGTTCGTACTGTCGATGCTACCGGTACTCCCGGTGCTGCCTACGCCGTTCGGACTGGGCGTGCTTTTCATCCCAGTCGTCACAGCCAGCGCCGCCGCCGTTGCTATCGTCGGCCTGCCGATTTTCCTTGCCGGCGTCTCGCTCGGTAGTCCACCGTCTGACTTGTGACCAGTTCGCTGGCTGGGGTCGTTGCAAGGACTATCCTCGGTTCGACCCGAATAGACTGACATAGACGTGTCACGTAGGCAGGACTGTAGCCGTGCCCTGATTTGTTCGACCGGACAGACCGTGCTATCTTGTATTATGGTTGGGATGCTGGAACATTTTTCGACAGCGCCTCCAAGTAGCTACTCTTATAAGTGTGGCTGCCGGAAAACCTGTGTAGGCGGCCACAGCGGTGGGGTTGCCTCCCGTACCCATCCCGAACACGGAAGATAAGCCCACCAGCGTTCCGGCGAGTACTGGAGTGCGCGAGCCTCTGGGAAATCCGGTTCGCCGCCACCATTCATATCTATTCATACGAACTGACGAGCGACGCAACTTCGCTGTAGTCGTCTTTCGTCCCGGAGACGTGTAAAAGATCGCAGGGGTCGACAGTCAGCGGCCTCAAACTCATCTGCGTGGTAACATTAGTCAAGGGTACTGTCTGGTAGATACGGGACGTGTTCCGCCCGCCAACCGCTATCAAGTACTTGCAGATCGGCGAACGCCGGCTCAGCGAAGAACAGGCACAGCGCGAGTACACCGAAGCGACGGTCGTGTTCATCCTCTGGATTACGGCTCGTCATCGGTGTTGCGGTCCTACTCCGCGTTCTCTCACCGGCTCACCCACTCGAATACGTCATTTTCGATGTGATGAGCTCACAGAGCAACGTCGGCCTCAGCAGTGGCATCACTGGGCCAGCGATGCCCGACACTGCGAAGGCCATGCTGACACTCAATATGTTGGTCAGCCGACTCGAAATCATCCCCATCGCCGTACTGATCGGGTCGGTCCTACAGCGACTCGATCTGTACCGACGCGGGTGATTGCTGTTTTGCGTTTCGGGTGTCGATCATAGCTGATCTGAAGCCGTGGTCTGGAATAGAACGCTAGCGCACACCGACTTTTCTCCAGACGACCCCGACCTTCTCGTCGAAGGTGCTGTCGAGGCTGGTGTGTTGGAACAGGAGCGATTCGCTGCACAGGTACATGGGGTGAATACCTCGAGGGGTTTCAGCCGCCGACCGCAAGTCAGGGTGTCACGATCAGACTAAACCGATAGACTGTGCCCTGGTATTCGGCGACGACACCCCGGAAGTCGACTCGGTCGTCGTAGCTGTCTATCGGCTGGAGGTCACCGGCGATGCCGAGCGCGTCCAAAACCTCCGCAAGTTCGTCGGAGGGCGGTGCGCTCTCTTCGTAGCGGCGAGGCTCCTCGCTGATCGCGTCGTCGATCACGCCATGAGCGGATTCCGAGAGGTCGAGTGAACTCAGATCGAGTTCCAGAATCGCCGTTCGTGCGTACTCCTGGAACGCTTCGCGATTGTTCGTGATTTCGTCGAGAGTGTACGTCCATTCTGGGACGGTTACCGTCCGCTGCTCTGTGACGGGCCGAAAGTATTCGTCTTCGTACTCGATGTAATCGAACGGCGGCGACGGGACGAGCTCACTGGCTTCGGCGTCAAGGTGGTGGTGATACTCGACGGTCTGCAGGTTTTCGAATTGAGGCTCGCCGAGAAACCCATCGTTGCCCGCGTAGACCGCGTCGAGCGCTGCTTCAAGGACACGTTTGTCCTGTGTTGAGCGGTCGAAGGGGGTGCGTTCGACCGTGGCGTCGTCTGGCGGTGTCTCGTCAGTCCGTGTGACTGCGAAATGCCAGCGTTCTCGTTCGAGATGCTGTTCCTCGCTGATTTGGACTTCATAAAAGATCCCGTCCTGTCGAAGGAACGTTGGGCGTGGTCGCGTGTCTTTGCCCCATCGGTCTCGTCCGACGAGCGGCCACTGTTGGACGGTGACACTGCCGGTGTTAAACAGCTCGGACGTATACTGCTGTTTCGTCTCGGTAGTAAAATCGACCCTGGTGGTCGCATCAATTGTGGTCGGGTCGGGCCAGAGATACGGCCGTCCGATTGATGAGAGGTCCTGTTCACTGGCGATGAGCGCGTAGTTGTCGAGACTGCCGGGATTGAGACAACCGGCGGTCGCGGTGATGACCCCGGACGCGCCGATGAGTCGGAGGGCGTGGCGGCGGGAACAACGCATTGCTGTGCCGAAGTAGTTAATATGTCGATAAATTGCTTGTGGTGTAAATCTGCGTATCCCCGTGCGAATGCCACACGAGTCCTCGCTGGAGAGGGGCCAGTCAGCACTCGATTGAACTTACAACACGCCGAGTTCGAACACTGCGAGGTAAATCTGTCCGCCGCCGGCCAGTATCATCACGACGGCTGCGAGCTGGTGCAGTCGTTGCAGGTGCGTGCCCGCGGTGCGCCAGAGTCCGATGCCAACACCCGCAAGGAGTGTCACGCCGACAAGCGGAAGGGCGACTCCGAGCGCGTACACCGCCAGTACGAGAACGCTTGTCCGGGCTGGCAACGCGAGTGCCTGGGCCACCACACCGAAGAACAGCGGGACGACACAGCCCGCCGCAGCGACCGCGTACACAGCCCCGAACACACCGAATCCGGTTACCGACGCCGGTCGCTGCGGCAGCGGGACGCGGAGTTCGGGCTCGCGATTCAGGAGCATCGCGACGCCGAACGCGATCAGACCGAGTCCAATCATCGGTTCGAGCATCGGGAGTGCGTTTTTCAGTGGCTGCCCGAGTGCGAGGACGAGCAGCGCGACGAGGGGAAGCGCAAGGAGTGCCCCACCAGCAGCGGCGGTGGCAGGTGGTAGCATACCGACATCTCGGTCGCTCTCGTTCATGTAGTACCCGATATACCCCGGGAGCAGCGGGAACGCACACGGCGCGAAAAACGTCGTGACGCCTGCGCCCGCGGCGAACGTGAGTGTCCCGAGTACGGCAACTCCGGTCATCTCACACCAGTGCGTCGAGTTCGTCTCGAAGCGTCTCTTCCCCGGCGAGTCCGCTGTGGCCGAACTGGACGGTCCCGCTCTCGTCAGTAATCGCGATGTACGGGAGTCCGTCCGCCCCGAGTGCCGCCAGCAACTCGCTGCCGGGGTCGAGGCCGACAGTCCAGGCCCCGCCGTTCCGGTTCCACCACTCGCTGATGTCAGCCCTCGTCAGTGTCTCGCTTGGCCGCTCGTTCGTCACTGAGACGAACGACACGTCAGCGTACTCGGACTGCATCGCGTTTAGTATCCGGAGTTGGTCGTCACAGGGCGCACACCACGTAGCGAAGAGGTCGATCACCGTGACAGTTCCCGGGGTCGGCACAGCCGACTCGCCCGCCGACGAGCCGTGTGCATCTAGCGTCTCCACGCGGATCGGAAGCTGTTCTGTGTTCCCGGTCTGGCTACCCGACAGCCCGTTCTGGGCAACCCACAGACTCCCACCGGTGAGACCGATCCCCGCAATCGCCGCCACGGCCTGTCGGCGGTTCACGCGGTTCTCACCGTCTTCAGGTCGGAAATGATGGTTTCTTCGTCCGGCGACTTCGAGCGGTAGGCACGCTCGACGAACCCATCAGCGTTGACCAGGAGCGTCAGTGCTGTGTGCGTGAACATGTACATATCCATGTCCTCAGGTTCGGTTCGCTGGAACACAACCCCGAACTGTTCCTGTATGACATCCTTGGCTCGCTGCTTCGACGCTGGCCGAAGGAATTGCCAGTTCTCGCTCTCGGCGTCGACGTTCATCTCGTCCGCGTACGCCCCGAGTCGTTCTGCAGTGTCACGAGCGGGGTCGAAGGTCATCGGGAGGAACCGGACCGCATCAGCGTAGCCGTTGTTCTGTGCGTGGCTCTGAATGTTCCGCTGGGTCGAGATGAGAACGGGGCACACGGTCTGGCAGTGGCTGTAAAAAAACGTGAGGAGGGCTGGGGTTTCAACGTCGCGCAGTCGAATCTCTGTGGATTCGGCCGGCGCAGGGACGCTCACGTCCGGAATCTGCTCGCCCCACGCAGGATACGGAACGTCGCTGCTCTCGAACTCCCGGTCGGGCTCTTCGAGGACGACATCGGGGTTCGAATCCCCGAAGCGACCACCACCGAGACACCCGGCGACTCCAACAATCGTTCCAACCGCACCGGTCGATTTGAGAACCGTCCGTCGGCGCATACGCAGTAGTTGTGCCCTCGGATATTTGGCTAATCTGGTGTGACTGTCGTAAACCCTCTCTCGCCTGCTATCGCATTATTTCGGGCTGTGAGAGTGGTAAGACCACAGCGCAGTGACAGAGACGTTTTCCGGACCCGGTCGGGCTCCGGAGGCCTGGGGCGGCCCTCGTATTAGCAGTATGTATCACAGCGTACAAGCGGCTGTGTACCACCTGCAGCCTGGCCCGCTCTACCCATGGTTCACAGTCCGTCCTGAAGGGTCTGGCCGTTCGCTGTGTGCCGTCGCCAGCGTCTCCGGATTCCCACTGAAGCAGTACGTCGTCCCCGTTGTACCGTGGGATGACAGGAGCGTGAGCGTGGCAGGCGTCTATCCGTGGTCGGTGGTGAACTGAACCCGGGAGGGCTATCATGCACCAACGACCACCCAGCCGACTGGCTGAGTTACTCGTCCTCCGGAGCGGGTTCGCGCTGGACCACGAACACCGGTCCGAGAAATCGCTCGGCGATCTGGTCGGCAGGCATCCCGAACACGAACGTCGCCAGGGACGGGTCGGTTTCACCCATGACGACCGTATCGAACGAGTCAGCTATGTCTGCAATCGCGTCGAGGGGATCCTGGTCGCGGTCGATCCGTGTCTCGATAGTCGACGGGTCCATTCCGAACTCCACCAGTCGGTCCGTCATTCCACCGAGGAGTGTCTGGATGTCGTCGTCCGTCGTGTCTTCGTCGGCAACGTGATACAACGTCACGTCGGCGTCCATCTCTCCGAACACACTCGCGACGACACGGGCGAGGCGGTCAACCCCGATGGCCCCGCGGACTGGGACCAGCACGTCTTCGACCGGCCCCGTCGCGTTCGGAACGAGGACAGCCATGCAGTCGTGCTCAGCGATCATGCGGTCGATGGTCTTCTGGCCGTCGTGGGTGAACACGAGCCGCCGCTCGACAGTGGCTCCGGCCTCCTCGAACATCTCCTCGTAGTCATCGAGCCGTTCCGTGGCCCGGTCCTCGAACTGCATCCGTGCCTGTCCGGGAGCAGTCTGTTCCGGGATGACGTGATACCCCAGCAGGACAACGTGGGCGTGTGCGAGAAGTTCGGGGACACCCTCGGGGACCGATTCCCCTTCGAGCACGCGGAGCGGAACGAGTATTGATGGTCGGTCCGTCATAATCAGATGTCTCCTTTGAGTGTCACGTCCCCAGCGTAATAACGGTACCAGAGATACGAGGCGAGCATGACCACGATGCCGATACCGATTGACGCGGGCTGCATGAAGACGATCAGTCCGAAACTCGCGAGCGCGCCCACGACCGGGACCACCGGATAGCCCGGCACCTGATAGCTTGGCGAGTACCACTCCGGGTTCCGACGGCGCAACACGATCAGGGCGATACACATCAGCCCGTACATAATCAGGTGGAGGAACGAGGCGACCTCAGCCAGGAGTTCGACCCGGCCAGTCGCGACGAGGACGAGGATCGGGCCGCCAGCGGAGAGCAGTGCGACGTGTGGTGTGCCGTAGCGGAGGTTGACCTCGCTCGCCTTTCTGGGGAGCAACGCATCGCGGCTCAGAGCGTACACTGCCCGCGAGGCACTGAGAATCGACGCGTTCGCGCTCGAAAACGTCGCCAACAGCCCGGCACCCAGGATCGCGACCGCACCGGGCAACCCGAGGAAGTCACGGGCGACTTCGACCATCGCAGTCTCCCCGAACTCCCCCAGCCGATCAGCACCGAACGCGCTGGTCGCGACGAAAATCGTGACAACATAAAAGACGGTGACGATGAGGACCGAGCCGACCATCGCCAGCGGGAGGTTCCGACCCGGCTGCTTGATTTCACCCGCGACAGTTGCGACCTGGGCGAACCCCAGATACGACGTGAACACGAGCGCAGCGGTCGTCAACACTGGGAGGTACCCTTTCGAGAAAAACTGCTCCGGCACGGTGCCGCCACCGAATACGCCAACAGCGTCGAGGACACCGTAGGAAAGGAAGCCCGTGAGTACAACGAGGAGAACCCCGACCACCACGTTCTGAATCTTCGCGGTGTTTTCCGTGCCGCCGATACTCAATGCAGTCAGTGCGGCCCCGAACAACAGCCCGATGCCGATGACCGGACTGAACGGGAGCACGACGTTGAGCTCGGCGAACACGGCGCTCGCGTAGTGACCGAGCCCGACCAGATAGAACGCGGAGGCAAACATCAGGCCCAGCCACAGCCCGAGGCCGACGATTGCGCCGTAGGCCGTCCCCATTCCTCGCGAGATGAAGTAGTAGCCGCCTCCACTCCGTGGCATCGCCGTGGCGAGTTCGGAGGTCGGCAGCGCCACGAGCAACGCGATCAGGCCGCCGATCGCAAAGGAGAGCGTGGCTGCGAGCCCAGCGTTGGCGGCCGCCAGCCCTGGAAACACGAAGATTCCGGCCCCGATCATCGTCCCGATCCCGATTGCCAGCCCGCCGACCAGCCCGATAGTCCGTTCGAGTTCGACGTCGTCGTCGTGGACGACCGCGTCGTCGGTGACGGATTCCGGCTCCTCGGCGGGTACCTCACCGGCGACGTTCTCGCCCCCCGGTTCGACGTCGACAGGCTGGTCAGTCATATGACAGGGATAGTTTCACCTATCGGATAAAACCGCCGACGAAATGTGTGACCGACGCCGTGGGTAGCACTGGTCGGCAGCCTCGTGACAAGATGAAACCTCTCAGCACCGAAGATAGATGAACAGGCCATTATGGCTGTATCCGAAATGGTCCGTAGAGGATCATATTCATGGTCTCGGTGCTTCTCGTCCTCGGCTTACTCGTCGCCGGGTTCGTGGGATTCAACATCGGCGGTTCGTCAACAGGCGTCGCGTTCGGGCCGGCTGTCGGGAGCAAGCTGGTCAGAAAGGTAACAGCGGCGGCACTGTTCAGCGTGTTCGCGTTCATCGGAGCGTGGACAGTCGGCCGCAACGTCATCGTCACGATGAGCGAGGGGATCGTCCCGGCCGCACAGTTCACCCCGGTAGCCGGTGTCGGCGTCCTGTTTTTCACTGGCCTCTCGCTGCTGGTTTCAAACATCTATGGCGTCCCCGCCTCGACCTCGATGACGGCTGTAGGGGCGATTGTGGGGCTCGGACTCGCGACGGGATCGCTCAACGAGGCGTTGATGTTTACAATCGTCTCCGCGTGGATCGTCGCCCCGCTCATCGGCCTCATCATCGGGGCGGCCATCGGTCGGTACGCCTATCCGCAACTCGAAGCTCGACTGTCGTTTACGCGCCTCGAACGGCAGTTGGTACAGATCGACCGGTCGGGCCGGTTCCCCAGCGTCCGATTCAACAGAAACGCGTCCCCTCGCGACCTCATCGGGTCGGCACTGGTACTGGCCATCGCCTGTTACATGGGCTTCAGTGCGGGGGCCTCGAACGCTGCGAACGCAGTCGCCCCGCTGGTCGGCAACGGGGCCGTCAGTATCAATCAGGGCGTGCTCCTCGCAGTCGCAGCCATCAGCCTCGGTGGGTTCACCATCGCCAGACGCACTCTCGCAACCGTCGGCGACGGCATTACTGACCTACCGATTCTGGCAGCCCTCATCGTCTCCTCCGTCGGTGCGACGATCATCACCGTCCTCTCGTACTACGGCATTCCGGCGAGCCTCGCGGTGAGCACGACCTGCTGTATCATCGGTCTAGGGTGGGGCCGAGCGAGTCGCGCTGTCACGCTTACGGAACTCGCGACGCCACCGTCCGAGTCCAAGCCGGGGCCGAATCTCAGTACCGGCGCGCTCGTCGCCCCATCAACCAAGGATGAGAAGCCAGCGGGTCCAACTGTGGGCGAACTCGCAGCCGGAGAGTCCCCTACCCCCGAAACGTCTCCATCAGTCCCAGCCATTGGCGAGGAGGACATCGAGGAACTGACCGCCGAGAACCTGTTCGATCCGGCAGCGACGAGCCGAATCGTCATTCTCTGGGTCCTCACGCCGTCGCTGTCTGTCGTCGGATCGTACCTCCTCTTCGCTCTCCTGCTGTGAGCCAGTCGTCCGACCGGCCCCGTCGGTGGTTTGGGAAGTACTTGGACCACGAGCACCGGGGGGCCGCGAAAATGAGTACGAGTCCCGAGAGCGCCATGAGTGAGACGAGGGAGTTCATCTGCGGGCTCGTCCACGGGGCGTCCCCGCCGTAGCCCACGGTGGTGACCGTTTGAACGATGACCCCCACCGAGCGGTACAACGGCTGAGGCCGCCCCTCCCACGTAGCCATCCCGTAGTTGTAGAGAACCACGAACCCAGAGAGCACGATGACGACGATGACGAGATAATAGACGATGAGCCGCGTTCGCCGGTCCATGCTTCGGCATCAGGTGTCAGACCGATAATAGCTACTCCCGAGAGGGAGCGGTTCAATCACCAGTGAGCTGCCAACCGACTCATCATCGAGGTCATGGGGAGAAGGACACTTGCGGAAAAGGGACTCGAATCGGGCGACCCGATCAAGCCCAAGGAACCGCTCGGTTCCACCGAGGAAGCCGAGACGCCCGCCGACGACTACCCTCACAGGCGTTCATATCGGTAGAGCAGTACAGCCCCGCAAACCGCTCTGCCTCATCCTGATACCGGACCCCATGTCGCGTTCCCGATATCAGACGCTATCGGCGGTTTCCGATCCATCGCTATCCTGCCGTGCGAGTACGATGCCGGCGATGAAACAGGTAGCCCCCAGCCCGTAGAGGCCATAGCTCAGAGGTGCCGAGACGAGGAACCCTGCGACGATCAGGACTCCGAACGCGGCGTGCAGAATCGCAGTCTGGTTCACAGCCAGTGTAGCGGGTTCAGAAGCAAAAATGGCGCGGTACCGGCCTCACTGGTCGAGTCTGATCGATAGGGATCTGTGGGAGTATGGGACCAGAACGGCCCCGATCACCGTTGGTGCATCGCTCCAACACTAATTCAAATTACGGACACAGGTCGCCAGCCCACACGGTTGTCGCCGAATCACTCGATTCAGGCGGGGCAGAGTCGCACGATAGGTGCGTCCGACGAGTCGATTGCAGCGAGGACGTGTCCGGTTTCGGGCTCGACCACCACGTCGCGGATGCGCCACCCGTGGTCGGCGAGGAGGGGCGTCGCTTCTTCGACTGTTCGCCCATCGACGGTGAACCGGGCGAGATACTGCGAGGCCAAGCCACCGACGAGCAGGTCGCCGGTCCACTCCGGGAAGGCGTCACCGGTGTAGAACGCCGTGCCGCTGGGCGGGAAGCCACCTGACCCACAGTCCCACGAATACACTGGTGCAACAACGTCGTCGCGCTCCGCGTGGCTGACGCCGATCGGATCGCCGCTGCCGTAGGTACAGCCCTCGTCGGCGACCGGCCAGCCGTAGTTAGCGCCCCGTTCGACGATGTTGATCTCGTCGCCGTCCTGCTCGCCGAACTCGGTCTGCCAGATGGCTCCGGTGTCGGGGTGGACGGTCATCCCCTGGGCGTTGCGGTGGCCGTAGCTGAATATCGAACCGACCGCGTCCGGGTCGTCGGTGAACGGGTTCGCGTCGGGAATCCCACCCGAGGGCGTCAGCCGAAGTGTGGTCCCGAGTTCGTTGGTCCTGTCCTGAGCGACGTGGTCGGGCCCGAAGTCCTTGAACTGTCTGTCGCCGACAGTCACATACACCAACCCGTCCGGGCCGAACACGACGCGAGACCCGAAGTGCCCGTCAGAATCGACAAAGGGCTCCGCAGCGTGCAGTTGTTCAAACGTCTCGAACTGCGCGTCAGCGGCGTTCAGACGGCCACGGCCCAGATGTGTCGCCGACTCACCGCTGTCGTTAGCTTTCGAATATGTCAGATACACCCACGCTGGGTCCGGAAAGTCGGGGTGGAGCGCCGCATCGAGCATCCCGCCCTGACCGCTCGCGTACACCGACGGTGCGCCAGTGACAGGCGTAATTGTTCCGTCGGCCGAATCGACCAACACCACGCGGCCGACGCGCTCTGTGACCAGCAACTGTGAGCCGTCAGGCAGCGGTGTGACACTCCAGGGCGATTCGAGTCCGTCGGCGACGGTCTCGACAGCGACAGCCGTCTCTGAACCGTCGGCCTGTCCGGAAGCCGTCGCTGTCGCGCCGTCCCCTTGCTGGTCGTCACTGGGGGCACTACAGCCTGCGAGTGTTCCAGCGGCCGTGAGCCCGCTCACAGCGAGGAACGTCCGTCTGTCCATTGTAGCCACAGCTACGGTCGCGGTGCTGTTAACTGCGGTCCCGATTGGTTCATCAGAAACGCCGACCCGTCAGTAGCCGGTACTCACGGGACGCATCCTGCCATCCCTCGCCTATCGCGGCGAAGTGTCTTTTAGCCACCCGCAGCTACGCATTATTGATGGACCGTCACAATCAGCCAGCAGGTGAGAGAGAGCGTCTGCCAGCGGAGACGCTCTCGCCGCTGGCGACGCGGGTCGACGAGCTGCTGGCCCTGTATCGATACGAACTCACCCCCGCTATCGATGCGATCAATGCTGCCGTCGCTGGCTACGGTGGCCTGTTCGACCCGGAGACATCCGCCGATGAAATACGGACCGCAATCGACGAGCTTGTCGAATCTGGCCCGCCCCCGTCACAGCAGGGCTCGGCTACCTCCGACGTGGCACAGGTAGTGCTCTATGTTGACGGCAGTGCACACAGTAACGGGCCGGCCGGTGCCGGTGCTGTGATTCAGGCCGATGAGACACCGATTGCCCGACTCGGGCGTCCGGTCGGCTCCCGGACGAACAACAACGTCGCCGAATACGCCGCCCTCCATCTCGGACTGCGGGCACTGGCGGCACGGTGTGACCCGGAGTCGGTCGAGATACGCATCGATTCGATGACCGTCATCAACCACATCTGGGGTGACAAAGAGAGCACTGTGCAAGCGACGCCGTACAGCACAGCGATCACTGACCACCTGTCGGCGCTGCCCGCCCACGAGTGGACGCATCTGGCCGACAGTGATCCGAACCCGGCTGATGCACAGGCGACGGTCGGGGCCGACATCGCGGCCCTCGGCCCTGGGTGAGACAGGGGTGCTATAGTAACAATTGAAACGATTTACCCACTGATCGCACTGCCGTTGTGCGATCAGGTGTGCATTGATTTTCAATGGCTACTATAGCGAGCCTGTCGTTCGCATCGCTTGCGGAGCGTAACACCAGCGTCGAATTGCTGTGTAGATGGCCGCTGTTCTGCTGTTTTTATTCCTTGAGCACGTATATTACGTTAATGTACACCGAAGGGCGGTACGACTATGATGTGGCCGTTGTCGGCGGCGGGCCGGCCGGGCTGACGAGCGCACTGTACACCACCCGACTGGGGATGGACACGATTGTCATCAACCGCGGTGGGGGCCGCGCTGCGATGATGACCGATACCCACAACGTCATCGGGGTCACCGAGGACGTTTCGGGCAACGAGTTCCTGGAGACAGCGCGTGAACAGGTGCAGGATTACGGCGGGACCTACGAGCGGGGCTTCGTCGAGTCGGTCGAACCGCTCACCGACGGGAACGAGGACGGGTTCACCGTGACGACGAGCGACGGCGAACTGGCGGTCAAGCGAGTCGTCCTGGCGACCGGGTTCGCCGACGAGCGTCCGGACCCGCCGCTGCCGCGGACCGGGAAAGGGCTCCACTGGTGTCTCCACTGTGACGCGTTCATGTTCGTCGGCGAGCCGGTCTTCGTCATGGGGACCGGCGAAGCCGCGGCCCACGTCGCGATGATTATGCTGAACTACACCGACGACGTGGACATCCTGACTCGCGGCGAGGAGCCCGAGTGGAGCGACGAGACGCAGACGATGCTCGACAATCACCCGGTCGAGATCGTCGATACAGAGCTGTCGGGCAAGCAGACTGACGACGACGGCTGGCTATCGGCCTACGAGTTCGAGGACGGGAGCGTTCGGGAGTACAAGGGCGGCTTCCCGATGCTCGGGTCGGACTATCACGCGGAACTGGCCGACGAACTGGGACTCGATAGAAACGACGACGGGACGGTAGCCGTCGACGACCACGGCGAGACCAGTGTCTCCGGCGTCTACGCCGTTGGTGACCTCACGCCGGGCCACAACCAGATCCCGATCGCGATGGGTGAGGGCGCTGATGCGGGCATCGCGATCCACAAAGACCTCAGGAAGTACCCCCGTTCAGTCGACGACATCGAGTCCGAGGGTGCGGTCGAAGACGTGGACGTTCCTGCTGTCTCGGAAGAACTGTTCGCGACAGCGCTGGCACACGAGGGACACGCCGCCGGGCCACGCTCGGAGGCAATGCCAGAGGCCCGCGCTGACGACGACTGACGCGCCGGCGAATAGTTCAACCGGTGATGCGACGAGGGAGCCGAGTATCGGCTCCGGGAAACGACCTATTCGTCTTCGGTTTCGCGCTGTCGGTAGGGTTCGAGCAAGTCGTCGAGGAGCAAACAGCGGGGGTCAGTGACGGGGTACGCAGTGTCGATGTACTCTTCTGCCGTCTCGATGTCACCGCGAATCGCGAACTGCCGGACGCGCGCCGCGTTCTCGTAGAAGTTCTCGTTGATCTCCGGCGACATCTCGGCCCCGCTGGAAGCCGGCTGGTGCTGGAAGACCTCTTTCTGTAGTTCGTCGAAATCAACCATTTCGGGCTCGTAGTCCTCGATCTCCGAAAGGACGTACTCGACGGCGAAGCGTTGAAACTCGGACTTGTTCGAGAAGACGCCCTCCGCTACCATCTCCTCGACGCAGTCCATCACCGTTTCGGGAAACCGGACCGTCGATTTGACCACGTTGTTGTTACCAGACTGTCGACCCATATAAAATATACTCACGCGAGGCCCGACCCAGTGCGTCTTGAGAGCATAGCGTAGCTCCAGCAGCGACGAACTGCCTCGAAGTGGTGAGAATATCGTGAGCGGCTTGTATCGCGGCGAGAGACAAATCAGACGCGTACTGGTAGAAGATCTCTGGGCAGGTCACTGGTGCTATCTTGGAAAACCACGATTACAGAACATACTTTTGCCGTGGACACCTTCTAAAGCCTGACAATGGGTCGCCCGAACGTGTTACTCGTCGTTCTTGATTGTGTCCGTGCGGCGAACACCTCGCTGTTGGGTCATCGACGCAGGACCACCCCCTTTCTCGAAGCGTTCGGTCGTGAGGCGACGGTGTACACGCAGGCACGGACAACCGCGAGCTGGTCGCTGCCGGCCCATGCGAGTCTGTTCACCGGTGTTCCGTCGGAGGGCCACACGCTCAGGATTACCGAGCGGCTGCAACCCGGCCAGACGATCTTCGATTTCCTCCGCGACGAAGGCTACGAGACCGGCGTGTTCACGGAGAACCCGTATCTCACGGTTCATCCATCCGGGCTCAGCGACAGCTTCGAGACCGTCGTCACGGAACGGCCCGATTCGACAGACGTTGACGACCCGTCCGAGACACGCAACGGTGTCGACGGCTTCTGGTACGCCGACGAGCTGACTGAGTGGGTCGACGAGCAAACGGGGTCCTGGGCCGCGTGCCTCAATCTGATGGACGCGCACATGCCGTACGCGACACGGGACGCCTACGACGAGTGGGGTGCGGACTTGTACTGGGGAATGCACGACGAACTCCCGATCAAGTGGGAGTGGAGCGTCTACGGAGAGCAACTCCCGCCGGGCGTCGGGCAGCTACTCGAACCGCTGTACGACGGCGCGATTCGACAGACTGACGCTATTTTGGAGCGGGTCATCACCGACCTGAAAGCACGCGGCGTTTTAGACGACACGCTGGTCGTCATCACGTCGGACCACGGTGACGGGTTCGGAGAACCGCCACAGGCGGCCACCGAGCCACCGGCCGTCATGCACGGGATGGGGACACAAGAGGAACTGTTTCACGTCCCACTGGTCGTCCGAGGTCCGGGGCAGACCGAGGGGCGGCGAATCGAGTCCCTGGCGACGCTGTCGCGGTTTCCCGACGCCGTGCTGGCTGCCTTTGACGGCGAAGCGGACGACGCTGGGTGGTTCGTCGCACCAGACGGGCAGACGACTGCGTACCAGACACCACCGACCGGGCAGACAGCGGAGTACGCCGAGCAGTACACTGACGAACCGGACCGGTTCCGACAGCCCGCGTCGCTCGTGTACCAGAACGGACCCGGTGACACCGTATACAAGCGCGCAGCGTGGGGAGAGGATGAGTACGAAGCGGTCGTACGGGGCCGGCGGTCCGAACCCAGCGACGGAACGCCTATCGACCGCCCGCCGTCGGACGTTGTCGCTGACTCCGCAGAGCAAAGTGAGACGCTCGAAATCACCCAACTCGCTGCCGGGGAGGACGAAATGGCAGAATACGATATCGATGGCTTCGACGACGTCGACCTCGAGTCGCGGTTGGAGCGACTCGGCTATCTCTAAGTCGGTGCCACGCAGGCCTGCACCGAGCACCGTCCGCCACAATCGTGGTACGGCTACCGTGTTTGCGATGCCTGAACAGAATCGAAAGGGATGTTTGTGACAACTTGATTTGTACGAACGATGTATAGCGATATTCTCGTTCCAACGGATGGGAGTGCGTCAATGGAGCAGGTACTGGAACACACAATCGACATTGCCGACGGGCGGGATGTCACCGTCCACGCGCTGTATGTCGTCGACGACCGAGCGTTCCTGTCGATGGATGACGAGATGCAGGACGAGGTGCTAGAGAACCTGCGAACGGAGGGCGAAGAGGCCACGTCGGTCGTCCGAGACACGCTGGAACAGGAAGGAATCGAGGTCTCGACAGCTATCAAGCGGGGCAAACCAGCAGACCGCATCGTATCGTACGTTGCTGACGCCGACATCGACCTGATTACGATGGGAACGCAGGCAGACAAGTACGAAAAGAACATGCTCGGGAGTACAGCGCAGAAAGTCGTCACGAAGTCGTCCGTTCCGGTACTCACTGTTGACATTTCCGAGTCGGACTAGGAGAGTTTGTAGTCACACACTGGCCGCAAGCAGTTCTCCAGCGGTAGCGATTGTTACGGGCTCGACGGACCGTGGTGCGACTTGAGCAGGCCAGGACAATCCCATCACCCGTCGCTTAAAAGTTCCAGCAGCCGCGTCGCTCTTGGACTAGACCCGCTGCCAATCGGCTGTGCGAGCCACGGACACGCCTCGGCGGTACTTACTGTAGCGCGGTCAGAACCGGATGCTGAGAGTAGTTCCGTTATCGGCGTGACTGGCCGAGCGCCGCTGGGCGTGAATCCGAAAGGGTTCGATACTCCCTTGTGTTGAGCACAGAGCCAAGTATTGGTAACAATCTAATATAGAAGTACTATGTAATGAATTGTTGAATTTAACTATATTCATTCAGATGTCATTATTAGGTGCTGTTCTGGCGGGTAAGTCGCAACTCAGAAGTTCTGCGCATCCTTCGTCAAAACTGCTATGTCTACGACGTTGACCGTCGAAGGGATGAGTTGTGGTCACTGTGAGCAGACCGTCGAGGAGGCCATCGAGGCGCTCGCTGGTGTCCAAGGCGCTGAAGCCGACAAAGACGCCGAACAAGTGTCTGTCGACGGCGACGTCAGCACAGAACAACTCATCGCCGCTGTGGAGGACGCGGGGTACGACGCAGAGACCTGAGACAGCCCCACCGCGAATACTGTTGTAGCTGTTGTCGACACGACTTCGTTAGCTACTGCTAAGTAGCGAATACCCATCACGCAGTCAAGCGGTGTGAGGAAAATCCCGCTCAGTCGAACAGCCCTTCTTTCCGAAAGCCGGCCATCAGATCGTCGATAAGGGCCGCAGCCGTCTCGTAAGGATAGTCCTGATACTCGGCGTATTCTGTGCCAAAATCCATCACCCCGATGCGGACATCCCCTGCTTCGAATGTCGTACTCGGGCCGTCCGGCAGAACTGGTACCAGTTCCATCGGTTCCTCGACAGGGTACTCTGCGCTGGTGAAAACCGCCTCTAATTCCGCTCTAAGCTGCTCGGCAGTGTCGTCTGTCATACCGGTGACTTGGTTGAGAGAGACAAAAGGCTTGTTCTGTGCCAACGGTAGGAGGAGCGCATCACTCGGTGTAGCCGAGGTCGCGGAGGTTTTTCAGGATCTCTTCGTCTTCGACGGCAGTATCGATGGCTTCGTCCACGATATCCTGTCGCTGTTGCACTACTTGCAGAAGCTGTCGCGCACTTCTGAGTTTGTATCGGACTTCGGGGTCGTCCACGTCGTCGAAAGCGCCCTCCAGCAGTTCGTCGATTGTGGCGAGTGTCGTTTCGGCCATAGAACCGCTATTGGGAGTGATTTACTAAGTTTTGCTGGATTTTCCCGGGAAGTGAGCCTCGAATAATAGGAGAGAGGGAGTCTCCCACACTGTTGCTCAGAATGTGTGTGAGTCTTCCGGACAACCGAAGGTTGGGATTCCTGCAGATTGCGATATTGTAATAACATTTTTTATCGAGCTATTGGAACGAGCAGTCGATGCCCTCCAGGTCGCGGCGGACATTCCTCGGAATGGTCGCCACCGGATCAGTCGCCAGCATCGCTGGCTGTTCGTCGTCGTGCCCTGACGACGGCGCACCAGACCCATCGCATACAGTCGAACCGGGTATCGACAGCGCCGGCTTCGAAACAGTGCCCGACGGCTCGTGGCCGTTGCCGCGGTTCGACGCGACGAACACGGGCTATGCGCCAGTCGGGATGGAAACCACGACGCCGTCGGTCAGATGGCACGCAGATGTTTCAACATCGTCTGGTGACGGTGAAACCACCGGTGCAAGCGCGGGGGTTGTCGCCGACGGAACTGTCGTGCTAACGACGGCGACCGGTGTCGTCGCCCTATCGCTCCGTGACGGTACAGAACAGTGGCGGCGCGATCTCACACCGGCGACAGTCCCGTCAGTGGTCGACCTTGGAGACGAACCAGCGCCGCCGGTAATATCCAACAATCGCGTCTTTCTCGCTACAGCAGACAGTGTCACCGCGCTTGAGATTGGAGATGGATCCGTCGCGTGGCGAAACACCGACACAGTCGGGGCAGGCGTTCCGACGGTGACTGATGACGCCCTGTTCGTTCCCACGACTGACGGGGTAGCGAGATTTGCGACCGACGACGGACGCCAGCAGTGGACGGCGACCGCCGACGGGACGAGGCTGGCCGTGGCCGACAGTACCGTCGTCATCGCCGGTGAGAAGATAACGGCAGTGGATGCCGCAGCCGGCGAGGTCCAGTGGGAACACTCGGACCGACCTTCGGGATACCCCGTCGTCTCTGACGGGACCGTCTATGTGAGCGGCACGTACGGCGACCTGATAGGCCGGTCACTCACCGACGGGACCGAGCAGTGGCGTCTCGACGACAGACGGTCACTCGAATTTCCGGTCGTGACGCCCGATAGCGTGTACGCAATCGAGCGCCCCGGTGAGTCATCCAGCGCGACGTTCGCCTTCGACCGCGTCGAAAACGGGCCACCGGTTCCCCGGTGGTGCTCGGAAATCAATATCGGTGGTGCGGTGACTGCCGCGGCTGACGACGCTGTGTTCACGTTCCAGAGTGATGATGGCCTCACCGCGTTCACCACGCGCCTGGGCGAGGCAGTATGGCAGTATCCGGCCGAGTATCAGGCTGTCTCACTGGCGGTACTCGATGGCGGAATCGTGAGCGTGTCGCCGGACGGAACCGTCGTGGCCCTCGGAGGTGAGTGACCTGCTATGTGGCGTCGCTCATATCGGCTCGCCGGTCCGATTCTCGGTTTGAGTGCAGTCTGTCTGCTCGTCACCGCAGTGCCGCTGGAACTCTGGCCGACACCGCGGCCGGGTGATTCGTATGTGTTCAACCCACCGCCGTTTAGCGCAATTTGGGTACAACGGACGCTCAGACCGGGACTCGTCATAAGCGCGAACGCGCTGCTGGTAGTCGGAATGGGCACAGTACTCAGGCGAGACAGCGCGTCGATGTCTCGCTTGCAGCGCGCGTTCGCACTCGGCGCTCTCTTTGGCGCTGGAGCCTGTTTGCTTGGCACGCTGTTGTTCACCACAGCCGGCACAAACGATATCGGGAGAGAACTCACCGCCTTCCTCATCTGGGCGCTCGCGATCCCGCTCGTGATCCTAGGACTCGTCGGCTGGGGCGCTGGCTACCTCCGGTCGGAAAGGACTCGACTCGGTGCCGCCCTCACTGTCCCACCAGTACTCGCTGTTGCGTACATCGGTCTCTCGATGGCAGGTATCGACTTCTCACCCGTTGGCAGGCTGCTGGTGATTATCCCGACGAGTGGCATGGCGCTTGTCGTCGGCTATGACCTGTGGACCGACAGCGCCGTCTCCGAGGATAGATAACGGGGCCGACGGCGACCTGTTCCAGACAACGAGTAGCCGATTCACCCAAGTAACCCAGCCCGACCGGGGATTATCGGTTCTGAACGCTCGGGCTGTCGGTCAAACACCGCGATGACCGAGGCGGCATCGGGTAGATGTGGTAGTATGTACTCCCCGTCTGCGTGTTCGATAGTAACCGTCTCTGTTCCGAGCAGCGAATCGAGCGGCGTCTGCTCGAGGCGGAGGCCACTTTCCTCCCGCGACTCGATGCGCCAGAGTGCCGTGCCGAACAGACGGTCATATGCGACGAGCGCACCAGCATCAGGGTCAATCCGGTATTCGATCGTCCCGTATCGCAATAGCTGATCGAGACACAGCAGGAGAGCCAGGATGCTAACGCTTGCGAGAACGATCACGGCGACGATGTCCCACGCACTGCCAATTGCAAACAGGACCGCAACGAGCAGCCCCATGCCACCGAGAAACAGGCTTCCTGGGTGATACGGGAGCCGGAGGAGGCCGCCGATGACCCGTCCCCAGCGAACCGGACGAACCCGCTCAGGTGCATCAGTGAGCGTCCCGTCGATAGATCGTGCCTTCGGCGGGGCCGTTTGCCAGCCGTGTTCCTCATCGTATGATTTGAAATAGACGGCAAGACGGTCGCTGTAGACGCCCAGGAGGTCGGACGTGAATTTGAAACAGACGACCATGAGTACCAGTGGTAGTCCGACGACAGTCGGGTCAAGACTGCCGAGTTCTGCTTCAGGCCCCTCCGTAGCTGCTGTTATCAGTGCCAGCGTGAGGATGCCGCCGAGAAAGACGGTTACTATCCGAGGGAACAGTCCACGAAACGCCGTCGTCGAGTTGTGTTTCCGATACTCCCCGTTGTAGAAGTAATTCCGTGCTGTCGAGACCCCCGTCAGAACGAAAATCCCGACAGTTGCCAGCAGCACACCAGTTACCGTCTCTGTGCTGGGTTCCGGCAGTGGACCGATGAGCAGGGCCCCGGTAAACAACCAAACGACTGCCAGGATTAGAACGGTAATTGGGAGCGCGAGTAGCGTCGTGAGATATATTCGCAAATCGGTTCGCGGGACGGAGAGGGCAAACTGTCGGTCCGCCAGCGGTCCCATAAGCAAGGCGCTGGTCTCAATATCCGGTGGGCGACCAGCGAACACTGCCCGAACGAGTGCCCAGACCGAGTCGACACCAAGCTCAAACCAATAGAGAAACAGCAACGCAGCCGCATTCCAGTCAAACAACCCGACACCGACAACCGGGAGAGAATTCGAGACGATGGTGCTGAGGAGTTCTGTCCGACGGCTATTCTCCCCGTAGAGAACCCGTCTGGTGAAGGGCATTATCCGAGGTGATTGCTAATAGCATATGAACGAAACGATTGCACAGCCTGCTGTACCCCGGACAACGGGGCGAAACCGCTCTCATACTGTTTTCTATAGCTATTGTAAGATATTCTCCCCGGTGGCGAAATTCCTTACAGACGTACAGCCGACAGTATCAGTAACACACCGGGAAAATAAGCGTGTGTTTTCGGAAGTATTCTTGAGCTAGCACTAGCCGGATTGTATTTCAGCCAGTGCCAGCAGTGGATCGAGTATCAGCATATACCTGTACTCATGAAAATACATATTATACGTCAGAGGGCCTGATAGACATTGTAGCGTTCTTTGTGTCATCAGGTGTCGGCTTCCTCCCCGACCACAAGGGACGGGGCCTCCGCCTCGTACTGCCTGTGAACTCATACGGCAGCAGTCGATTCACACTCCGTCACGGGTAGCGATAGCCGAAGTCAGACTGTGCAACACCGGTGAATTCGAACTTGGCACCACCGTCGGTAGACTCGGTCACACTCACGTCCCAGCCGTGGGCGTCGACGATTTGGTTGACAATCGACAGGCCAAATCCGGTCCCCGAGTCAGAAGTGGTAATACCGTGGTTGAAGACACTCTCACGTTTGTCTTCCGGAATACCGACCCCGTCGTCGGCGACGAAGAAGCCATCATCCATCTCTCCAACGGTGAGTGTCACGTTCGGGCCCGCGTGCTCCCGTGCGTTGCGATACAAGTTTTCGAAGAGATTTAGCAACCGATCCGAGTCAGCTTCGAACTCGTACTCACCAGTAATCTCGAGGGAGATGTCCTGCGTATCGACGTTTTCCCAAGCCTGCTGGGCAATTGACGAGAGGGTCACGGTTTCCGTTTCACCGATCGAGCGTCCCTGCTTCGCCAGGGTCAACATATCCTCAATGATTGCTTCCATTCGGTTGAGGGCGTGCTCAGCCTCGTCGAGGGCCGATTCATCACCTGTCTCTTTGACGATTTGGATGTGTCCGCTGGCGACAGTCAGTGGGTTCCGCAGGTCGTGTGAGACTATTCCAGCGAACTGTTGGAGTTGCTCGTTCTGCCGCTCAAGCTCTCTGGTCCGATGCTCTAGTTGTTTTTTTCGCAACTCCCGATCAGTGACATCCTTGATGAGGGCGGTCCGGCCGATAGGATCGTCGTCGCTGCCGAGGCTTGTTATCTGCGCATCGAAGCAGCGGTTCTCACCCTCCGGGGTCTCCACCCAGACATCATTAAATTCACCCGCCGTCATCGATGGGTCAAGAAAAGACGTGTCCGATGACGCAAACACACTTGGAGACACAACGTCAGTGAGTTGCTCGCCAACGATACGCTTGTTCTGTGCACCGAGTATACGCTTGCCCATCGGATTGACGTCGACGATTCTGTTTTTCCGATCCACTACGACCACACCACTTTGCATGGTCTGGATAACGGCGTTGCGGGCCATCGGCGTTAGGTCGTTCCATCGATGTGAGAAGAGCGATAAGATCCGTTCAACCGGTATGTACTGTAATCGACGGTAGCTCCCGACTGTTAATGCACTCAGGGCCGCGATGACCAGAAATCCAACGACGCTGAGGGTAAAATACCGGAATGGACTCAAACCGGTGAGCGACAGGAACGGCCCGGCGTTCAACACAAACGCACCCACCAAATTCATGAGCGTGATCTTCCGGTAGATATTCCGTGACGAACGGAACTTTCCCAGCAGGAACCAACTGCCGATTACGGCGAGTGTCCAGTTGTGGACGGCACCGAGCCACGTTCCGATCCCCCATCCGAACTCCAGCACAGTTCGAGAACCGATATCTGTCAGCGTCGGCTCTATCAAGAACAACCCAGTTGCATCGTTCGTGAGATATCCCAGTGTCCCGAGTAAGGGGGTAACTAACAGCAAACCTACCCGATGTCGTGTAATCCACTCGTCCCGCCCGGTGTAATAAAGAGCGAAGAAAAACCACGCGACGGCCGTCCAAAGGGTAGCGATAAATGTGATTTTGTTTCCAAATAGAATCAGATCGTGCGTGGTGGTGACCACGGCAACGACCTGCCCGGCCGACCAGACCGTAATGCAGACCAGCGTCAGGAACTGTGCTTGGTTTGCAGGCCGCCGACCCGATGACGTATTAAGTACTCTAGTCCAGATGAGGACAGCAGTCAGAGCAGTCATGACCGTTGTCAAGAGCAGCGGTAGTGCAATGGGAGTGAACTGGAACACGATGTACTGGTACCACTTAGCTAGATTACTACGGCCCGACTTATTTTAGTGGGAGAATTATCAATGTTGATACGTCCCCCTCTGACACCGTGAGATCAAGGGACGTCTGGTGATTCCCCACGCCGGTCAAATGGAAACCGGAGAAGTCGCTTCCCGAACTATCCGCTCACACTATCCACGCCTCCTCTCTCAGTGGTTTGTGACTAAGACTCGAATACACGTCAACACCTGAATGCGTACGTGTCAATCTCGCAGGCTGTCTCGGATTGTTCCGGCATGAGCGATGCTGCGATGCTGTGGGCCAGAACACGGCTAAAAACGAGCGGTCTCCACGTTACTGGCACGTATCCCACAGCTTGGCTATGTCGTCACGCGTCGGTCTCGCGGCGGATCATGGCTGTCGCCTCGTATGAAATAACCAGTTCGTCGTCCTGATTCAGTCCTTCGTGCCGGGTGGTGATGTACCCACGACTCGGGTCGCTGTCGGAGGGTCGCTTGTCGATGATTTCGGTTCGTAGTCGTAGCGTGTCACCGGGTTGGAGCGGCTGATGCCAGCGGAGATCGTCGACGCCGACGCCAGCCTGCGTTGCCATATCCTCGCTGTTCTCGACGTTGAGACGCATGCAGATCGCGGCGGTCTGCCACCCGGAAGCGACTAGCCCGCCGAAGACGGAGTCCTTCGCTGCGTCCGCATCGGTGTGGAACGGTTGCGGGTCGTACTTCTCGCCGAATTCTACGATCTCGGATTTCGACACAGTGTATCCATCGGATTGTCGTACGTCGCCAACCGAAACATCCTCGTAAAGTTTCATACGATCATGCACAGGGTGCACAAACAAAAACCCGGCGCGATCACCGACAGAATGCAGTTCCGTGGGTATGGCAGCAATACCGGATTCAGGAATTATTGCGATGCGTTCGAGAGTCGCTGGCGAACAATATGCAGTAAGCCAAAGCGGCGAACAAACCCTCTCGGTGGTGCCGTGCTCAGAATAGCAGCGGATTCAAGCGCGGCGTACTTAGCTCGAACTCAGTCGGTCGCTCCAGTTTCCGCTCGTAACTGCGACGGCGAGGGCAACAGTGCCGACCACAGCGATAAGCGCTCGGCCGCCGAGTCCCAGCGACATCCCGGCGAGCGACGCGAGCGTGTTCGTCAGCAAGAACAGCACGACGACGGGGAGAACCCAACTGACCGTCAGGAGCCACGGCCTGGCTAACCACCCGAAGCTTTCGGTTCCGGCGCGGAACTCCGCCAGCGCTTCCCCGCGCAGTAGCCAGCCGACGATGACGGTGAACGCGAACAGTCCGACGGTCAACATGAGGTCTGCGAGCGTGCCGGAGACGAACTGGAACACCGGGCTCGTGAGTGCCAGCCCGCTCCCGGTGGCCGCAAGCAGGACCGAGACCAGCACCGTTGCCCGGCGTCGCGGGACGCCGAAGCTGTCGACGAGCGTGGCGACCGGCGTTTCGAGCAGGCTGATACCGCTGGTCACCGCGGCCATCAACACGGTCGCGAAAAACGCCGTCGCGACGAGTTCCCCGCCCGGAAGCGTCGCAAACGCCGTCGCGAGCGCGACGAACAACGCGCCAGGGCCGCCCTGTCCGGGGTCGACACCCTGGGAAAACAGCAGCGGAATGACGACCAAGCCGGCGAGGACACCGATGAACGTGTTCGAGACAGCGATGACCAGCGTGTCTCGCGGAAGGGATGCGTTGTCGTCGAGATACGAGGCGTACGTCAGCATGACTCCAGCGCCGAGCGAGAGCGTGAACAGCGCCTGGCCCGCCGCTGGCCCGATAACGCTCAGGAAGTTGGCGGCGAGATACTCGGCGTCGAAGCTGAGATAGAACGCGTAGCCGGCGGCCGTTCCCGGCTGGGTGGCCGTCCATACCGCGAGGCCGACCAGGATTAGCACGACGCCGGGCAGCATCACCTTCGAGACGCGTTCGATACCGTGGCTCACGCCGAAGAAGACGATCCCGGCGACGCTCCCGAGAAACAGCAGGTGAAAGGCGACCGCTTCGAGGCCGAAGCTCATTGCCCCGAAGTACTGCTGGGGCTGCCCGAAGTACGCCCCGACCGGCGAGACCAGCGTGTAGCGAAGGATCCACCCGCCGACGACAGAGTAGAACGAAAGGATGACGAGTGTCGTGAGGACGTTGAACGCGCCCAGCCACGACCCCCAGCGGGAGCCGGTGAGCGAGCGAAGCGCCGCGGTCGGCGTCTGCCGGCCACAGCGGCCGAGGACGAACTCAGCGAGCAGTCCCGGGACGCCGATGCCGACGACGACGAGCAGGTAGACGATGAGGAACGCGCTGCCACCGTTCCCGGCGGTCAGCCACGGGAACCGCCAGATGTTCCCGAGGCCCGCCGCACCGCCGACAGCGGCCAGCACGAAGCCGAGGTTCGATATCCATGAGTCACGTTCGGACATTCGTGTACACGTCTGTACAGTGGGTACTCAAATCCCTGTTGATTCGGTTGCTTGCCCGTGGTTATGAAGGCGTCAGCTAGCCGACAGCCGGGCCCGTATGCCGGCTATGCCACAGCAGTCCGTATCGACTGCCAGCACGCCGCCCACTTGGCGCGAAAATGCCCCCGTAATCCGCCTCAGACCGCGAGGTACTCCGCAATCGCGTCCTCGTCGGCGATTGTCGACGGACCGAGTTCGTCGACGACCGTCCCACGCTCCATCGCGTAACAGCGGTCGGCCATCTCGCGGATGACCCCGAGGTTCTGCTCGACGAACAGAATCGTCGTTCCGAGGTCCTCGTTAATTGTCTGCATGTCCTGGCTGATTTGGTCAACGATAGATGGCTGGATGCCCTCGCTCGGCTCGTCAAGCAGGAGCAGGTCGGGGTTCGAGACCAGTGCCCGGCCGATGGCAAGCATCTGCTGTTGCCCGCCCGAGAGCGTGCCGGCCTCCTGGCTGGCCCGTTCTTCGAGGACCGGGAAGTAGTCGTATATCTGGTCGTATAGCGTCTCGTCGCTGTCCGACCGGATAGTCTCGCCCATCTTGATGTTCTGCTCGACGGTTAGCTTGGGGAACACGTCCCGGCCCTGCGGGATGTAGCCGATGCCGGCCCGTGCGCGTTCGTCGGCGGAGGTGGTCGTCACGTCGGTGCCGTCGTAGCTGATGGTCCCCTCGCTGGGCTCCAGCAGCCCCATCACCGTCTTCAGGAGCGTCGTCTTGCCGACGCCGTTTTTTCCCATCACGCCGACGATTTCCCCTTCCTCGACGGAGAGGTCCACGTCCCGCAGTATCGGTGTCGTGTCGTAGGCGGCGGAAACATCGTCGAGTTCGAGCATCACGACTCACCCCCCAGATATATCCGCTGGACCTCCGGATCGGATTCTATCTCCTCGATCGGCCCTTCGCGGAACACCTCGCCGTTGTGCAGGACAGTCACTTCTTCGGCGATGCTCGCGACGAAGTCGGTGTCGTGCTCGATGACGACGAAGGCGATTCCTTGCTCCTCGTTGAGCCGCGTGATCCGCTCGGCGATGGCTTCGCGTTCGGCCACGTCGAGGCCGGCGACCGGCTCGTCCAGCAGGAGCAAGTCGGGTTCGAGCGCGGCAGCCATCCCGATTTCCAGTTGCTGTTGCTGCCCGTGTGAGAGTTGCCCGGCATCGACGTCCTCGTAGCCGGTGAGCCCCGCGGCCTCAATGGCCTCGGCGACCAGCCGGCGTCGCTCCTCCCCGTCGGCGAACTGCTGGACGGGGAGCCTGACGTTCTCTCTAACGCTCAGGGCACCGTACACGGATGGGACCTGGAATTTCATACTGATACCGCGTGAGACCCGCTCGTGTGGGTCGAGATCGGTGATGTCGTGGCCGTTGTAGTAGATACTGCCGGCGGTCGCCTCGTACGAGCCGGTAATCAGGTTCAGCAGCGTCGACTTGCCAGCGCCGTTGGGGCCGATGAGACAGCGTAGCTCCCCTTCGGCGACCGAGAAGTCCACGTCGTCCGTGGCGGTGAACCCGCCGAACTGTTTCACGAGCCCGTCGGTCTGTAGCAGTGTTTCAGTTCTGTCCCCCGTTGCCAGCTCCGCGGCGGTCTGTCGGACGTTCGGTCCGAGCGAATCAATGTCGGATTCGGTTTCAGTGTCACTCATTAGTCACTCACCTCACTCGACGCATCAGGAGCATCAGGCCCGCCGGCTTCGCCCGGGCCGAGTCGGGCATCGACAATCTGCTGGTGGACCCACGGGACGAACCCGCCGGGGAGCACCAGAATCGTCACCAGCAACAGAGTGCCAAGCAAGACCAGCGCCAGCTCACCCGCCATCGAGATGCGGAGGTATTCGATGGCGAGCGTTGCGACGACGGCCCCAAGCAGGCTCTTTCGGCCGCCGATACTCACCCAGATGACCGGCAGCGTCGCGAACAGCAGCGAGAACACGGTCGGGTCGATGTAGACGTTCCGTGCAGCGTACAGCACGCCGGACAGGCCCGCCAGCGCGCCCCCGAGGGTGAACACGACGAACTTGATGCGGGTCACGTTGTATCCGAACATCTCGGTCCGGTCCTCGTCCTCGCGGACGGCGACCATCACGCGGCCGTAGTCCGAGTTGACCAGGACTCGCAGCCCGAGGTACGTTCCGACCAACAACACCAGCACGAGGTAGTAGAACGGGCTGAGTTCGAACGATCCGATACCGATAACCCGCATCGGGAACGGGTTGTACATGAACTGGTAGGAGGCCCCCTCAACGCCAAGGGTCAACACCGGAATGTCTGGCATTCCGTTGAAGCCGCCAAGCGCTGCCTCGCCGATAGCCCACTCGGACCCCGCGGTCTGGGCCATGAACGTGTGCATGACGATCGTCGAAACGAGCGTGATGATGGTGACGTAGACGTCACGCACCCCGCCGTAGAACATGAAGTAGCCCAGTATCGCCGCGCTGAGTCCACCGCCGACGATACCGGCGACGACAGCGGCCGTGATACCGCCCGGGGTCGCGAAGTTGATCGAGACGACGCCGAACGTGTAGGCCCCGATACCGAAGAAGACGACCTGGCCGAAGCTCAGCACACCCGAGTAGCCCCAGACGACCGACAGCGAGAGCCCCAGCAGCGCCAGCACCATGAACAGCGACAGCTGCGAGCCGTCGCCGAACACCGGGTAGACGGCGAGCGCCGCCACGGCGACGACGAAGCCGACCCAGAACCCGCGGGAGTCCCCGATCGTGTTCGGTCCCTCAAACCGGCTTCGGAGCCGGTCCGGGAGCGACCTGTTCGGTGCGCTAGTTGGTTCTGTCGATGACATTTACTCGCTCTCCTGTCTCCGTTTCCGTAGTTGTTCGATAAACCCAGTGATGCCGTCGGGGAGGAACCGGAGCGCGATGAGCGCGGCGACGAGCAACGCGATACGGCCGATGAACGTCCCGTAGAGGTTCGAGAACACGGCCAGTATCGCCCCGAGGACGCCACCCGAGAGCGCGGTCCCGAGGACGACGCTCGGGCCACCGACGACGACGGCGACGAACGACTCGACGAGGAACTGGTCCCCGAGCGTCGGCCGCATCGTGATGACCGGCGCGAAGAGTGCACCCGTCAGTCCCGCCAGTCCCGACCCGATTCCGAACGTCAGCATGTACATGCGCTCGGTATCGACACCCATTGCCCGTGCGGTCTCCTTGTCCTGTATCGTCGCCCGGGCCCGCATGCCGAACTCGGTCCGGGTAAACAGGTAGTAGGTGGCAACCAACAGCGCGATGCTGACCCCAGCCAGCACGATTCGGTACGTGGAGTAGGAGAACGCGCCGTACTCGATGGGACCGAAGGGCGTCGAGAGGCCGTCGATGGAGTTCCCGAAGGCGATTCGGGTGCCCTGGGTCAGTATCAGGCTGAGCCCGAACGTGGCGACCATCGAGTCGGCCAGCCGGTCGTACAGCGGTTCGATGATGTCCCGGTCGAGCGTCCGCTGGCTGACGTAGTTGGGCACCGCTCCGGAGATGATTACCCGCTCTGTGAGGATTCCGAAGAGGGCGGTGACGACACCGCCGATAGGAATCGCGACGGCGAGCGGAATCCCGAGGTGGGTCACGGACAACGTGGACGTGTAGGCACCGATGAGGATGAACTCCCCGTGTGCCAGATTGATGACGCCCATGATCCCGAAGATGATGGCCAACCCCGCCGCGGCGAGCACGATGAACGCGAAGCTGTCGAGGAACTGAAGCGCGAGGTTGATCCCGTTTACCATCCCTACTCGGCCTCCTCGTAGTAGTCCACCGGGGTGTACTGGGTCTGCTCCGGGTTCTCGGGGAGGTTACAGCCGGCCGTCTCCGAGAGGAACGTCTCTGGGATCTGCCGGTTCTCGACGGCTTCGACGTTGTGTTCCTCGTCGGCGCGCATAATCCACATGTGGTGGTCGACGTGGTGGGTCGCGCCGTCGAGGCGGATCGTCTCACCCTCGGGCGCTTCGGGTGCCTCCTCGGTGCCGAGTTCGATCCCCGACTCCAGGGCGTCGATGACTTCCGGCTGTTCGGTGGTACCGGCCTGCTCGACGGCTTTCTTGTACATGTACGTCGAGAAGTAGTTGGTCTCGGCCTCCTCGTTGAGGTAGGGGGCGTCGGGGTACTTCTCGAAGTACCGGTCGACGAAGCCGCCGTCGCCCGTGTTGCTGTCGGTCGGAACCTCCTCCATGTAGTTGACGCCGGCGTAGATATTGGCCATCGCCGGGGCGTCGAGCCGTCGGTGCTCGTACCCCTGTGCCATCGCCGTCGAGGTGCCGATTGGCACGTCGAGACCGGCCGAGGCTTTCTGCTCGTAGAACGACGTGTGGTTCGCGCCCACGAGCATCGACATGACGAAGTCCGGGTCCGCCTCCTGAATACGGTTGATCGTCGAGCCGAAGGATGATTCGCTGAGCGGGATGAACTCCTCGCCGAGGACGTTCGCGTCGTTCTCGTTTGCCAGCACCTTTACCCAGTCGGCCGAAAGCTGTCCGAAGTTGTAGTCGGCCGCGATGGTGTAGATGTCCGGACCGAACTCCTCGACTAGATACGGGAGGACGATGCCGAGTTGCTGCCGGGCGGTCGGTCCGACCGCGAAGGTGAACTCGTCACAGACACCGCCCTCGTACTGGGTGGTGTAGAAGTACAGCTGTTCGTTGCGGTCGATTATCGGACGTATGGCCTCCCGGGTTGCCGAGGAGTAGCCGGCCCACAGCGCGTCGACGTTCTCCTCGTTGATGGCCGTTCGAGTGAGTTCCTGATAGCGCTGGTTGTCCGATTGGGGGTCACGCTGGAACGTCTCTATTTGCATTCCGTCGATCCCGCCGTTGGCGTTGATTTCCTCGATAGCGAGCATCGACGCCTTTGCTTTCGGATCACCAACGAGGGCGAAGTTCCCGGACTGGTCCTCAAGAACGCCAATTTTGAGCGTCTCGGCGCTGCTCGCGGTATCGGTCGAAGTTCCACCTTCACCGGCCGAACAGCCGGCGAGGCCAGCGACGAGTGCGGCCCCACTCGCGCCGAGGAACTGGCGACGGCTGACGGACGGACGACTCATGCTTTCACCGCCAGTTTCTGATTGTTGTTAGAACCATTATATCCGAAGCTCTTGACCATCTCTCGTTCTTTGCTCTTGATATCCGAACGTTCGTCCATGATTTCGCTCACAGTGTTGCCGTCCGGGAGGGGGAAAATAAGGTTTACCACTCTTATCTTATATTGTCCGCCATACAGTCTGAAGAGTATAAGGTCGTCAAAGGATATGACGAATAGGCATCGAAGCCACTAGTATTAGCGTGAAAATTTGAATTATTCAGCAATTTTGGGAGAGGAGTTGTCAATACGGCAAAAATAGAAAATAATGGTATTTTTCCGGTTCGGCGGTTTATCTTGCCGCTGTCGGCCAGTTTTGTGCTCTCGACCCTCCAAATCGCCCGTCATATTCTCGCCCGCGCCCCGGGGCCACCTATCGTCGGCACTGCCAGCAGACTGGACGTGAGTCGTGTTGACTCCGAGAAGTAGGACAGTTCGATAGTCTGTCCCCTTTATCTACGGTAGAAACTTTAGCATTTAATTCGTCTGCCGATATAGAGGCGTCACTTGCGCAGAGAGCAACCATTTTAGTATGTGTATTCAAAGAGAGGGGCAGATGATAGACAAACAGTCAGAAACACTACCGGCGGTGGCGCGATGAGCGACGGACTCGTACCCGGTGAGGTCCTCCCTGGCGAGGGAACTGTAACACTGAACGAGGGTCGCGAGACGACCGAAGTGACGGTCGGTAACACCGGCGACCGGCCCTCGCAGGTTGGATCGCATTTCCACTTCTTCGAGGCCAACGCAGCCCTAGAGTTCGACCGCGAGGCTGCCATGGGAATGCGGCTGAACATCCCCGCCGGCACGGCCGTCCGGTTCGAACCCGGCGACGAGCAGACAGTCGAACTCGTCGAAATCGGCGGGAAGCGCCGCGCCCACGGGATGAACGGACTGGTCAACGGGAGCGTCGACGGCGATACGAGCGATGCTGTCGAGCGCATGCGTGCGGCAGGCTTCGGGGACACTGGCGAGACGGCAACGGACGGCGGCGACGCGGAGTCCGACCAATGACACGCGACATCGACCGCGAGAACTACGCCGAGCTGTACGGGCCAACGACGGGTGACAAGGTCCGCCTGGGTGACACGGAACTGTTCGCCGAAGTCGAGAACGACCTGCGGACCCACGGCGACGAGGCGGTGTTCGGCGGCGGGAAGACGCTCCGGGACGGGCTGGGAATGACCCCCGGCGTCACACAGGCGGAGGGCGCACTCGACTGGGTGCTGACGAATGCGACGATTATCGACCCGATACTCGGTATCGTCGCCGCCGACCTCGGAATTCGGAACGGTGAGATCGCCGGCATCGGGAAGGCCGGGAACCCCGACACGATGGACGGCGTCGACATGGTCGTCGGCCCGTCGACGGACGTCTACCCCGCCGAGGGGAAGATTGCCACCGCTGGCGGCCTCGACATCCACATCCACTTCAACTCCGCACAGCTCCACGAACACGCGCTTTCGGGCGGCATCACGACGATGCTCGGCGGCGGGTACGGCGGCGGCGCGACGACGACCACGACCGGCCCGGAGAACATCAAGCGCTTCCTGCAGGCCGCCGAAGCGTGGCCGGTTAACGTCGGTTTCTACGGGAAGGGCAACGCCTCCGACCCCGGTCCGCTCCGCGAGCAGGTCGAGGCCGGTGCCTGCGGGCTGAAACTCCACGAAGACTGGGGGTCGACGCCCGAGACGATCAACACCTGTCTCGAAGTCGCCGAGGACGAGGACGTGCAGGTGTGTATGCACACGGACACGCTGAACGAGGCTGGCTTCGTCGAGAACACGTTCGGTGCCGTCAACGGCCGGACGATGCACCTGTTCCACATCGAGGGCGCGGGCGGCGGCCACGCCCCGGACATCATGGAGATGGTCGGCGAGCCGAACATGCTCCCATCGTCGACGAACCCGTCGATGCCGTACACCGACAACACGTTCGACGAGCACCTGGACATGGTAATGGTGTGTCATCACCTCAACCCCGACGTGCCGGAGGACGTGGCCTTCGCCGAGTCCCGCGTTCGCGCGGAGACCATCGCCGCCGAGGACGTGCTTCACGACATGGGCGCGATTTCGATGATGACCTCCGACTCCCAGGCGATGGGCCGGATGGCCGAGGTCATCCCGCGGACGTGGCAGACGGCCTCGAAGATGAAGTCCCAGCGCGGCCCGCTCCCCGAGGACGAGGGGACCGGCGCGGACAACCACCGCATCAAGCGCTACATCGCGAAGTACACCGTCAACCCCGCTATCAGCGCAGGCATCGAGAAGCATGTCGGAACGCTTGAACCCGGCAAGCTCGCCGATATCTGCCTGTGGGACCCTGCGTTCTTCGGCGTCAAGCCGGCGATGACGTTCAAGGGCGGCTTCCCGGTCCACTCGGAGATGGGCGAGGCCAACGGGTCGCTGATGACCTGCGAACCGATTCTCCAGCGCGAACGGGCCGGCGCGGTCGGCAAGGCCAAACACGGTCTCTCGCTTTCGTTCGTCTCCCCAACGGCCGCCGAAGCCAACGTCGGCGAGGAGTACGGGCTCGATTCCCGTGTCGTTCCAATCGAGGGCGCACGCACGCCCGGCAAGGACGACATGGTGTACAACGACTATTGCCCCGACGACATCGAAGTCGACCCCGAGACCTTCGAGGTCCGGGTCGACGGTGACCACGTCACCTGCGAACCGTCTTCCGAACTCCCACTCGCACAGCGGTACATGCTATGAAACTCACAGCCAAAGAACAGGAACGACTCACGGTCTTTACCGCAGCAGAGGTCGCGCGACGCCGCAAGGAACGCGGCGTCCCGCTGAACCACCCCGAAGCGGTCGCCTACATCAGCGACTGGTGCATCGAGCGCGGCCGGGACGGTCAGTCGGTCGCCGAGATCCGCTCCGGCGCGTCGAAACTGCTGGGCCGCGAAGACGTGATGGACGGCGTCCCGGAGATGATCGACATGATTCAGGTCGAGCCGGTGTTCCCCGACGGTACGAAACTCGTCACGGTTCACGACCCGATTCGCTCCGACAGTGTCGGGTCGGCCGACGACGATGCACCTGAGGGGGAGACGGCGACCGATGGCGGAGACTCAGCGGGGACAGACGAATGAGTCTCACACATCGGGACGTGGCGACGGTCGGTATCGGCGGCCCGGTCGGCTCCGGAAAGACCTCACTGCTGACCGCGCTCGTCCCAGAACTTCGCGAGCAGGGCCTTGACGTGGGCGTCATCGCCAACGACATCCTCACGCAAGAGGACGCCGACGTGCTGCGCGAACGCTTTGCCGGGGTCGTCCCGGAAGACCTCGTCGCCGGCGTCGAGACGGGAGCGTGCCCGCATACGGGCATCCGCGAGGACCCGTCGATGAACCTCCAACAGATCGATTCGTTCCTGGCCGACCACCCGGAACTGGACCTGGTGCTGGTCGAGAGCGGCGGCGACAACCTCGCGGCGACGTTCAACCCCGAACTCGCCGACTACTCGCTGTACGTCATCTCGGTCGCGGAAGGGGAAGACATCCCCCGCAAGCGCGGCCCCGGCGTCGTCGATTGTGACCTACTCGTCGTCAACAAGACGGATCTCGCGCCTCACGTCGGCGCCGACCTCGACGTGATGGAGCGAGACGCCGACGAGGTCCGGGACGGACCGGTCGTCTTCACCAACTGCAAGGACGAGACGAACATCGACGAGGTGGTGTCACACGTCCGCGAAGGGGTGCTGTTCGCCTGATGGCCGCCGACGCGCCCCACCCGGCGTTCGAGGGGTATGCGACCGAGGCCGTGCCACAGGCCGCCGTAGGGTCGCCGGGGAAAGACGGCGTGCTCGAACTGACCTTCGAGCGGACGGCCGACGGGACGACTCTGGTCCACGACTACGCGACGGTCCCGTTCCACGTCTCGGGGACGCTGGGGCACGACCCCCATCCCGACGCCGACACTGTCTTCGTCCAGTCGCCGACCGGCGGCATCGCCCAGGGCGATCGCCACGACATGTCGATAACCGTTGAAGAGGAAGCCGTCGCTCACGTCTCGACCCAGAGCTCGACGAAGGTCCAGACGATGACGTGTAACTACGCCGCCGCCGACACGACCCTCAGCGTCGGCACCGACGGCCACCTGGATTACGTGCCCGAGCCGACGATTCTGCACGCCGATTCCCGATACGTGCAGGAACTGACGGTCGACCTGGCCCCCGGCGCGACCGCCGTTGTCAGCGACGTGGTCGTCCCGGGTCGCCTCGCCCGAGGCGAACGGTTCGAGTTCGAACGATACCTCTCCCGCGTGCGCGGGACCGGGCCTGACGGGCTCCTGTTCGAGGACGCAACCCATCTGACGCCGGGAGACAGGGACCCGACAGCACCCGGCGTTCTCGGCGAGTTCACCGTCTACGGGACATCATTCGTCCTCGCACCGCACCGCGACGAGGCCGAACTGAGCGACGCCTTACATGCGGCCGTCACAGACGGCGAAGCCCGGGCCGGTGCGACAGCGCTCCCCAACGGGGCCGGCGTCGCGGTCCGTGCTCTGGGCGACCGGGCCGAGACCGTCCAGGCGACGCTCCACGCGGCCTGGGACCACGCCAGACAGGAGTTAGTGGACGCGCCTGCGCCGTCCGGGAGGAAGTACTGATGCTGGTCGCAGACACCTATCTCGGTCACCGTAACGACGATGCCACCGCCGGGGCCGTCGCTACGTCGGACCACGCAACGGTCGTGCTCTCGGACACTGAACGCCAGCGCTCGCGAGTCCGCACTGAGACGACAGACGGCCGGGACCTCGGTATCGTTGTCGCCCGCGACCTCGCGGACGGCGACGTGCTGGAAGCCGAGGACGGCACCCTCGTCGTCGTCGAACTCGCCGCGATCGAGGCCCTCGTGCTCGATTTCGCCGACAGCGAGGTGTCACCGACCGCGGCGCTGGAGCTCGGTCACGCAGTCGGGAACAGACACTGGAACCTCGCGGTCCGCGACCGAGAGGCCCTGTTCCCCGTGACCGACTCGAAGGAACGGATGGAGACGACGGTCGCCGAACTGCTGCCCGCAGACGTGCCGACGCGGTACGAACACGTTCCGCCGACAACGTTCGATGATGAAGGTGTTGACCACACGCACCGCGACGGTACCGGCATGCACGACGGCGGCGGCCACAGTCACGGCGGCGGCCACAGTCACGGCGGCAGCCACGCCCACGACCACGGCGTCCGGACTATCGATGGGGGCGACCAATGAGCGACGCCGCGACGCTCGAATCGTTCCGGCTCGCGGACTCGTTCCTCCCGGTCGGGACCTACACCGTATCGTACGGACTGGAGCAGTTCATTCAGGACGACCGAGTCGACGACGCGGCGGACCTCGAAGCGCTCCTGTCGACGTACCTCCGCCGGCAAGTCGGACCTGCCGAACTCGTCGCGCTCCGGGCTGCACACGCCGCTGCAACCGATGGGAATCTCGAAGCGGTCTGTCGGGCCGACCAGCGGCTTTCGGCCGTGACGCTGGCCGCGGAGTTCCGCGAGAGCGCCAAGCAGTCCGGCGACCGACTGCTCTCGCTCCAGACGGACCTGCGCGACGAGGCGCTCCTGGACCGCTACGCTGAGCGCGTCGGCGACGATGAAACACCCGGCAACTACGCCGTCGTCCTCGGCGTCGTGACAGCGCTGGCCGGCGTGGCTGTTCGTGACGCCTGCTTGCTGTGCTGTCACGGGTTCGTCACCGGATTGCTGGGCGCGGCCCAGCGTCTCCTCTCGCTCGGGCACACGGCTGCCCAGCGAATACTGAATGACCTACAGCCGGTCATCACAGCCGCAGTCGAGGAGAGCGCGGACCGGGGGATAGACGAGATGACGCCGTTCGCCCCACTGGTAGATGTGTTGGCCGCCGAGCACGAACGCGCGGAGCGGCGGCTGTTCGCCAGTTAACGGCCGACCCACGACGGCGGTCCCTTGACACGGAGGCTCCGCGCTGCACTCGGCCATACAAAAATGACGTGACCAGTAGCCAGTTCTGTTATTCGGCACTCGCAACGAGCAGAAACGTCTCCGGTCGCACCGCCTCGAACTCGATTGTGAATCCGTGCTGGCGGAGCGCGTCCGTTGCCTCGGCGGCGGAAAACCGTTCGTCGACGGGCGGGCCGTTGCGACCGCTGCCGGAAGCCGCCCAATCAACGATGGCGAACGTCCCACCCGAGTTGAGTACCCGTGCGACCTCGTTCAGCGCCCCGTCGCTAGCGAACTCGTGGTACGTCATCGTCGAGAACGCCCCGTCGAGACTGCCGGTATCGAACGGGAGGTCGTCGACCGCACTCGTCACGAGGTCGACGTTGTCAGGGACGCCTTTCTCCCGATAGTAGTCGTGCATCGCTTCCTGGATGTCGACAGCGTACACTGATTCGACGGCCGGTGCGATGTCGTCGGTGTAGAATCCAGTCCCGCTCCCGAGGTCCGCGACCGTCTCGTCACTGTCGGGTGAGAGCGCCCAGTGCAACTCTTCTGCAGAGAGAGAGCGGTACCGTTGCTGAGCGTCTTCGAGTTTGTCGGCCCGGCCGGCGTCGAACGTGTGATACCCCATATTAGAGGTTCTGGAACGCCTCATCGACGATTTCGCCGGTGTCGGCGACGATGTCCGCCATCTCCTCGTTGTCGGGAGCCATCCCGACGAGGCGGGCGATACGCATAATCGAGACGTGATAGACGCGCTGTTGTCCGGGTTCTTCCTCCCAGATGACGACGTTACAGGCCATGAGCGCACCGAGTTTGTTGTCTGTCGCATCGAGAGCGCGGTCAGCGACTTCGGGGTTACAGGCCCCCAACACGTAGTAGGGGTCACGGTCCGCATCGATCTTCTCGTTGAGCATATCGGAGGGCGAGAACTCGACGGGGACACCGAATCCGGCGTCGGTGAACACGTCTCGGACGTGTTCGATGGCGTCTTCGTGACTCATTTCGAGCGTCGCCTGTTGTTCGCCGATGTCTTCGGGGTCGATCTGGCTCGGGTCGATTGGGAGTACCATTCGTGTGTTGTATTGTGCCTACAGAGCAAAGTCTCTTCGGATATGCTGTCGGAGGGGCGGAGCGAATTTTCGAGTTCCGGATCGAGCAGGAGGGTCGTTACTCGTCGATATTGCAACCGTAGCTCGTCGGCGGAGTATGTCTTGTTATGTGGTACTTCGGAAATGATGTGGCTATCAAATGGCTAGTAAAGTACGCCATTACCGACCACTTCCACGGGTACTGAGGCAATTCTACCTGTGAACCCCACACGATAGGCCACACCGACTTGTTGTCATATATGAGACTGGCCTGTCCCGGTTACCGTTTGAGAGAACCGACGGCTGTGATGCCGAGGGTGGGAATCGACTGCTGGTCAGGTCCAACTCTTGACTCTCGTATAAACTCCCGCAGTGCAACTCAGTATTGCAAAGGGTGTACAAAACAAATAAGTCGACCCGGTCCGAATGTCGGAGTGATGACTGACGATCTAGAGGAGATCAGACGACAAAAACTGGACGAGCTTCGTACCCGGGGAGATTCGGGTAGTACCAACGAATCTGAATCAGGAGACCCCTCCGAACCGATTACGGTCGATGGAAAAGCCGAGTTGTCCGACACGACTACCGATCACGACGTGGTTCTGGTCGACTTCTACGCCGACTGGTGTGGGCCGTGCCAGATGCTCGAACCCGTCGTCGAAACCGTCGCGGCCGAGACCGCCACGACAGTGGCGAAAATCGACGTCGACGCGAACCAGGAGCTCGCCGCCGAGTACGGCGTTCGGGGAGTCCCGACGCTGCTTCTGTTTGCCGACGGGGAGCCGGTCGAGCGACTCGTCGGAATGCAGGACGAATCACAACTGCGTGCCGTAATCGAAAAGTACGCGTGATTCGGGCGGTAGCGAGTTTACATGAGAGAAACGGAGGCAAATCCCGTCTCACAAGCGTAGGGGACTCGTAGCGGTTCATCTGGACTCCGTTCTGTAGTCGTTTCTCTCCACAGGCGGGCTCCACGTATAATACCACATAGTATTGTAATATCTGCGAAATACTTTTGCGCACACTGGTTCTATTATAAGATATGACGTTGGTCTTCACCCACCCAGAAACGGTCTGGACGACAGCAAAGGTCGTTAACGGTATATTCGGCCACACATGAGCCCCGCTGCTCCCCTCGCCTACGTTCGAGACCACCGCGAGGAACTGGTCACACTCGCCCTCGACCTCCTGGCGATAGACACGTCGAACCCGCCCGGGGATACGCGTGCGATTGTGACCGATATCGAGGAGTTCCTCGACCCGCTGCCGGTCGACGTCGAGCGGTTCGCAGTCGACCCGGCGAAGCCCAACCTGCTCGTTCGGATTCCCGGCGAGTCGGACCGAACGCTGCTGTACAACGGGCATCTCGATACGGTTCCCTTCGAGGCCGACGCGTGGACTCACGCTCCGCTCGGCGAGCGCGTCGACGACCGCGTGTACGGCCGCGGCGCGACCGATATGAAAGGTGCCGTGGCGTCGATGCTGCTTGCCATCCAGGCTTTCGCCGCAACCGACGCTGAACCGCCTGTCACGCTCCTGTTTGCCTTTGTGAGCGACGAGGAAGTGGGCGGTGACGCCGGCCTTCCCGCGCTGCTGGAGGCCGGGAAACTCGACGCGGACGCGTGCGTGATCGGCGAACCGACCTGCGAGGCGGGCCGGCACTCCGTCACGGTTGCTGACCGGGGCAGCATCTGGTTGACGCTCGAAGCCAGCGGCGAGGGGGCCCACGGTTCCCGGCCGATGCTGGGCATCAACGCGGTCGACCGACTCTACGACGCCGTCGAGACGCTGCGTGACCGCTTTGGCTCTAGACGACTCGATATCGCTCCCGAAGTGGAACCGATCGTCGACGAGTCGGTCGAATACTACGCCCCATCGCTGGGTGAAGATGTCGCGCGGGATCTGTTCCGGTACCCCACGATAAACCTCGGCATTTTCGAAGGTGGCGACGCGGTAAACAGTGTTCCGCAGTCCGCCCGCGCCGAAATCGACATCCGATTGACCGCCGGGGTTGAGACGCCCGACGTACTCTCGGACATCCGGTCCTGTGTCGCCGACTGCGAGGGGATTACGATTACAGATATCTCCTGGAGCGTCGGGACTGCCGAGGAGTCTGACAGCCCGCTCGTCGAAGCTGTCACGTCGACGGCGGCGGACATCACAGGTGAACGCGTCTTCGGCCGGAGTGCCACGGGCGGCGGCGACGCCAAGACGCTCCGGAACGCGGGTATCCCGACTGTCGAGTTCGCGCTCGGAACCGACACCGTCCACGCCCCCAACGAGTACGTCCCGGTCGATGTGCTTGTCGACAATGCAGCCGTCTACACGAGACTGCCGGCAACGTGGGCGTCACAGACAGCACCGTAGCAGTCCGTTGCGGTGTGATTTTGTCGGCGCGACTGCTCTGGTGGCCAGCGTGCATCGAGTAAGACTTAGGTAGATGTATTGCGTACTTATGGGTATGGAGAACAATATTGGAGCGACTGATAGACTGACCCGCATCGCTGTTGGCCTCGTGCTGGCAGTTGTTGGACTGGCGACGCTCGGCGGTCTGCTGGGCTTCGGAACGACGGTCGGCGCGGTCGCGACACTGCTGGGTGTCGTCCTCATCGCGACTGGCCTCGTCCGGATGTGCCTCCTGTACCGACTGGTGGGTATCGACACGACGGGTTCCCGCTAGGGATGGACCGGTTCCAGAACACCGGCCAGCCCGACTGGGACTGGTGGAGCAAACTCTGGCCGACGCCCGGCGCGACGCTCCGGACACTTGGTGTCGAGTCCGGCGAGTCGGTCGCCGAGGTCGGCTGTGGAAGCGGGTACTTTGCGCTCCCAGCCGCCCGCATCGTCGAGCCCGAGCCGGTGTACGCGCTCGATCTGGATGTGGCCCTCCTCGACGAACTCGAAGATCTCGCCGACCAACAGGGGATCGAGAACGTCGATCCGATCCACGGCGATGCCCGGAACCTACCTTCGGCGCTCCCTGCCCGCGTCGACACGCTCGTGGTGGCAAACACGTTGCACGGCGTCGACGACCAGCCAGGCTTTATTCGGCAGGCATTCCGGGCGATTGAGGCTGGCGGGAGCCTACTCGTCGTGAACTGGCACGACCGTCCGCGCGAAACCACGACCGTTGCAGGCGAACCGCGAGGGCCGCCGACAGCGCTTCGGATGACACCCGAGGAAACCGAGGACGCAGTGCTCTCGGCGTCGGAGTTCACGCTTGAGCGGCAGGTCGAACTCCCGCCGTACCACTACGCCCTCGTGTTTACCCGATAGAGATAGCGGCGCGCTCCCGGCGGTTCCGTACTCGCCGTACGTTCGATACGCTTGCTCCACTGCGCCGGACTCTTCTGTTTTCACAATCTTGGAATTTACGCACAATACTAATACAGGTGAGCCCCAACTACCACCTGTGAGACTCCCATGACTGACATCGAACCTGACGAGACCGTCGACGCCCGAGGCGCGGCCTGTCCCGGTCCGCTGATGGACCTCATCGGACAGATCCGAGATGCCGAAGCCGGTGACGTGGTTCGGCTCCTGAGCGACACCGACCAGTCGCTCACCGACGTTCCGGAATGGGCCGAAGAGGCCGGCAACGAACTGCTCGCCGTCAAAGAACTCGACGACCACAACGCGTTCTACGTGGAGAAAGCATGACCGAGCACGTCGTCATCGTCGGTGGCGGGACCGGTGGCACCGTCCTCGCGAACGACCTCGCCGACCGACTCGACCCTGAACTTGACGCCGGCGACGTCCGAATCACGCTGGTCAACGACGGGCCTGACCACGTGTACAAGCCGGTCTGGCTGTACGTGCCGTTCGGACAACGTGAACCGGACGACGGTCGGCGACCGCTCGACGAGCTCGTCGACGACGCCGTCGACCTTCGAATCGACCGCGTGACCGAAATCGACACCGAAGCCCAGCGACTGCAGTTCGACGGCACTGCCCCGTCAGTCGGCTACGACTACCTCGTGCTGGCGACCGGGTCGACGCTAGAGCCCGAACAGATTCCTGGCCTCGCGGACGGCGGGCACGATTACTACAGCGAGTCGGGCTCGACCGCCCTCCGTGACGAACTGCTTGGGTTCACCGAGGGGCACCTCGTGTTGAGCGTCATCGGCTCGCCGCATATGTGTCCGGCGGCGCCACTCGAATTCGTCTTTATGGCCGACGACTGGTTCCGCGAGCGCGGGCTCCGCGACGAGGTCGACATCACCTACACGTACCCGATCCAGCGCGTCCACGGCAACCCCCATATCGCCGAGTGGGCCCGGCCGATTATGGACGAACGCGACATCGAGGTCGAGACGTTCTTCAACGCCGAGGCGGTCGACCCGGACTCGGAGACGCTCGTCTCGATGGAGGGGACCGAACTCGACTACGACCTCCTCGTGACGATTCCGCCCCACGGCGGTATCGACCTCATCGAGGAGGCGGGGCTTGGCGACGACGGCTGGGTCGACGTCGACAAGCACACGCTCGAAGCCGCGGCCGCCGACAACGTTTACGCGCTCGGTGATACCGCCGACACCGGCGTCCCGAACGCGGGCAGCGTCGCCCACTACCAGGCCGGCGTCGTCGGGCAGCGCCTCGCCAGTGAAATCCGCGGCCGTCCAGCAACAGCGACCTACGACGGGAAGACGCTGTGTTTCATCGAAACGGGGATGCACGCGGCGTCGTTCGTCGAGTTCGACTACGAGAACCAGCCGTCGCCGGCACCGCCCTCGGAGAAGCTCCACTGGTCGAAGCTGGCGTACAACGAGTCCTACTGGCTCACCGCACGGGGGTTACTTTGACCATGTCCGGAGAACAGGTCTCCGAGCAGACCGATCTCGAAGCGGCGATCCAGCAGAACCCTGAAGCCGTCGCCGAGTTCGTCGAACATCTCGACGCCGTCAACGAACTCCTGGACGTCCTCTCGCTGGGCGAGAGTGCGCTCTCCGACGAGATGGTGCGTGAGCTCTCTGCCACGGGCTCGACGCTCGCCGAGTCCGCAGACGGGCTTGCGACCGACGAGACCGTCGCCCTGGCCGAGACCGTCGGTGAGAACGGCGACGAGTTGCAGGACGCGCTCGAAACCCTGCTCGCGCTCCAGCGAAGCGGCACGCTCGACGAACTGGCCGAACTCGCCGAAGTCGGCTCGCTGGCGACCGCCGCGCTCGACGACGAGATGGTCACGTCGCTGGCCGGTACTGGTGCCGCGCTCGGCGAAGTCGCACAGACGGCTGCGGACGACGACACCCGCGACGGTATCGAGACGCTACTGGCGAGCCTCGGTGAAGCGGAGCGCGAACCGGCCGAGCCGGTCGGTCCCGTCGGATTGCTTCGCGGGCTACGCGACCCGGACGTTCAGTACGGGCTCGGTTACTTGCTGGCGCTTGCCGGCGCAGTCGGCCGTGAGCGCGCCGAGGAAAAGACAGAATAGTTGTCCGCCGCAGCTACCTGTACGCGATTAGTCGTTTCAAACGAGAAGTTGGATATCGGCGTCAGCCATATCCTGAAGCGCTGTCGCAGCGCCGACGCCCGTGGTGACGCCGTCGTAGAAGTCGTCCTCGTCGTAGTCCATCAGATCGATGGTCATCTGACAGGCCTGGAACTCCACACCCATGTCGAGGCTCGTCTCCAGCAGCTCCTCGATGGTGGCGGTGTCGTTGTTCGCGATGCGCTTTTCCATCATCTTCGTCGTTACGCGGTCCATGCCGGGAATCGCGGCGACCGCGTTCGGCATCGGCATGTTCGGGTTCCCGACGGAGCTCAGTTTGAGGTTTTTCGAACGCTCCTCGTGGAGGATATCTAACCCCCAGAACGTGTGGAAGACGGTCACCTCGTAGCCGAACGCAGCGGCGGTGCTGGCGAGGATGAGCGGCGGGTACGCCATGTCCAGCGTCCCCTTCGTCGCGATGATGCTCATCTTCTTCGTGTCGTCCTCACTGGTAGCCTCCGCGAGCGCGTCTTCCAGCTCGTCCACGCGAGCGGCCAGTTCCGCACGCGAGGGCGTGTCGTCGGACGGCGCGTCTGGTGTGTCCGTGCTCATCGTTACTCCGTCTTGCGGACGTAGTGCTTGTACACGTCGTCGCCCTCTTCCTGGTCGACGAGTTCGACGCCCGCAGTGCCGGCGGCCCAGCCGTCGATGTCGCTCATACTCCCGGGGTCGGTCGCCAGCACTTCGAGGACGTCACCCTCGGCGAGGTCGTCGATAGCCGACTTCGTCTTCACCACTGGCATGGGACACGATGCACCTTTCACGTCGAGCGTCTCCGCGATATCGAATTCAGCGTTCATTGGTTATTCGCTCCGTTGAGTTGTCTTGGAGCTAACGCACAATACCGCCCGGCCAAGTAAAAGATTGTCGATTCTTGTAAGTTCAGCAAACAACTACTGATCAGATTTCCGGCCTCAAGTGCCCTAATATGCTAATTCAGCCTATATTTAATTTACTCGTGGGTTTATTTGGCCAATAGTATTGTTTAGAATGTGGATTACTATGCAAATGCTTTTGTGCGTCCGCCCGGTAGAAACGAGTGCACAAAATGAACGCTGACGACTTTCCGACGCCGGACGCCGACGTAGAAACGACCGATCCGGAATCGCTCAAAGACCGCATCGACGCCGGTGAGAACGTGACGCTTCTCGACGCGCGTATGCAATCGGACTACGACGAGTGGCGTATCGACGGTGAGAACGTCACCTCGCTCAACATCCCATACTTCGAGTTCCTCGAGGACGACATCGACGGCGACGTCCTCGCTCAGATCCCCGACGACCACGAAGTGACTGTCCTGTGTGCGAAAGGCGGCGCAAGCGAGTACGTCGCGGGCACGCTCGCGGAACACGGCTACGACGTCAACCATCTCGAAGACGGCATGAACGGATGGGCGAGCATCTACGAGGCCGTCGAAGTCGAACGCTACGACGGCGCCGGCACGCTCCTCCAGTACCAGCGCCCGTCCTCTGGTTGTCTCGGCTATCTCCTCTACGACGACGGCGAAGCCGCTATCATCGACCCGTTGCGCTCGTTCACCGACCGCTACCTCGACGACGCCGCTGAACTCGGTGTCGACCTGAAATACGCGCTCGATACGCACATCCACGCCGACCACATTTCCGGCGTTCGCGACCTCGATGCTGAGGGCATCGAGGGCGTCATTCCAGAGGCCGCCGTCGACCGCGGCGTCACCTACGCCGCGGAGCAAGGCTCCACGAGCCCTGCCTCGCAAGCTCGGCAGGACGCCGACGACCTGACGACCGCCGAGGACGGCGACACGTTCCAGGTCGGCGACGCGACTATCGAGACAGTCTCCACGCCCGGCCATACGACCGGGATGACCTCTTATCTCGTCGACGGAAGCCTGCTCGCGACCGGTGACGGGCTCTTCATCGAGAGCGTCGCTCGCCCCGACCTCGAAGAGGGCGACGAGGGCGCGCCTGAAGCCGCGCGTATGCTCTACGAGTCGCTTCAAGAGCGCGTGCTGACCCTGCCCGACGACACGCTGGTCGGCGGCGCGCACTTCAGCGACGCGGCCGAACCCGCCGAGGACGGCACATTTACCGCCCCAATCGGTGCGCTCGTCGAAGAGATGGACGCGCTCACCGTGGACAAGGACGCGTTCGTCGAGCTCGTCCTCTCGGATATGCCGCCGCGGCCGGCCAACTACGAGGAGATTATCGCGACGAACCTCGGGCAGAACGCCGTCGACGATGAGGAAGCATTCACCCTGGAACTCGGGCCGAACAACTGCGCCGCTAGCCAGGAATCCCTTGCGGGTGACTAACGACGCCAATGGTGATTGAGGCACTTCCACTGCAGGCAACCGCCGAACTGTTTCCGAACGGCATCAGTCGCTACGCCGTCGGTGGCTTGCTGGTGGGGCTCGGGACTGTCGTCATCTACCTCGGAACCGGCATCAGCGCCGGCGCGAGCACGTTTTTGGAGTCGACGCTGTCGTACGTCTCGGACCGGTCCCGGTTCCAGCAGTACGTCAGCTCCCGTGACTGGCGCGTCGTGTTCACGCTCGGCATCATCCTCGGGGCGGCCGTGTACGCGGTCGTCTATCAGGGCGGCGCGTGGACCACGGACGTCCAGCCGTGGCGACTCCTCCTCGGCGGGGTATTCGTCGGCATCGGGACACGCGTCGGCAAGGGCTGCACGTCAGGCCACGGCGTCTGTGGCGTCGGCTCGGCGTCGAAAACGTCGATCGCCGGCGTCCTGACGTTCCTCGCCGTCGCCATCATCACCGCACAACTGGTTTCGGCACTGGGGGTGAGTCCGTGAGCTGCGAGACACGAGCGGAGCAAGAGTCTGAAGCGAGCGACCGGGAGCGACCGGGGGGAGCGACACATGAGTGACGACCGCCACCCCGCGTTCATGCCGCTGATTCTCGTCGGCGGGCTCATCTTCGGGTTCGGACTCGCGTACAGCCACATGGCGCGCCCGGAAGTCGTCCTTGACTTCCTCCAATTCGAGGACTTCGGGCTGGTGTTCGTGATGTTCGGCGGCGCTGCCGTGACAGGGGTGGCCTTCGTTCTCGCACCCCGCCTCCTCGGCCGCGCGCCGCTGACCGGAGACACCTTCGAACGGCGTCTGAAGTCCTTCGACCGGAACGTCCTGGTCGGCGGTGCCATCTTCGGCGTCGGCTGGGGACTGTCCGGTATCTGTCCGGGGGCCGCCTACGCGAGCCTCGGTATCGGTAACGTCACCATCCTCTGGGCGCTCGCCGGGATGTTTCTCGGCGCATATCTCCAGGGCTACTGGCGCACCCGGAGCGAGACCAGCGATACAGCCGTGACGGGCGCAGACTAACCGTTCGCGGGCGTGTGTGTCGGCTGTGAGGTGAACGGCCTGGACCGCCCACCCGAGGGCAGTTTTTGCCGGATCGTGCATGCATTTGTGCGAACTGTACACAAGTCTTATTACCGCGTAGTGGCTACAGAACAGTGATAACGATGCCAGATTCGATGTCTGAACAACTCCGCCGGGATATGCAGTGTGAGGGGCTGTTAGAGTGTTTCCACGGGCTCAAAGAACTCGACAAGGAGTGCTTTCGAGCGCTCGTCGAGGCTGACGAGCAACTGACCGTCGACGAACTCGCCGAGGCAGTCGACCGGGAGCGCTCGACCGCGTATCGCGCCGTCCAGCGACTCCTCCAGACGGGCTTTATCGAGAAAGACCAGATCAACTACGACCAGGGCGGCTACTACCACGTCTACTCGCCGACGGACCCGTCCCAGATCGCAGACGAGATGCAGCGCATGCTCAACGACTGGTACGCGAAGATGGGCCAACTGATTCAGGAGTTCGAGAACAAGTACGAACAGTCCGAGTCCTCGGCCCCGACTGTCGAGAGCTAACGCCGCCGTTCTCTCTATTACACGCTGTCGCGTCCGAGCCGAGCCGATTTCTGCGCCTGCGCGAATAGATATCCCGCTACCACTGGCTTGCAAATAGTGTTTCACAGTATTGTATATTTTGTGCAAACCTTTATTTGGCGCTGACGCGTATAGTCTGTTGATGGCAACTGATACTGCATCCGACGCCGGGACGACCACGGCGAACGAACCGCTTCACATCGACGGAACGGACCATCTCGACGATGTCGTCGACAAGCACGACGTCGTCCTCACGGATTTCTATGCCGACTGGTGTGGCCCGTGCCAGATGCTCGAACCGATCGTCGAGACGCTGGCCGCAGAGACCGGCGCGACCGTCGCCAAAGTCGATGTCGACGCGAACCAGCAACTCGCACAGTCGTACGGCGTCCGGGGCGTGCCGACGCTCATCCTGTTCGCCAATGGCGAGCAGGTAGAGGAAGTCGTCGGCCTGGAAGGAGAAGAAGCGCTCCGAGCGCTCATCGAATCCTACGCTGAATAAGGCCATATCTGTAGACGATACCTCGTATGTCGACTCATTCACTTGCCGACTGGCACTAGTTAATAAACACTTGGTGCGAGTTCAGCGCCGTCGCACGCACCCATTCATAATATATTAGTGGGAGTGCTATTACGCTACGTAATGACGAAAGCAGCCATCATCATCCTCGCAGGGACAGAGGGACACGAGAATCTCGGCCGACTCGCAAACGGCCTCGAAGCCGCAAAGGAGTTCGCAGAGAACGACGAGGACGACCTCGAACTCATCTTCGACGGGGCCGGAACGCAGTGGATTCCGGAACTCGAAGACGAGGACAGCGACTACCACGAACTGTACCAGACCGTCAAAGAGGATACGGCCGTCTGTGACTACTGTTCCGGTGCGTTCGGCGTGGAAGACGCCGTCGCCGACTCCGGACTCGTCACGCTGGACGAGCACGACGGCCACCCGAGCATTCGCTCGCTCGTCGACGACGACTACGAAATCATCACGTTCTGATCCCGGCAGCAAACCGGTCACCTTCGAACCCACCGTGGCGAAACACGACGCGGCTTTATCCAGGGCCGTGTAAGTACTTCGCAAGAACCACTCCCCGGCCCGGAATCGGTTCCGGGCCGCCGTGGGAGTCGCACAGGACAAGATACCATATGATTCTGCCAGCCTCGTGGACAATGGTCGTGATAGTGACGGCCATCGTCCTTGTCGCTGGGGCGACAAACGGACTTGCTGGCTTCGGCTTCGCCGTCGTCGGGACGATGGCGCTTGCGACGGTCATCGACCCGGCGACCGCCGTCGTGTTCATGATTCTCCCTATCCTCGCAGTCAACGTTTCACTGGTTCGGGACCTCTCACGGCGTGAACTGCGTACCTGTAGCCAGCGGTTCGGACCGCTCATCGCTGCGGCGCTGGTCGGGACCGTTGTCGGGATGGCTGTACTCGACAGGCTCCCGGAAGCGCCGCTCCGTGTCGGACTCGGCCTGCTGACCCTGGGGTTTGTGGCGACCGCCCAGCAGCGGGTGCCGCTTCCCGGATGGGTGTCAGTGGGCAACAGCGACCTCGGGAAGACACCGCTTGCGATGGTCGGCATCGGCGGCGTTTCGGGGGCGCTGTTCGGCGGAACGAACGTCGGCGTCCAGCTCGTCGCGTATCTCCGGAGTTTCGACCTCTCGCACAGCGTGTTCGTCGGCGTCGTCGCGCTGGTGTTTCTGGGACTTAGCGTCACGCGGGTCGCTTTTGCCGGCGTCTTCGGGCTCTATCCCAGCGCGGTTGTCGCTGGAACGTCCGTTCTCGCAGCCGTGCCGGCCGTTGCCGGTGTCGCAGTCGGGAAGCGACTCAGGACCGCTGTCAGTGACCGGGTCCGTCGAGCCGCCGTGCTAGCCTTACTATCGATTATCGGCTTCAGACTGGTCGCCAGTGGTCTTGGAGTCGTGTGAAAGTTGGCTCAGCATGTCCTCAACCACGTTCAGCCGCAGATGCTGGTGACGGTCGACCATGGAGAGGGGACAGACCGACTGGCTGGTTCGAATCCGTCCCGGACACAATCGCTTCCAGTAGCCCACGCAGTTACCCGACCCTCACGCAATCATTAGTACCGCAGCGATACGAGGGTCTGTATGACGGACCCGTTCGTAGTCATCGGTGGCGACGCGGCCGGACTGAGCGCCGCGAGCAAGTTCACCCGTGAGGCACCGGACCGTGACGTGATTGTCTTCGAGAAAGGGGAGTGGGTATCCTATGCCCACTGCGGGACGCCCTACTACGTGAAAGGAACTGTCGAGCGGCTGACGGAACTTCTCTCGCTGTCGCCCGAGAAGGCGTCTGAGCGCGGTATCGACCTCCGCCGAAACCACGAAGTCGTCGGCGTGGACACCGACGCAGAAACGGTCACCGTCGCCCACGACGGTGGGACGTTCAGCCAGCCATACAGCGACCTGCTGGTCGCGACGGGCGCACACGCGGTGACCGGGCCGATACCGGGGGCGGAACTCGACGGCGCGTTCACGATGCACGGTCTCGATTCGGCCGCCGCGGTCCGCACCGCGCTTTCTGAGCCGGGCGACTCCGCCGTCGATACGAGTATCGAGTACGTCGATACAGCACTCGTCGAGAAGTACGCCGACTGGGAGCCACCGGAGCGAGTCGCTATCGTCGGCGGCGGCTACGTCGGCGTGGAGATGGCCGAAGCGTTCCGAGCCCACAACGTCGAGACCCATCTCTTCCAGCGGTCAGGCCACCTCCTGCCGCCGTTTGGGGAAGCAGTTGGCGAGCGCGTTGCCGATCACCTCCGGGAACAGGGCGTGACACTGCATCTAAACACCGCCGTCGAGGAACTCGTCGGCGACGAGGGCGGGCGCGTCGCGTCGGTCGCTCACGACGGCGGTATCACCGACGTAGACCTCGCGCTTGTCGGTATCGGCATCAAGCCGAACACCGCCATCGTCGAAGACACACCGGTCGAACTCGGGGCCTCCGGTGCGATAGCGGTCGACGAGTACGGTGCGACGAGCGTCGACGGCGTCTACGCCGCCGGAGACTGCGCCGAGGACAACCATGCCGTGACTGGCGAGCCTGACTGGGTCCCGCTCGGACTGACCGCGAACCGGGCCGGTCGCGCAATCGGGCAGACCGTCGCCGGCGACCCCTCGCCCGTCGGAAACATCGCCGGGACAGCCGTCGTGAAGGCGTTCGACCTCGAATGCGGTCGCGTCGGCCTCCTCGACCACGAGCAGGCCAGCGCCGCCGGCTTCGACCCGGTGTCGAAGACAGTCACGGCCGGCTCCCGGTCGGGGTACTACCCCGGCGGCGACGACACCGACGTGACGCTCGTCGCCGACCGGGAGAGCGGTCGCCTGCTGGGCGGCGCAATCGTCGGGGAAGACCGGGCGGCGATACGTATCGACACGCTCGCGACGGCCATCGAGGGGGACATGACCATCGACGAACTCGAACGGCTGGACCTGGCGTACGCGCCGCCGTTCAGCCCCGTCTGGGACCCGGTGCTGGTCGCCGCCAAAGTGCTCAGCGGACAACTGGATTGAGAGCGGTACGGTAGACGGCTTTTCGAGAGGAGCGGCCCAACGATAGCCAATCACTCCGGGGCAAAGGGCCGCCCGGTCTCCGTCTGCAGGCGCACGCCTGGCGGAATCGGCAACGAGATGTGGAAACCCAGACCGAACGGCCGGTACTACCGGATCGGAGCGTCACAGGCGTTTCACACCGCTGGCGACAGCGAGGTACAGTGGCAAGGCGAGTAAGAGGATGCCGCCAATCAACCCCCAATCAGTGAGTCTGAGCGGGACCGTCCCGAAGTAGACGTTGAGGGGGGTGTACAGCACGGCGAGTTGCAGGAGTATCGACCCGCCTACTGCGGACGCCAGCCACCGATTCGACAGCGTCGGTGTCTCGCGGAGCCAGCGGATCACGTACAGCTTCTCGAATTCGAGGAACACGAACCCGGTGAATATCATCGTCATCGCGTACGGCGTGACTGCGGGTGCGCCGGCAAGCGTGACCAGTAGCAGGCCGAGCATCACAGTTGTCGAGATGACGCCTGTACCCCCGATGAGCGCGAGCATATCGTGGTCGACGATGCCGCGATCCGGGTCTCTGGGCGGTCGCTGCATCACGTCATCGCTTTTGGGGTCGGCCCCGAGCGCAAGCGCTGGCAGACCATCGGTCAGTAGATTAATCCACAGCAACTGGACCGCCGGCAGGACGAGGTAGCCAAAGAGCGAGGCGATAAAGACGATGGCGACTTCGGCCACGTTGGCACTCAGCAGATACCCGACGAACTTCCAGACGTTGTCGAAGATCGCCCGTCCCCGCTCGATTGCCCGCTCGATTGTCGCGTAGTTATCATCCAGCAGGATAACATCGCTGGCCTGTTTGGCCACGTCAGTCCCGCGGACGCCCATCGCGACGCCGATGTCGGCGTTTTTCAGCGCCGGTGCGTCGTTGACCCCGTCGCCCGTCATTGCGACGGTGTGCCCGTTCGCCTGTAGCGCCTGCAGAATCCGGACCTTGTGCTCCGGAGACGTGCGTGCGAACACGTCGACCGACTCGACGCGGTCGCGGAGCGCTTCCTCGGAGCATTCCTCGACGTCGCGGCCTTCCATCACGCGCTGCCCCAGACCGAGTTCTCCGGCGATGGCCGCGGCGGTCCGGACGTTGTCGCCAGTTACCATCTTCACGGCCACACCTGCACGCTCGGTCGCCGCAATCGCGTCGGCGACCTCCTCGCGGGCCGGGTCGATCATGCCGACCAACCCGGCGAAGATCAGGTCGGCACTGACATCGTCGGCCTCGCCAGTTGTGTCGTTCCGTTCTACCACGGTGGGATCTTCCGTGTACGCCACTGCGAGCACCCTGAGCGCGTCGTCAGCGAACGCACCGACCTGCTCTCTGATCTGCTCGGCTCTGTCGGGCGTCAGGTCCGCCGGGCCGGTATCGGTGAGGACGCGGGAGCACTTCGAGAGGATTACTTCGGGTGCGCCTTTTACGTAGACCGTGTCATCGTGAACAGTGCCCATCCACTTGCGCTCCGACGAGAACGGAATCTCGTCCGTTCTCGGGTGCTCTTCGCGGAGGCGTTCGACGTCGATTCCGGACTCGTCAGCCGCCATGACGATGGCCTGCTCCGTCGGGTCCCCCGCTTCGAGCGTCGCATCGCTACACAGTGTCCCGGCGCGGAGCACCGTGGCAACGCGGTCCGACAGGGCTTCCCCGTCCATCTCGTCACTGTCGACAACAGAGTCGTTGACCCAGATGCGGCTGACGGACATTCGCCCCTCGGTCAGTGTCCCGGTCTTGTCCGTACAGATGACATCGACGGACCCCAGCGCCTCGACGGCGGGCAGGCGCCGCACGAGAGCGTTCTCGTCGGCCATTTTCCGGACACCGAGGGCCAGCGTGAGCGTCACCACCGCTGGGAGGCCTTCGGGAACCGCGGCCACAGCGAGCGAAATCGCGGTGAGTGCCGCCTGGACCAGTTCGGTCCCCCGGAAGACGAGGAGTGGAACCACGAGGGCAGCAAGTACCATCACGCCGATGCCGAGTGTCCGGCCTAACGTGTCGAGTTCCGTCTGCAGTGGTGTGTCAGTCTCCTCCGTTCCTGCGAGTTGGCGGGCTATGGCGCCGACCTCAGTGTCCATCCCGGTCGCCGTGAGGACGGCAACGCCCGAACCGCGCGTGACGTTGGTGCCCTTGTACACCATCGGTTCTCGCTCCGCGAGCGGTGCGTCGAGGTCCACCGGGTCGGTTCCCTTCGAGACCGGCGTGCTCTCTCCAGTGAGCGCCGCTTCGTCGACCTCCAGGGACTGACAGCCGATCAGTCGACCGTCGGCCGGAACGACGTCGCCGCTTTCCAGTTCGATAACGTCGCCCGGAACGAGTTCGGTCGCGTCGACCTCGACGGACTGCCCATCGCGTCTGACTGTCGCGGTTGGGGCGGTCAGTTCCCGCAAGGATTCGAGCGTCCCCTCTGCGCGGTAGTCCTGGACGAAGCCGAACAGGCCGTTCCCGACCACGATCACGGCTATCAGGACTGCGTCGACAGCGTGTCCCGCCCACACGGACAGTATCGCGGCCGCAACGAGAACCCAGATAAGGGCGCTATCGAACTGGGCGATAGCGATGTCGAGTGGTGTCCGTTTGCTCCCCTGCGTTATCTCGTTCTCGCCGTGTCTGTCACGCCGCGTTCGGGCTTCCGACGCCGACAGCCCATCAGATTCGCTGTCGAGCCCCGAAAGAGCGTCGGCAGTCGATTGTGTGTGGGCGGCTTCGGACATGGAGGGTACTCTACCGCTATGTTGATATGAGTTCGCCTATTCAGTACAGCGGTTCTTCTTCGAGTCGGTACTGCGGAGAACCGTCCGCCCTAGGATTCGGTCCGTCCGGTTAGCTCATCCGGTACGAGGCGGTAGAACTCGAAGTCCACCTCGCGGAGGGGGCGTTCGAAGATGTCGACCATGGGCATATCGACGTGTTCCAGTCCTTCCAGTGTTTCCGTCTCGATCCCCTCCTGTTCGACATCTTCGAGCCGACCGCTCGCGACTACGCTTTGCCATCCCGCATCCGTCTCGTGATAAGTCACGAACGTCGCCGCGCGGTCGTCGAGTTCTCTCTTCGACCGCTCTACACCGACCGCTAGCCGGAAGTAGAATGTGGTGGTAGGCGCGTCGTACCCGTACGAAACCGGGACTGAATGCGGCGGCGCGTCGCCGGCGGCGAGCGAGAGGACGCCCGTCCCCCCGTTGTCCAGAAACGCGTCCCGTTCCTCGTCCGTCATCGTAACCGGGTTGTCCGCAGCCATGGGTAGTGTCACGACAGGAACAGTAATAAGTGCATGGTCGTGTCGGTCTGACTGCCGCCTCGCCGGGGACACGGGCGCACCCAATCAGACGCTGACAGACAGGAAGACGCGTTCCTGTCTTCAGGCCTCGTCACCGCGCTGGTCTCGGGCGTTGACTGCGAGTACAGGCATATCGGCGTGTCTGATGATCCGTTCTGTCGTGCTTCCCACGAGGAACCGGTTGAGACCGGTCCGACCGGCCGTCCCCATGGCGATCAGATCGATGCCGTTCTCGTCAGCGTACTCAAGAATATCTGCCGCCGGGAATCCACTGACGACCCGTGTGACAGTTTCCACTCCGGATTCGCGTGCTCGTGCCGCAATCCGCTCTGTCACTTTCTCCCCTTGGGACTCCAGGGACTCGATCAGGTCTTTCGGTAGCGTGTATTCGGAGCCGGTTGCGATATTGCTGAGGTTGACGACGTTCAGTGCGTGAACGCGGGCGTCGAACTGCGCCGCAATCTCGCATGCGGGCTCAACTGCGGCCGCTGCAGGTGTGCTTCCGTCCGTCGGGACGAGGATATCGTCGTAGGGAGCGGTGTCGCGACTTCGGTCGGTTGCACGGACAGTGAGAACAGGGACGTCGGCCTGCCGAACGACGCTCTCTGTCACGCTCCCGGCGAGATATCGCCCGACGCCTGTGCGGCCGTGCGTTCCCATCGCAATCAGGTCCACGTCATGGTCGTCGCGGTATGCGCAAATCTCGTCAACTGGATCTCCCTTGCGGATAGTCGTCTGAATCGCTCCGGCGGCGTCCACCGCGTCCGTGATAGCCGCGACTGTTTCTTCGGCGTCGGCCGTCATGCGGTCGAGTGTCTCGTCTTCGAGATCGTCGCCGCTGAACGGCCCGCCTGCTGTTCGCGTGTCGATGACAGCGATGACGTGCAGGCTCGCGCCGAACGCACGGGCCAGCGCTGCCCCGTGCTCGGCGGCCCGGGTCGCGTGTTCGCTGCCGTCAGTCGGGACCAGAATTGAATCGAACATTGCTGTGTTTACGAATTGTTGCTGTCAGTAAATAAACTGTAGTCGCGATTCTCACGCTATTAGAAATCCGGCGGCTGAGATCGGCGTCTCGAATAGTTAGACTGCGTTGCCAGCAGTTCTCGTCGGTACACCTCCCAAAGTATGAGGGGAAGGCGTAACAATCGTACAGTTATTACCAGATTGTGTCAAGATATATTCGTTTGAAACCGATATGAGAGCTGCTACTGACTGTCCCACTGAGGGGCTTCAGCAGACTTTTGTGGACCACCGCCGGTTTGCACCTCTTCCGCCTCGCCCCAGCCACCGGCATCGACTATGCTGAAGAGTTCGCGCCAGTTTTCCTCGTCCGCACTTTCGGGGAGTTGGCCGCGGAGGTCCTGAAAATCGGCGGCCGGGACCGCCGTATGCATCAGGTCAACAACGACGCGTGCGTGGTACGCTGCGTCCGACGGTTCAACCCCTTCTATTTCGGCGACACGGTCGACGAACTCCGTCCAGTCAAACCGCTGCCCGTGGTCGCGGACGGCGCCGGTCATATACCACTTGATTTCCATCGGGAGGGAGGCAGCGAAGTCCGCGGCGTTCTCCGCGGGAATGCGCTGTCCCAGGGGTAGCAGTGTCGCGCGGGTCGCCCGAACGGCCTCACCAGTACCGGGTAGTTCAAGCCTGTGCTGTATCTCGCCGGTGAACTCATCGAAGTCCATGTATTCGTGTTGGTAGTGCAACAATATAGCGTCCGGTGGGACTTCTCACTGGCTGAAAACCAGCGGGCATACGTACTACCGTCCGACGAGTATCGGCCGACTTCGGCGATATAACAGTATCTGTGCCGTATTGTGAACAGCCACTCCCTCTGAGAAGTCCGCTCTACTTTTTTTAGCGTGGGGTTGCATTCGTGATACGTAACCGGATGATCAGACGCGACCTATGACAATCGACCAATTAGAAGAGTACGGACTCGAACAGATGGACGACGAAGCGATTCGGGAATTCCTCGCCACACACTCGACCGGAGTCTTGGGGCTTCCGACGGCGGATGTCCCGTATCTGCTGCCGTTATCGTACGGCTTCGACGACGGAGCCTGCCTCTATTTCACCTATCTCCTCGGCGAATCGAGTCGGAAAGCGGAACTGACTGAGCGAGCCGGCCGTGGCCGGTTTCTCGTCTACGACATCGACACGGCGTTCGAGTGGCAGAGCGTGATGCTTGCCGGCGATATCAGCAGTGTGCCTGAGGACGAATGGTCGGATATCACGGCGATGACACAGAACGCCTGGCGACCCAACACGCTCCAGACGGCCACCACCTCCGGCGGGGTCGCACTCTACGAGTTCGAGATAACGGACCTTGCCGGTATCCGACAGACCGGACTGGCACCCGACTTCCGGGAGAACATCGAACCGTGATTGCCACCGACTTGGGGAGGAAATGGCGGTTTAGCCGTTGTAAATACGATACGCGCCACCTCCGAAAATCGAACGGATCGATATGTGGACGGGTTCCCAATACAACAATAGATTATTAGCTTGTGATAATGGTCAGCGGATTGAAATAGGAAGCGGTGCATTCTTTTAGTATGTACGACACGATTGTGGTCGCGACCGACGGCAGTGCTGACGCGAACCGCGCAGCGACACACGCGCTCGAACAGGCCGAGCAACACGGTGCCGAGCTTCACGCCGTCTTTGTTGTCGATACGGACCGACACGCCGAGCCAGCCCTCAGTAGTATGGAACTGGAGACCATCGAAATCGAGGAATGGGGGAACGATGAACTCGCAGAGGTCGCCGAGAGGGGTGACGCGCTCGGCGTCGAGGTCACCACTCGCTGCTGTCACGGGAAACCGTACGTGGAGATCATCAGCTATGCCGACGAGGTCGACGCTGACCTGATCGTGCTCGGATACCACGGCCATTCTCACACGAAAACTGGTCAAATGGGAAGCGTGACCGACCGAGTCGTCCAGAACGCGGGACGACCGGTGCTGGTGGCTACCTGAGAGAGTGACACAGAGACCCTTTCAAACGGGCATACACCGGCGGAACTGTCTCAGAGCACTCACCTCGGCGTAAGAGTCAGGCGCAGCAACGACTGCGACCGAAACCGATTCCAGTGTCACCGTCTGATCTATGATCTGAGCGATGCTCCAACCGACGGCTGACTGGATTAGTCCCGGTCAATCCGCAATGTTGATCGCCGTGCTGGGACTCGCTACGCTCGGAACGCTGGCGCTGTTTTTCGTCGCGGCGGCCAGTACACACCGACGCCGGTCGCGGCCGTACGTTCTGTTGACTGTCGCTATCGGGTTGCTGGTCCTTCGGTCCGTGGTCGGCATCGGGACTGTACTCGGGGCTGTCCCGATGGTAGTACATCACCTCACCGAACACGGGTTCGACTTCCTCATCGCGCTGCTGGTGCTGAGTGCGATCTATTCGGTCGCGCCGCCGAGCGTCCCCGACTGACCGGCGTTTCGACGCTCGCACCACGAACCATTTGGTGTCGTCTAGTGTACTATCTAGTATGTCTGACTATGCACCAGCCCTGACACGCCGGCACTTCATCGTCGGGACCGCGACAGTCGTGTCGCTCTCGGGGTGTCTGGGGACCAGTGAAGAGATGAAACCGGTCGCCATCGAGAGCGGACAGAACTGTGACCAGTGTGGGATGGTCATCGACCAGCACCCGGGTCCAGTCGGCCAAACGTACTATCAGGACAACACGCCCGAGGGGCACGACCCGCCAGCACGGTTCTGCAGTACGACCTGCACGTATCGCCACCGGTTCGCCAAAGAACAGTCGGGGTGGACGCCCGCGGAGACGTTCCTGACCGACTACAGTGCAACCGACTACGATGTCCGGACTGATGGGGGCAAGACCATCATCTCCCGGCACTTGGAGTCAGAGGCGTTCGCTTCGACTGAAGAGCTCACAGTCGTCGCGAATTCGGAGATAGAGGGGTCGATGGGGACCGCCATCGTCCCGTTCAGCGACAGCGCGGACGCCGAGTCGTTCGCCGAGGAGTACGGCGGCCAGACCCTCCCTGCCGAGGACATAACGCGAGAACTGGTGGGCGGGATGTAAGCGGGTTCCCGCGCAGTGAGAACGTCCGATACCCTGTTGTCCCGGTGGCTGGAAAGCCGTACTGAAGACTATGTCCACGGTTACTGAGCAAGTGCGTTCCCACGTCGAGTCCAAACCGGGAGTCCATTTCAACGCGCTTGCGGCAGATCTCGATATCGCGACTGGGCAGGCACAGTATCACCTGCGGAAACTACGCCGCACCGGCGACGTCGTCGCCGAGGAGATTCAGGGCAAGACGCACTATTACAGCCGGGAGTACGATCCCTGGGAGCGACGTGTACTCGCGTTTGCCCGGCGCGAAACTGCGCGGACGCTTCTCCTGCATCTGCTTGAAGCAGAGTCCCTGTCGGCAGACGAACTGACCGACCGGCTGGGAGTCGCCCGGAGTACGGTTTCCTGGCACGTTTCGACACTGGCCGACGCGGGGATACTCGAAAAGTCGTACGGCGAACGGGGGCGTGTCGTCGTGGCCCTGACCGACCCTGACGAGACACGGCGGCTGCTCGCTGCAGTCCGTCCATCGCTCACGGACCGTCTCATCGACCGGTTCACGCGGCTGGTCGACGGCGGACTCGCGGCCGCAACGGACGACGGCTGAAATCAGGCCGCATCCGTCGCAAGCATCGCCCCTACGAACGTGAGTCCCCACCAGAACAGGAGCGAGAGGGCGGCGACCCACGTCGGGACGAACGCTGACCGGCCCGGAACAGCGACGTACAGGACCTGATCGAACACGAGTCCGCGATACGCGCCCGCCGGAGTCATGGCGAGCGCGCCGCCGAGTGTGCCCGTCGTGACGCCGGTGTCGAGCGCTGCAAACACCGCGAGGTCACTGCCGACGGTGAGGACAAGCAGCCCGGCGAGTGCGAGCACGAGTGCTCGGCCCCGGCTTCGGGCGAGCGCCGACAGCAGGAACGCGATAGTCAGGGACGTGAGCGCGTACAGGACCGTCAACGCCACGAACCGGATGAACAGGAACGGCGAGTCGACGCCGCGATGGCTCGCAAACACCGTTGTCTCCGGTCCCGCGGTCGTCGCCACGTTGACGCCCAGCGCCAGCAGCGGGACGACGACAATGGTGAGCAACAGGAGGGCACGACCCGCGTACACCCCCCCGACGTACGACCACGTCGAGAGCGGGTAGGTGTCGAGGATATCGAGTTCACCCCGGACGGCGGGGTCGGCTATCGCGCGATAGCCGACCGCGAAGGCAAGCGTCGGCACGAGTACTTCGACGGCGACGAGCGTATCGACGACGGTTGGAACGTAGCCGCCAGCGGGGCCGCCCCCGGCGTAGGCGAGGCCGAACAGGACAATCCCCGTGACCAGTCCGAGCACGAGATAGGTGCGTGTCCTGACCGCACTCCGGACCTCTCGCACGAAGACCGTCCAGAATCGGTTTCCGTTCATCATGACTGCTCACCCCCCGGAGCGGCGATAGCAGCTCTGTCCTGATCCAGAAGCGCCGTGAACGTCTCGTGGAGCGGCCCCCCGGTCTGTTCCCGCAGGGATTCGACCGACCCGGTCCGAACGAGGCGGCCGGATTCGAGCACTACGAGTCGGTCGGCCGTCGCCTCGACTAGCGGTAGTTCGTGTGAGCAGAGAACCACGGCGCGACCGGCGTCGGCAATCGATTCAATGATATCGAATATCAGCCGACTCATCGCCGGGTCGAGACCGCTTGCCGGTTCGTCGAGCATCACGATGGGTGGGTCACCGGCCAGTGCCTGTGCGATTCCCAGGAGGCGCGTCATCCCCCCGGAGAGCCCGGACACGGGACGGCCGGCCACTTCTTCGAGGCCGACACGTTCCAGGAGCCGGTCCGGGTCGTCGTCGACGAGGTCCGCGTAGAACGCGGCGGTCTCCCGGACGCTAAAGCCCGGCCGGAAGGTCGGCCGCTGTGGCAGGTAGCCCAGCTGGCGTTCGGCCTCAGGCCCGCTGTACGAGACGGTGCCGCTGGTCGGTCGCTCGACGCCCAGAAGCACGCGCAGGAGCGTCGATTTCCCGGACCCGTTCGGGCCGATGAACCCGGTCACGGCGTCGGACGGCACGTCGAGTGAGACCTCTGAAACGGCTGTCACGTCGCCGTACTTCTTCGTGACCTCGTCCGCCGTGAGGTACGTCTCGCCAGTCATGCTGCCCCCTCCATCGAGGTCTCGTTTCGAAGATGCCTGACGGCCTCGGGGTTAGCAGGGTCTGTCAGGGGTGCCCTGTCGACGATGCTTCCCCGGCGGAAGCCGGGCGTGGTTCCGCGGAGTGCCCGGAGACCCCGGACACTCGGTGCCGACCTGAGGACGACCGCAGCGTCGGTCTGGTGGAGGCGACGGTCGACGGAGTCGGTAGGCGAGTAGGACTGGACCAACACCGGGCCAGCCCCCCCAGTGAGGTCGTACGCACCGCTCCAGTAGTTCCCCCTGCCTTCGTGCGTGTACACGCGTTGCGGCCCCGGTCCCGAGACCGCGTGACGGTCGTTCGCGATGAAATCGTTCTCGGTGACGATGTTCGACGGGACGACCGTCGATGCTCGCACGCCGATGTCGTTCCCGTAGAGGACGTTGTGCTCGTACAGGGACCGGTCGGCGTTTGTCGACATCGCTTGGTCGGTGTCGACTACCACGTTGTGCGCAATATAGCTCCGGGAGCCGGCTAACATGACGCCGCTGCCGGAGTGGCGCACGTCGTTCCCGACGATGGCGTTCGCCACGGGGTTCGTCATGACGACGACGCCGGCGTACTCCTCCCCCCGGGCGACGTTGTCCGCAACGAGCGACCGGGAGGTGTACATCAGGTGGACGCCGAAGCGATTGTCCCTGAACGTGTTGTTCCGGACAGCGGTCCCGTCGGCCCGGTGGAGGTACACGCCGTCACGCCCACCGTTGAACACCGAATCCTGCACGACAATCGGCCCGTGCATCCCGATGACGCCCATGAACCCGTCTTGCCAGTCTGCCGTCCCGTTGACCGTGACGTTCTCGACGACCGCACCGGGGGTCCGCCGCAGAACGACGCCGCTGGCGGGCGTCTCGACGCTGACGTTCGCAACGTACAGTCCGGACGCGTTGCGCCCGGTAACGGCGGCGTCGCTGTTGCCGTAGGCGGTCGTCACGGTTGCGTCCCAGGCGCTATCGCTGGCGTTCGTCGGGTCGCCGACCGTCTTGTTTCCGACACCGACGATGTCGAACCCGGTGACACCGACCCGGTCGGAAGTCACTGTCACGACCGTCCCGTTCCCGCCGCCGTCGAGCGTCGCCCCGGGACCGCTGAGGGTGAGCGGCTTGTCTATCGTCACCCGCTCGTCGTAGGTGCCAGCTGGGACAACGACCGTCGTGTTCGGCGGTGCCGCGTCGACGGCTCCCTGTATCGTCTGAGCATCGGTTCCGACTTCGACCGAAACAGGCCGGTTTCGGCGTTCTCGCGCCGCCTGCACACTGGCATCCGCATCGTTCCGCCGCGGACCGACCTGGTTTCGGATCGCCCCCGCTTGTTCGAGGTCGAACGACTGGGTCTTGAGGGTCTCCCAGTCGATGGTTCGTCCGCCACATTTGTCGGCAAACGCCGCGGCGTCGTCACGGTCGGCGAACGGCACAACCGCCGGACCGGACGGGACCCTCGCCGACCCATCGACGACGTAGTGGGCCTGATTGGCTTCGACCCAGTCCGGCGGTGTGGCGGTCCGGAGAGAGCCGTCGTCGCCGCACCTGACCGGCCTGTCACTGTAGTCGGAAACGTACACCGCGAGCGGATAGCCGAACTGCTGCTCGTGCCCCGGTTCCGTGAGCGCGGTCACAGCCTGGTCGAGGCCGACGTAGCCGACGACGTAGCGGTACTGCGAGTAGAAGACCTCTACTTTCGGGACGCTAATGCTCTGGTTCCGTGCGATCTGTTCGTCGGCCATCGTGATCCCACGTTGGACGGTGTTATCGAACGGTACTGGTTCAGGTCGGGCGCTGCTGATATCGACAGCGAACGACGCGGCGAAAACCAGTGAGCAGAGGACTACCGCGAGTAGCGCGAAGACTTGCACGGTCGTCAGGGCTGGTCGCATCTACCGGCCCTACGACCGATGTCCCATTACAGTGTTTGGTGCGCCTCTCGAAACTGGCGGCGCACCCGCAAGCACGGTCAGCTGCGACAGCCCGAAAACGGGTCTAGCACTGTTCCAAAACGGAGGTTATTGACACACTATTGACATCCTCCTCCGCGTGAACGCGGAGGAATCCCAAGCGTGGGGATATTAAGATCTACAGTCCACCACCTCTGTCTGCGGTTGGAATCCGCAGGAGAGGTCGTACAGGTAGACTGAAGGCTGTGCCAACCAGCCGGTACACCTATCCCCGGACAACTGCCCGGAAGACTCGGAGTTACTTTCATCGTCGCTGTTTATCTCGAGACGGATGTTCTCCGCCCCATTCACATCCGCGTTGAACGCATCATCGTGTTCCTCGCACACGTACAGACCACGTTCAACACGCTGATTCTCATCTGTTTTCCCGCACACGCAACACGTCTTACTGGTATCGCGTTCGTCCACTTCGTTCACTTCGATACCTTCCACTTTCGCCTTGTACGTGAGAATCGAAGTGAAGCGGTCGAACGCCCAGCCGTGCAAGTCGAGGTTGCCGTGCCGACCCCAGTTTTTCGCCTCGCCATCGCCGTCTTCACGCACTCCTTCCAAGTCACCAACATTGATTCGGCCAACCTGTTTCTCAACACACCGCTCAACGATGTGCTTGGCGAGACTGTGGAAGAAGTGGCTGCGGCGTTCACTCCATTTCGTATGGAGTCGGGTTGCTCGCTTGCCGCCTGAGTCGTCGCACTTGGCGATTTCTTTCGGGAAGTAGTACCCGTCTTGTTTCAGACGGTTGCCCGGATACAGGTCGGCTTCTTCGGTACTGTAGGCTACGGCGGCGAAATTGCAGATGCCGAGGTCGATGCCAGCGGTTTCATCACCGGGAGCGTCTGGGGGTTCAATCTCGTCTTTGCAGACGATGTGAAGCTCCCACTGACCTTTCGCACGGTTGTAGACGGCACGCACCTGTTGGACGTTCTCAACAGTCGCGTCAGGCCGGGTTTCGTATTCGACCAGCATATACTCCCACGCTTTCGGGTGTTCTTTGTGATTCGCGCCTTTCGACAGGCGAATCTTGTTGTGTTTCTTGTCGTGCTTGAACCCGTTCTGCTTCCATGTCACGGTGGAACGCGGGTGTTCTTCGTGAACACGGTTGCCGTCTTGGTCGTAGTAGTTGCGTTTGCGGTACCCCGGCGGGTTCGCACGGTCATCGGACTTGCGTTTCTGATACCACGAGTGAAAGCTTTCAGCAAGCTCCTCAAGAACTCGCTGACTGGACTGGCTATGCAGCCCATTGTATTTGATGTGGTCTTTCAACTCGCGTTTCAAGTCTTCATGGTCGGGAATCTCGCCGGTTTCGTCCCAGACGTTGCGGGCGTGATAGTTGGCGACGTTCCAGAGTTTGCTGGCACTCCACCCATGCCGGTCAAGCGACTCTCCAACCTGTGAGTGGTTGCAGATTTTCGCTTGGTGGGTGCGGTGAACTTCCAGCATCGTTTGGAACGGCTCTATAAGCGGTTATAACAGTCTAAATTGTAAATATTGCGGTTGGCGTTGAATATCCAGACGTGGTGTAGCTGGGGGTTTGGTCATCGGAGTGTCGGCTTCATCACCCGCCTGTTTAGTCCTCGGTTCCGACTAGCGGTCGGAACACTCGTCCCTCACGGGAAGGCGGGTGTATTCGCCTCGAATCTCTATAAACCCGCACAGGTTTTACCGGTCGGCTACTTGTATCTGCGTTCCGTTTGTTCGAAAGAGTAATGAGTGACAGTCAGGATCAAAACCCCCGGGCCGAGCAGACAGTCTGTCCCTACTGTGGCGTCGGCTGTACGATAGAGTACGCGGGCAACGGCAAAGCAACCGGAACAGCGGGGCCGGTGAATACGAGTGGTGAGGTCTGTCCGAAAGGCGTGGCCGCATTCGACGTAGTTGCGCATGAGGACCGGCTGACGGAGCCGCTTGTCCGTGAGGGCGGTCACTTCGTCACTGCTCCCTGGGAAACTGCCCTGAGTCGCGTCGCTGCTGAACTCTCGGAAATCATCGACCAGCACGGGCCAGACGCCGTCGAGTTCTTCGCGTCATCGAACTGTACGAACGAGGAGAACTACGTCTTCCAGAAGATTGCCCGGATGCTCGGCACCAACAACGTCGACAACTGCGCTCGCCTCTGTCATTCCTCGACGGTCGCCGCGATGAGCGAGCGCCTCGGTGCCGGGGCGATGACGAACACGCTCGATGACCTGGCCGAAACCGACTGTCTACTCGTCACCGGTGCGAATCCAGCCGAACAGCATCCCGTCATTTTCCGGTCGTACTTCTTGCCGGCGATTCGCAACGGAGCCACACTCATCCATATCGACCCGCGCGAGACGGACACGACCGACGCCGCCGACATCCACCTCGACGTCCGTCCCGGATACGACATCCAGCTCCTCAATTCGATGGCCAAAGTCGTTCTCGAGGAGGGACTCGTCGACGAGTCGTTCATCAAGGAGCGAACGACTGGCTATACAGATCTGACAGCACATCTCGACGATGCCGACATCGAATCGGGTGCCGACGCAGCCGGTGTTGCACCGGAAAGCGTCCGGGAGGCGGCCCGAGCATACGCCGAGGCCGATACAGCGGCAATCGTCACCGGAATGGGGATGAGCCAGCACACGTCCGGGACCGACAACGTGCACGCGCTGTTGAACCTCGCGCTGCTGACCGGGAACGTCGGTCGCCCGGGAACCGGCGTGAACCCGCTCCGCGGCCAGAACAACGTCCAGGGAGCCGGCGACGTCGGCGCGCTTCCCAACGTGCTCCCCGGCTACGAACCCGTCACGGACCCGGAATCCCGACAGCGTGTCGCCGACGAGTGGGGCGTCGAGCCGCCGAACGAACCCGGCCTGACGGAGACCACTGCGACACACCAGTTCGGTGACGCCGTCAAGGCTGCGGTCGTGTTCGGCGAGAACCCGGCCGTCACGGAACCGAACGCCAGTTCTGTCAGGGCCGGTTTCGACGAGCTCGATTTCTGTGTCGTCATCGACCTCTTCGAAACAGCGACCGTCGACCACGCCGACGTCGTGCTTCCGGGGAGCAGTTGGGCGGAGAAAGCGGGGACCGTGACCAACACGGACCGGCGAGTGATGCGGATGCGACCGAACGCTGACCTGCCCGAGAACGCCCGCCGTGACCTAGATATCCTCACGGACCTCGGCCGGCGGCTGGTCGGCCAGTCGGATGCGTTCGACTACGACGGCCCGGAAGCGGTGTTCGAGGAGCTGACGCGGGTCAACCCACTGTACGCCGGCATGAGTTACGACGGTATCGGTGACAGCTACCAGCGGTGGCCGTTCCCGGCGGACGCCGATTCCGGCACCGACGTGCTCCATACGGAGACGTTCGCCTCTGGCGAGCAAACCGCTCCGCTGGTCCCAGTCTCGCCGTCGCCACCGGCCGATGCCGTTGCCGAGAAACAACTCGTTCTCACGACCGGGCGCGCACTCCAGCACTTCAACAGCGGCGCGCTCACTCGGCGGTCGGAGACACTCATGCGGATGCGCGGGGAAGACGTCCTCGAAATCCACCCGGACGATGCCGCCGCTCGGAATATCGAGGACGGCGATACTGTCGTCGTCGAGAGCGAACGCGGCAGCGTGACAGTGCCGGCGGCCGTGACGGCGGCCATTCGACCCGGGGTCGTGTTCTGTACGTTCCACTATCTGGACCCGCTCGCAAACGCCCTGACCGGCGATGCGCTCGACCCCGTCGCCGAGATTCCCGAGTACAAGCATTCGGCGGTGACAGTGCGAAAGGCAGGGTAGAACCAGTGGGAGACCGGTCGTACAGGTGGCCAATTCGAACGGCATGTGAAGCGTTGTCGACGCGCTCTACTCACCAATAAAACAGTTTCTACGTTTCTCAATGCGGTGGATTAGTCGCAATAGTCATTCTTGTCGGATGGGTAGGTAATCGTATGTTGGATAGTCGAAACAGTCGCAAACTCAGTGCAGCAGTCGTACTTTTCCACGGCGTCGTGACTGCGCTCTTCCCGCAGATAAGTGTCAAATTCATCAAAGCCATGATCGGGAAGAACTTCGACAATGCGTCCGAGTTGCAGGTGAAGCCAGCGTATCGCCGGCAGTTGCGCGCGGTTGGCGTTGGTATGGTCGCCGCAGCCGGTACGGATCTCCTGTTGCAGAGTGCTGGGGAGACAGACGACGACCTCCCCGCAGCTGACGGGGGCGACGAGTAACACGGTCAACAATACGGTTAAATCTGGGTAGTCGCGGTCCTAAAGACAGCAATTCAAATCCGCCACACAGCCAGGCCTCGCAACTTCTGTCTAAAGGTACTGCTGTGTACACACTGGCCGTCGCCGAAGCAGGTGTTGGCGGCTGTGACGAAACAGCCGTCAGTGGTCGTGTCCCTCCATCACCATCGGGTGTCCGGTGGCGTACGCGCCCGGGTTCGAATCGAAGGCGTCTCTGCAGGTCTGTGAGCAGAAATAATACGTCGTCCCCTCGTGGGACGCGCTCGATTTCGCCTCGTCGGTCCGCATCCCACACACCGGGTCGCGGTACTGCCCGGGCGAACCGAGGCCGCGGCGGTACACGTACAGGAGAAACCCAGAGAGCGCGAAGGCGACGAGGTTGAGGTAAAACGTGTAGTTGAGTTCGAAGTACGTCTGTTCGGTCGCCGTCTCCCCGCCGGCCAGGTCCGGGACGACGCCGAGGGCGTCGAAGACCAGTTCCATGAGGAAGCCGGTGAACGCCATCGTCACGAAGAAGACGGCGAGGATGTACAGCATCACCGTCCAGCCGTAGTACTTCCGGTAGACGTTCAACACGGGGATCGTGATGAGGTCGGCGTAGACGAACGCGATGACGCCGGCGAAGCTGATGCCGCCGCCCCAGAGTGCGACGGCGAATGGGACGTTACCCATACTGCCGACGAAGCTGACGACGGCGATGGCGACGCCCATGATCGCGTTCTCGGCGGTTACGAGCAGGCCATCACCCTGGACGAACAGCGTGTTCCACACCCACTGCGGGACGAAGACGATGACGAACCCGGAGACGAGAAAGCCCGCGATGACGTCCTTCCAGATCATCGACCACTCCTTGCGGTACTGGTTCCCGATCTTGTACCAGCCGCCCCAGGACAGCAACTCCTCGCGCCACCCGCCGCGACTGGACGTGGTCTGCAGGTAGGTCTCCATACAGCCCTCCGAGCAGAACTGCAGCGTCTCCCCGCCGTCGGTCGTGAGTGTGTACTCGTCTGTGCCCTCCATCCCGCATGTGGGGTCCTCAGTTGCGCCCGACGCTCGGTCACGCTCGTTGAGCGTCGTACGCACTTCGTCGAACAGGGTCTCGGGGAGTGTGAAGTGGACGATGACGGCCATGACAGCGATGAGGATGAGGCCGCCGAGCAGTTCGGCGACGAGGAACTCCCAGCCCAGCAGAATCAGTATCATCAACCCGAGTTCGACGATGAGGTTCGTCGACGCGAACATGAACGCCAGGAAGTTCACCGCGTGAGCACCTTTCTTGAACAACCCCTTCCCGATGGCGACGGCCCCGAAACTGCACCCACTGCTCGCTGCCCCGAACGCGGTCGCTTTGGTGAGGCCGGCCAGATCACCGTCGCCCAGCACGTCTGCCATTCGCTCTTTCGAGACGTAGACCTGAACGAGACTCGTAATCGTGAGGCCCATGATGATCGCCCACGCGGCTGTCCAGAGGAATCCGACACCGATACGGAGGGCTTCAACCACCCCGTCGATCATCGTGGCCTGCATAACGGTACTATCGTAGGGGTCGTCTTTTGCAGTTTCCCTTAAGATATCGTGCCTATAGCCGGCTTCAGCTGTGGAAACAAAAATATGGGGGTGCGAATTCATATGAATCTAAGGCGCAACCGCATTGAACTATGACCACGTACGTAACAGTAGAGGCGAACCCACGGAGTGAACATATATGCCTGAAACTACGGACGACACACGGCTGGTCACGATCCTGCTCCTCATCATTGGTGCCTTCGTCATCGTTCCGATGGTCTTCATGGGCTTCGGGATGATGGGGTTCGGGCCGATGATGGGCGGTATGTGGGGAAGTGGAATGTGGGGCGGCGGAACGATGCCGGGCTGGATGTTCGTCGTCGGAATCGTGATGCGACTCCTGTTCCTAGCCGCCATTATCGGCGGTGGTTACCTCGTTTACAGGGCCGTAGTCGGCAGTGAGAATGACACGGACCAAGCGTTCGAAGAACTCAAGCTCGCCTACGCCCGCGGAGAGCTGACTGACGAGGAATACGAACAGCGACGGGCGACACTCGAACGCGATACGGAGTGATTTACCGTCTCTTTTTGATGCCCTCGATAGGCAGCTAGCCTGTCCAGTCGTTGCTATCAGTTCAGTCGTCGCTGTCGACAGTTGCTTCGGTGCCGGCGTCGCGGACCTGCGTCGCTTCACTCTCCACGTTGACCCCTTCCCAGTCGTGGTCTGTGTGGAACCCCTCGCGTTCTTTCGCGCTCTGGGCGACACGGATGAACTCCGCCTTGTCGCGGGCCGCAGCGATGGTGTGCCCGCCACAGTAGGAGAGCCCGGAACGGATGCCGGCACAGAACTCCTCGGCCACGGCACCGACAGAGCCTTTGTACGGTGTCAGCGCTTCGACTCCTTCGTCGGCGCTGACGTTGTTCTGTTTGTCATCACGGTCCTCGGCCGCGGCGGTGGTCGCCATCCCTCGTGATCGCTTGTACCGCGTGCCATCGACTTCGACGACCGCACCAGGGGCCTCCTCCGTGCCGGCAAAGAGGCTCCCGAGCATCACGGTATCTGCCCCGGCCATCAAAGCCTTCACCGCGTCACCGGACGTGCGAATCCCGCCGTCCGCGCAGATAGTGACATCGAGGTCCTCGGCGGCTGTGGCACAGTCATCGACGGCGGTTAGCTGGGGGACGCCGGCACCCGCCACTTTCCGGGTGGTGCAGTGTGATCCGGGCCCGATGCCGACTTTGACACAGTCGGCCCCGGCGGCGGCGAGGTCTTCGACGCCCGCGGGCGTCGCGACGTTGCCGGCGATGATGTCGGTGTCGGGGAATTCGTCGGCGAGGGTTTCGACGGCATCGAGCGTCCGGTCGAGGTGACCGTGGGCCACGTCGACGACGAGCGCATCGACACCGGCCCCAATCACGGAAGCGCTCCGTGCGACGTAATCTTCGTTGATGCCGACGGCCGCACCGACCTGTTCGTCCGCTGCTTTCACCTGCTTTACCTGCTCGGCCTGTTCTTCGGGCGTAAGGAACCGGTGCAGGACCCCGAACCCGCCCGAACGCGCGAGTTCGATTGCCAGGTCTGCCTCCGTGACGGTGTCCATCGCGGCGGAGACGAGCGGTGTGTTCAGTTCAACGGTCGGAGTAAGGGGTGTCGAGAGGTCGATGTCGCTCCGACTGTCGACCGGTGACCGCTTCGGGACGAGAAGAACGTCGCCGTAACTCAACCCAGTGCGTAAGTCGTTCATACCCCGCTAATCGAGCCCCTCCTAGCACAAAAGCAACTCGGATTAGAGATGCCCCACCGGGTGCGCGGCCACGACTCGTTCCGCGTGGCTCGGTTGCTGTGGTTTTTAGGACGGGCTAAAAATCGAAGGCTATTTGTTACTTTAGGCTGGGCTAAAATCCATGGCGAAGACAGATCCGGACGAAACGTGGCCGACGCGGAGAGAGTGCGTAAAGTACGGGGCCACGCTGCTGACCGCTGGCTCGCTCGCGGGTTGTTCTGGGGTTTCGAGTGAGGCCACCGAGTCGGGGGAAACCAAGGCAGGACCCGACCGGTCTTTTTCAGGGACGATGGCACCGGTCGGCGAACTCAGACTCGAGTCGAGCCCGGAAACTATCGTCGGCGGGTGGGGATTCGAGGAGGACATCCTGACTGCACTGGGGGAGGCCGACAAACTCATCGCCGCCGAAGGGAACCAGTTCTGGTTTACCGGGTTTTACGACCAGCTTCCCGGCGTAGACGTACCTGATCCCGACTCACTGGAGTTGGTCCGGACAGACGACTGGTCGCTCCGAACGGAGGTGCTCTACGAACTCGACCCGGACCTGTTCGCTACTGACCCGAACCGGTTCATTTCGTACTACGGTGCTGACGAGGGCGATATCTCCGAAATCAACGATTCGATTGGGCCGTTCTTTGGGAACGCCAGCCGCCGCAAGCGCGGCGACGACTGGCCCACCTGGCCCGGTGGTGAGTCCTATCCCTACTACGATATCCCCGAATTCGTCAGCAGGTACGGGGCACTGCTCGGAAAGTCCGAGACAGCCGCTGCTATCAACACTCTCTACGAGCAGGCCCTACAGGAGATGCGGTCGCGCGTTCCGCCGGTGTCCGACCGTCCGACCGTCGGATTGCTCAACGCACAGATAAACCCCGGCAACGAGGGGTTCTTCCGTGCCTACAACCCCAGAACTGAGATCGACAAGGCATACGGGAAAAAACAGTACAGAGATCTCGGCGTTGTCGACGCGTTCGAGGGCAAGTACGGTGGTCAGTCCGGGATTCAGGTCGACTACGAGGCGCTCCTCGACATCGATCCCGACGTGCTGGTGTTCCACTTCGGCGTCAATTACCGCGACTGGAACGGCGAGGATGCGCTGAGAAAGACGGTCGAGGGGATGCGCGACAGTTCGCTAGGGCAGGAACTCACCGCCGTCCAGGAGGACGAACTGTACGTCGGCGGATCAGCCTATCAGGGCCCGATCATCAATCTCTTCCAGACGGAGATGCTTGGAAAACAGCTCTATCCCGACGAGTTCGGGGAGTGGCCGGGCGAGATCACCGCCGGCGAGCTCCCGGCCATTCCCGAGGGCGAACAGCTGTTCGACCGCGATGAACTCGCCGACATCCTCGCCGAATCGAGCGGAGGTACCGACTCACAGTGACGGAGTAACGTGTTGCACCGTTGCTGTCGCTGCTCAAAAACAGTGATCACGGGTACGCAACTGACGAGCGGGACGTTCCTGTTGAGGCTGTCACAACCTGCTCAGCGGTGCTGAAACAGTGCGCTGACTGACGCGGCACACGCTTCTGCGAGCAGTTACCTACCATCGGTAGCGGCCACGACAGAGATAGCAGTTTCACGCTTTCGTACGCAAGTACGGCCAAACGGGTTTTGGGCTCCTGCGGGAAAGCTGACGGCGGGTGGCAATGGGCACCTTGTGTGCCACCCACTGCAGTCAGAGGCACGGTGGGTTCTGGACCCGAGGTATGGGTTGGGGGAAGTGGCTCAAAGGAGGAAGGGGCCCAAAACGGGGACCAGAACCCGTGTCGGTGTAATGCGCCGTTCAGCATATTTTTGTGGTAACTCCTAACAGAGTGGGAATTCCACGCAATACAGTCGTCCACGGGACGCACAACTCAGTCAATCACACGAAAGAATGGTACGTTGCTATGGGGGTGGGAGAAATGGGGTGCAACGTACCATTGGAAGTCGTCGGTTTCGACAACGGATTCCAGCCCGAAGCAATCGTGTGGGCGAATCCAACGCGATTGGACAGGGCCCAGAACCCACCTAGCACCGATACGAGTGTATATAAAGCGTTTGTGAAATCCCCACGCCGTCTGTTGGTTTTATCGCAAGCCACTCATTTCTCACTAACTATTCAACCACGCGCGAGACACATCTGCGTTCCAGCAGCATAGGAATGGTGGGCAGCCGGGGGAGTGGCGTGCAACGGCACCATTTGGAGTCGTCAACCACGACGACGGGTTCTAGACCCGGACCGTTTGACGAACGTGATCGGATTCAATGGGGGAGCGGATGCGGGGACCAGAACCCTATCGAATGGCATGTACTTGGTATAAAAAATCGTTGTGACGTTTTATCCCATTTCATTAGCTCTGCGATGACTGAGCTTCCGCAATCGCGGCATCGAGAGGTGGACGATACCCCACACACAGCCAGGGAGGAGCCGTTACAATCACCGATAGCGACCGGCGGTTGCTGGCTGTGGCGTTGCGGAGGACCACGGCACTGGCCGTGTTAACGGAGATCACACGACGGAAACTACCCACTGCCCATGTGTCGTGGGGTCAAGTACAGATCGGACCCGACAGGTAACCCACTGCTAGTCGGGCTGGCATTCATACTGTCGGCTGTAAGTCTGTGAAGCATTTCGCCACCTCGGGGTGGCAAATATCTTGAAATAGTTACAATCGACAGTATCAGGGACACTCACTGCCATCGACGAGCGAGTTCGTATGCAGCAGTAGTCGGCACTGTGATCGTAAGCACTACGAATATGATTTCCTCGACTGTCGGACCGGATTGAGCGATTGCGCTATAGAACACTAATGCGGCGGTAGCGAGGACACCGACTACGGTCGCGACGTACTCGGGGTGTATCCAGCTTTGTCGGGAGGGACTGGAGGACATATGCGATTGGATACTTGCATCTGTGCTAATTCCTGTGGTTTTCCAGATTCCAAATAACCCGAAGGCAAATCGTCTCAGCATCAGTGGGCGTGAAGTAATAAACCAGATCCAGCTTTACCGAGGCAAGAGACATAGTCGATGGGAGTCGTCCAGACTGCAAGGAGACCGGTGCCGATTCGAAACAGTGAGTCATTCGATGATTTCGAGGCCAGTAATCTCAAATCGTGTCCCACCCATCGAGCTCTCGGTTACGCGAATATCCCAGCCATGTGCGTCAGCGACTCGTCTGACGATGTTGAGGCCCAGACCAGTCCCCGATTCGGAAGTCGAGTAGCCAGCCTCAAACACCTTTTCGCGGTCCTCGACGGGGATTCCGGGGCCGTCGTCTTCGATGTAGAATCCGTTGGTGTCATCGAAGATACCGCCGACAACGACAGTGACATCCAGGCCAGCGTGATCGATCGTATTCCTGAACAGATTTTCCAGCAGGTGCTGGAATTGGTCGGTATCCGCTTTTATCAGTGGCTGGGTATCGGCCTCGCAATCGCAGTGCAGTTCGGCCTCATCTGCCGGATCAGATACAAGCTGCCACGCCGCCTCTGCGGCGGCTTCGATGGCAACAGGTTCCAGTGACCCGATTTCCCGTTGCTCCCGCGCTAGCCAGAGGAGGTCCTCTACAATGCGTTCCATCCGTTCAGTCGCTGTCTCGATCACAGCAAGGTGATCGCTCGAATGCGTTTCCTGAACGAGATCCAGCCGACCTCGGATGACGTTTAGCGGGTTCCGCAGGTCGTGGCTGACAGTAGCGGCAAACTGCTCTAGCTGTTCTTTTTGATCCTGCAGTTCCCGTTCACGCTTTTTCCGTTCGGATATATTTCGACCGGTACCGACAAGCCCTATCAGGTTACCGTCCTGATCAGTCAAGCGGTCACCGGTGAACTCGTGGGGAATACGCTTCCCCGATCCAGTAAGGAAGTCCGCTTCGATGGTTGAGTGCCCCGTTGTGAGCGCCTCCTCGATTGCCTCGGCGACTGCGTCCCGTTCGTCTTCCGGAAAAAGACTGCTCGCGTCGAGATTCGTGATTTGCTCGTCAGTGTGTCCGGACACCGTTGCGAATTGTTCATTACAGCGCTGGATTTTGCCCGCAGAATCGAGCACGTAGAATATGTCGGTAAGTGAATCGAGTGCCTGGTCGATAAAGGTCCGCTCTGCGCGCAGTTCGTCTCGAATCTTCAGCGAGTGCATGGCGTGCGAGATGCTATCCCCGAGTTCGTCGAGTAACGCCTGTTCGTCCTCACTAAAGGCAAACGAACGGGACGAATAGACGCACAGGAGACCGTACAGAGTGCTATTGTATTCCAGCGGAACCGCAGCGGTGCTTCGATAGCCGCGGTCGAGTGCCTCCTCTCGCCAGACCTCGAACGCCGGATCATCTTGAATATTCTGTGACGTCGCAATACGTCGTTCTCGAACGGCCGTGCCCGCGGGACCTCGTCCGGTGGGGGAGTCGTCCGCAGTGACAACAATAGTATCGAGGGACTCGTCCTCGACGCCGGCCCAGGCCTGTGGCTCGATTCGGTCTGTGTCAGGATCCCGCTCGCCGATCCATGCGAAACGGTAGGGTTCGGAGTCGCTAATGATCTCACAGACACGGGTTTTGATTTCCGATAGCGAACTCGCTCGGATGAGCGCCTGGTCGATGCTACTGACGAGCGCGCGAACCCGCTCAAGTTCAGCAGCACGCTGATTGGTGCGGTACTGTTCGACGGCGTTTTCGATACGGTTTGCGAGGAGTTCGTATCGTTCCGTACCGTGCCCTTTCCGGAGATAATCGGTTGCACCGGCGGCGATGGCGTCGCTAGCGACCGCTTCGCTTCCCTCCCCGGTGAAGAGGATAAACGGGAGATCAGGGAACTCCTCACGGACAGCTTTGAGGAGTTCAATACCGTCTTTCCCGGGCATTCGGTAGTCGCTGATAAGACAGTCAACGGGAGTTGTAGCAAGTCGGTCGAGCGCTTCAGCAGCACTTGCGGCAGTTATAACGTTGAGTTTACTGGATTGCTGTTCGAGTATTTCGGTTGCCACATCTAAAAAATTCGGTTCATCATCGACATGAAGCACAGCAATACTCGACATCTCTGGCACAATATCGAATGTACCTAATTTCGGAGCATAAACTTGCTGACCCAAATCTCAGATTATATACTCCGATACCGGCGGTGTCTGATTTGTGAGTGGCGATAGATGAATAGATGGCATCTGTGCCACCTAAAATCTGATTGGGATCTGCATCAGAAAGCCGGCTGGACCCCACTCAGGATCTCACAGATGAAAATGGTGCGCTCGATTCATAAAAGCGCGCTGCGTAGGTGTAACAATGAGTTATACAGGTAGTGAGACTTCCGATTTTATTCACGTTCTGTATGTAAACGACGATAGTGACTTTGCTGAGTTGGCGGAGACGAAACTCGTGAATATCTCATCGGGATTTGAAGTCACAGCTGTCGGGACTGTGGAGGCTGCGCTCGACTTGCTTGTAACTTCGACTGTCGATTGTGTAGTCACGTCGTACTCCCTGCCGGACGGGACGGGGATTGATCTCTTAGAGCAGCTACAAGCTGAACAGTACAAAATACCGACAATACTATTTACTGGCCGGGGGAGCGAGCGAATCGCAAGCGAGGCAACGCAGGCGGGCGTCTCCGATTACATCCCGACCCATTCGGGCCAGGACAATTTCGAGTTGCTCGGGCGCCGCATACAGACGCTCGTCGAGGCCGCTCGCAAACAAGCGGTCGCCGAACGACTGTCCGACCGCTTCGAGCGGACGCTGGAACGGGCAACTGACGGGATCTACGCCGTCGACGACGAGTGGCGTATTGAATACATAAACGAGAAGATGGCCAGGCGTGTCGACCGCGACCCCGATGCTATCATCGGTGCCAGTATCTGGGAAGAGTTCCCCTCGATTGTTGGGACGGAACTCGAAGACAAATACCGAACCGCGATGGAGACCGGGGAACCGGTGTCGTTCGAACAGTACCTTGGCGAGCCGTTCGATTACTGGGTCGAAGTTCGAGTGTTCCCGGACGATGACGGTCTCACCGTCTTTTCACGCGAAACAACGGCCGAGCGGGAGCGAGAGTTGGAACTGGAGCGCAGTGAGACAATCCTCGAAACCATCCACGACGCCGTGTTCGTCCTCGACGATGAGGGGACGATCGAATTCGCCAACGCGGCTTCGAAACGGCTGATCGCCGGGGAACAGTCAACGCAGATCGCAGGGCAGCAGTTGGAGACAGTTGTGGGCAACCGTATTTCTACGTCTGATGCAGAGCAGTTTACATCTGCGGTCCGCTCGATGCTCAACGACATAGAAGGCGATGGTGGCGTCACGGGATTGTACGACGCGGACCTGCAACTCGATATCACTACCGGGGGCGACAAGCGGACGTTTGATGTTCGGGTCACACCGTTTCAGAGCAACAAGAGCAATCAAGCGCTCGTCGTTGCTCGGGACATCACTGAACAAAGCGAGGTCAAGCGACAGTTGGAGCGAGAGCGCGACGCGCTCCGAGAGCTCCAGAACATCATGGCAAAGAGCGATGTTTCGGCCGAAACTCGCCTCCACGAACTTCTCGAATTGGGGTGTCAAACCCTCGGTCTCGAAATCGGAATTGTCTCACGCGTTCAGGGCGACGATTACACCGTTACGGCAGCGCACGCACCGGACGCCGAAATCGAACCCGGAGATCAGTTCGATCTCGAATCGACGTACTGCGAGGAAGTTGTCGGGACAGACTCGGTCTGTTCGTTCGCAGACGCAGTCGCTGATGGGAGAGAAACCCACCCCGCGTATCGCGAATTCGAGTTGGAATCATATATCGGCGTCCCACTCGTCGTCGACGGGACCCGGAACGGGACGGTCAATTTTTCGAGTCCGACGACGCGAGTCGCTCCTTTCGGAGCACTCGAGCGAACGTTCGTCGAGCTACTCTCGGAACTCGCGAGCGCCGAGATATCTCGGGGTCAGGACCGGACAGACCTCCAACGTCAGGAGTTCCTGTTCGAACGCGTGCAGGACATCGCAGACATCGGAGTCTGGGAGTACTTCCCGTCGACTGGCACCCTCGACTGGTCTGACGGGGTCCGCCGGATTCACGGTGTTGACGACGATTACGACCCGGTGCTCGACGACGCGATCGAGTTCTACCATCCTGACGACAGAGAGACGATTACGACGGCCGTCGAGCGGGCAATTGCGAACCGAGAACCGTACGATCTCGATCTCCGAATCGTTCGGGCTGACGGTGACGTGCGCGATGTTCGGGCGTGGGGGGAGCGCGTCGACGACACAGAGGAAGACGAGCCTGTGTTGCGGGGCGTATTTCAGGATATCACGGAGCGAAAAGCCCAGGAACGCGCACATCGAGAGCTTGCCGAAGAGTACGAGGCACTGCTCAACACCTCCGGTGACGCCATATTCATGCTCGATGTCGATACAGCCGGTGACGAGCTAGCGTTCGAGTTTGCTCGACTCAGTCCCGGCTACGAGTCACAGACCGGACTCACTACCGACGAAGTTCGTGGCCAGACACCACGGGAAGTATTCGGTGCCGAGCGCGGGGCCGAACTCGCAGCGAACTACACTCGCTGTGTCGAACAGCGTGAGCCAATCTCGTATCAGGAAGAGTTGGACATCGCTGACGACGCACGGTTCTGGGATACGAGCCTCGCGCCGGTCATCCTCGAAGACGAAATCGTCCGAATCGTCGGCATCGCCCGCAACGTAACCGAACAGGTCGAGCGGGAACGCGAACTCGAAACGACGAACCAGCGACTCGAATCACTCATCGAGGCGACGCCACTCACCGTCATGGAAATCGACACCGACGGGACCGTCATCCGCTGGAACGACGGAGCCGAGAACATGTTCGGCTGGTCGCGGGAGGAGGTGCTTGGCGAGTTCAATCCGATGGTCCCGGACGAGCGGCAGGCTGAGTTCGCCTCCCACCGCCAGCGCGCACTGAGCGGCGAACCGATTTGCGGCAAAGAGATACGGCGGGAAACGAAAGGCGGCGAGGAACTAGATCTACTCCTGTCGGTTGCCCCGATCACTGCTCCGGATGGAGAGATAACGAGCATACTGGCCGTTCTGGAGGATATCACTGAACAGAAGCAGTTAGAGTCGAAGCTCCGTTCATTGCAGGCGACTGCGCAGCGGCTCAGTGGCGCACAGTCGAGTGCCGAAATCGGCGACATCGCTGTCGAGGCTGCCGTCGATATTCTCGGGTTTGAGCTCACTGGGATCTGGGAGTATGCCGACCAAGCCGACGAGCTCGTCCCGCTGACGACGAGTGCGGCCACGAGAGAACTGCTCGGTGACCTCCCGCGGTTGGAGTCCGGAGAGGCGCTTGCGTGGGAGGCGTTCGAGGCGTCGGAGTTGCGTAAATACGACGATCTCCAGTCCGAAGTAACACTCGGCAAGGCCGACGCACAACTCAGGAGCGGCCTGTTCGTGCCTCTGGGCGAGTTTGGGCTTATCGGCGTCGGAACGACCCAGGAACAGACGTTCTCTGATACAGACGTGGACCTGTTCCAGATACTGGGTGCGACTGTCGAGGCGGCATTCACACGCGCAAGCCGGGAAACCGAACTGCAGCGGCAGAACGAGCGGCTCGACGAATTTGCCAGTGTCGTCGCCCACGACCTCCGGAACCCGCTGTCCATCGCCATCGGGTTTCTCGACATCGTCGAGGAGACAGGCGACCTCAGTTACCTAGAGCGTATCGAGGCGGCACACGACCGCATGGAGCAGTTGATCGACGACCTCCTGACGCTGGCACGGGGCGAGAGCACAGTTACGGACACGAAGCAAATCGATCTCAAAACCGTGACCACGGAGGCGTGGGGATACGTCGACACCGCTGACGCAACGCTGACAGTTGCTGAAGCGGTCCCGACAGTGGCTGGTGACGCCGGCCGGTTGACACAACTGTTCGAGAACCTCTTCAGGAACGCTATCGAGCATGGTGGGGACGCCGTCACCGTCACCGTCGGGCAGTTAGACGGCAGTGACGGGTTCTACGTCGCGGACGACGGCGACGGGATTCCGCCGGCAAAGCGTGAGGAAGTACTGGAACACGGCGTGACGTCTACCAAAGGAGGCACTGGCTTCGGACTCTCTATCGTAGAGGACATCGCCAAAGCGCACGGCTGGACCGTCCGTGTGACGGAGAGCACTGCTGGCGGGGCACAGTTCGAGTTCCGCTACTGAGGGAAGCGGTGGTCGTGGTTTCTCGGCATCGACAGTGGTGGAACCCGTGATGGAACCGACAGAACCAGTGCTACGGCCAGAGCCCACGCGCTTCGTGGGCCTCCGCGATACGGGACAGGGCGACGATGTACGCCGCATCGCGCCACGTAATGTCGCGGTTTTCGAACTCCGTCCGGACGGCGTCCCAGGCCGCCCGCATCTCTTCGTCGAGTTCGTCGTTCACGCGCTCGAGTGACCACGACCGACGGTTGATGTCCTGTAGCCACTCGAAGTAGCTCACCGTGACGCCACCGGCGTTCGCCAGGATATCCGGAATCACCATGACATCTCGGTCAGCGAGGATGGAGTCAGCGGTGGACGTGGTCGGGCCGTTTGCCCCTTCCACGACGAAATCCGCGGCGATGTCGTCCGCGTTGGCCTCGGTGATGACGTTCCCGAGTGCGGCCGGGATGAGGACGTCGACGTCCAGCGTCAGCAGCTCGTCGTTGGAAATCACGGTGTCGGCGTACTCGGTGACTGCTTCCGGTTCCTCGTCGTGTGACGGTACTGACGCCGTATCGATTCCGGCGGGGTCGTACATTGCTCCGTTCACGTCGCTGATCGCGACGACAGTCGCGCCCCGTTCGTCGAGTAACCGTGCTGCGTTCGCACCGACACTGCCGTAGCCCTGTACTGCGACCGTGGTCTCTGACAGCGGCTGGTCGTAGTACTCACAGACCAACTGTGTGATAATCGCGACGCTCCGACCGGGCGCGTCTTCACGCCCTTCGCTCCCACCGACAATCGGGGGCTTCCCAGTGACAACACCGGGAATTGTCTCGCCTTCCTGCATGGAGTAGGCGTCCATCAGCCAGGCCATCGTCTGTGGGTCCGTTCCCATGTCCGGGGCGGGAATGTCCAGATTCGGGCCGATGACTTTGCGGAGTTCCTGTGCGAACCGGCGGGTGAGCCGTTCTTTTTCGTCTCGGCTCAGCGTTTTCGGATTGACCGCGATACCGCCTTTCGCGCCGCCGAAGGGGAGGTCCATCACCGCGCATTTCCAGGTCATCCAGATCCCGAGGCCGACGCATTCGTCCCTCGTCACGTCGGGGTGATAGCGAAGCCCGCCTTTGTACGGTCCCCTGACGCTATCGTGCTGGGCTCGATATCCAGTGAACACGTCGACTGTGCCATCGTCGCGCTCAATCGGAACGGTGACTTCGTGGACGTTTCGCGGGTGGTTCAGTCGCTCGACGATGTTCGGGTCGATATCGAGGTGGTCCGCGGCTCGGTGGAGTTGTAGACGGGCTGTTTCGAGCGCTGATTCTGGCTCGGGCGGCGTCGGCGAGTCTTCCGAAGGAGAAGCGGAGCTCAGTTCCGATCCCATCGTTATTCCAGCGGTGTCAGTCGGTTTCGCATTTCACCGCCACAGTCCTGACAGTTCTCCGGTTGGCTCTCTGCAGTGATGACTTTGCCACACGCAAAGCACTCGTACGGTGTCTCCTCGTCGTGGTCTTGCTCTACATCTCTCATGTGTATTCACGAGTGACGGTGTCCGACCGTCAGTACTCGATTAAGGAATAGAAGGACATCAAAGGAATATTCAGAGGTTAAACAAAGAAGCAGGAGTTGATTAGGTTGTTTATTATTGAACCCCGTTCACGACTCCAGACCCGAGACACTCCGGTCTTCGAACAATGTGGTGAACAGCTTCCGCTGGACAGTCCGGACGTGCTGGTAGAACGCCGGCGGAGAGATTTCAAGCATCGTCGCGATGTCCTCGCCGGACTTCGTGCGCGGTGACTCGAAGTAGCCGCTGTAATAGGCGGTCTGAATCACTTCTAGCTGGCGCTCCGTGAGGTCCATGAGGAACTCCGAACTCCGGTCCTGCTCGATACCCCGTTCGAGCGTCTCCTTGCGCTTGAGTTCGACACCGGAGAACGTGCTGTCGACCAACTGCGCGATGTTTCGAACGTCGACGCTCTGTGGCACATCGACGACGAGTGTCGTCCCGTCCGGATCGGCGGTCGCTTCCCGGAAGATAGCACCGTGGTCGGCCAGTTCTAAGGCGAGGAACGGCTGTGACAACTCCAGCCGCAGGACGCCGCGCTCGGTGTCGTCGTCACTGATCTGTGTCACGTCGTCAATCGACGTCATCTCCGCCGCAGCCGCCGCGACCGTTTCCACGTCAGCGTCTTCGACCGTGACGAACACGCTGTTACCAGCCGGCGCGTGCTGGATGCCGCCCTCGTAGGAGAGGGTACACCCCGCCGACCGGGCGAGTCGCGACAGGAGGAACCGCTCGTCATCGATGCCAAACTCGACGCGGGTCACCGACGTCGTGAGCAACGCGTGTTTCCGTTCGATGGCGCTGAGTGCCGAGGCGATCGTCTCGCCGAGTTCGCGCAACACTGTGCGCGTTGTCTCGTCGAACGCGTCTTTCGTGTCCGCGTAGATGGTGAGAATGCCGTGCCTGAGATCGTTGTACACCAGCGGGATGCTCAACACCGAGAGGAAGTCGCGCGTGAGCGCGTCCGACCGCCACGGCGCGTTCCGGAGGTCGGCGGCGACGTTAGGGATCATCGTCACTTCACCGGTCGCAGCCGTCTGGCCGGCGGGCTCGGTCTCGGAGTCCGCGACGGCGATTGATTGACTGTCGAGATACCCCTGTTCGTTGCCGGCCCACGCTCGCGGTTCGACGGTATTACCGCCCGGATCGACGCTCCCGATCCACGCGAACTTGAATCGGTCCGTGTCAGTCAGCCGTTCGCAGACAGTGTGGTTGATCTCTTCCTGAGTTTCGGCGCTGACGATCGTCTGGTCTATCTCCCGAATCGTGTTGTTGATGTGATTCAGGGCGGTCAGTTGCTCGTTCTGTCGCTGGAGTTCACGGTCCTGTTCCCGGAGCTGAGATTCTCGGACGACTCGGTCGAGAGCAGCCTCGGCGGTCGCTGCGAGCAGGTCGGTGAGTTCCTGTGTCACGTCGTCGAACACCCCGACGGCTGTCGAGCCGCTGACGAACACGCCGTGGTTGCCCAGCGGAATGAACATGACGCTCCGGAGGTCGGTCGCCCGGTTTTCCAGTCGGTCCGACGTGTGGACGTCGTCGAACACGAGTGTCTCATCGTTGACGAAGCTGTGGCTCGGAAGCGTGTCGTCGTTCGTGCGGACGGCCGGCAGCGGCCCGTGGTGGTCGGTCATCGCCTGTGACTGTGTGACAGGCTGGAGCTCGTTCGTCTCGACGTCGTGCAGGTAGATGGCACTCGCGGAGACGTCGAACACACTGAGCACGTCGTCGACGATGTGGTGGGCGATCTCCTGATCGGTCTCCGTGTAGAGGAACTTCCGTGCGGTTTCCTGCAGCGTCGCCAGCGCTTCCTCGCGCTGTTTCCGTTTCGTGATGTCCCGGCAGCTGTACAGCAGTGTCCCGCCCTGAATCGCGACTTCGCGGACGTTGACCAGCAGCGTGTGCTCGTGGCCGGCTTTGTCGGTGACGGTACACTCGATGTTCTTGAGCACGCCCTTCTCGGCGAGTTCAGCACGGTCGAACAGGTCCTCGCCGAGGAGCGTGTCGATAGTTTCCTGCTCGCGGATCTCGTCGTCGGTGTAGCCGAAGATGAAGTGGACGTTCGGGCAGACGTAGGTGTACTCCCCGTCCTCGTTCGTCATGAGGACGGTGTCGGTCATGTTGCTGAGCGTGACCCGGTGGAGTTCCTCGGACTGGCGGAGGTCACGGTCGAGGGTGACCTGCTCCGTGATGTCTATCCCTTCGATCACGATCGAGGTGACGTCGCCGAAGTCGTTCTCGACCGGCCGAACCGAAAGCTCGATAACGCGGTCCGTGGCCGTGGTCGGCCGGTGAACGACTGCGTTACCGAACTGCCCGTCGCGTGCGGCCTCCACGAGCTGCCGGATGTCGCGTTCGGTCGCCTCGGACTGTGCCCACCACGGCAGCGTCCAGAACAGGTCACCGATGACCGCGTCCACGTCCTCGTCGATCATCGCCCGTCCCGTCTGATTCACACGGGCGAGCGAGCCATCCGGGTCGAGGACCCAGGTGGCCGTCTGTGTGTCGTGAAAGACGGCGTCGAACTGCCGCGCCCGTTCGCGCTGTGTGATCGCTCGGCGAGTGGACTGAAGCGCGCTCCCGGTTCGCTGGATCAACTCGTCTATCTGCAGACCCTCCGGCCCTGTGAGGGGAACGTAGTCGGAAACGCCGGCCTGGATTGCCTCGCTTGCCAGGGCCTCGTTGCCGTCCGCGGTTCCGAGGACAACCGGGAGGTCCGGAGCCGAATCCCGGAGCTGTCGGACCAGATCAGTGCCACTCCCGTCGTCGAGTGTCTCGCCCGTGACGAGACAGTCGACCGAGCGCTCCCGAACGGTATCCAGGGCTTCCGATGTCGTCGCAACGGTGCGAACAGCGGCCTCGGTGCTCGCGCTGAGAGCGTCTGAGAACGGCTCGGTCCAATTCGCCGAACCGACGACGAGAACCTGGGCCGTGTCGAGTGGACTCCCGGCGTCGCTCATCTGATTCTCCCGGGCACAGAGCTATCACTGAGACCACTGGCGCTATGCGTGGACGCTCGTTCGAGTTGTCGCCACCCGTCGGGAACGGGGTGTTTCGGTTGCCGTGTTCTGTATGGAGGGTTCAATAGTAAACACCTGGTGTCTGGTGGACTTCGTTGCTAAACAATTTAGTATTTGCTTATTCCCGCGGTCGTTCCGATAGAGTGCCATCGGTCGACGGCCGGTACTCGAGGAGACACATGACGGACATCACACAGACGCCGACACGGTCGGTCCCTGCCCGTCGTTCGGGCAGTCGCGAGACAATAGCTCCCGCCGATTCAGCTCAGCTATGATGGACGTACAACGTCGCTTGACGGAGAAGAGAGCTATCAGGCACGTCGAAGCGCCGACGTCGATGCCAGTGTTCCGTTCCGTGACGCGAGTCTGGCACTTCCCCAGCGGAGACGTCCTGCTCGAACGTGCCGAACGTCGTGACTGTCTGATCCCGGACGTCGACCGGGTCGACGTTCCAGTACGTGGAACGGAACAGGTTGCGGACGCTGTGGCACTCGATACGAACACCGCTGTTCGGGTGACGGACAATACAGGAAACGTAGTTGTGTCAGAATTTGATAAGAATGTGAAGATAGGATAAGAGATTCGGATTCAAGCGCGGTTGTAAGCCCCTCTTTTAGTTCCTACTATATCGAATGATATAGTAATTTTCCTGGTAGAAATAGATAGCTTTTGGTATCTCGATGAATCCCGTGGATATATGTCTGATGTAAATCCGTACCAGAGTCTACGGACACAGATAGATGCAGCAGCACAATATTTAGACATTTCAGAGGGACAGCTGGAACGGCTGAAAACTCCCGAGCGGATACTGGAAACGAACCTGTCTGTCGAGATGGACGACGGGTCGGTCGAGGTGTTCCGTGCGTACCGGTCACAGTTCAACGGTGACCGCGGCCCGTACAAGGGCGGAATCCGCTATCACCCGCAGGTGGACCGGGACGAGGTCAAGGCGCTCTCCGGGTGGATGGTCTACAAGACGGCGACGGGCGATATCCCGCTCGGCGGCGGGAAAGGCGGCATCGTCATCGACCCGAGCAACTATTCCGAGAGCGAACTCGAACGGGTCACGCGCTCGTTCGCGAAGGAACTGACGCCACTGATTGGGGCCGACCGCGACGTGCCCGCACCCGACGTCAACACGGGCCAGCGCGAGATGAACTGGATCAAGGACACCTACGAGACACTCGAAAACACGACCGAACCCGGCGTCATCACCGGGAAGGACCTCGCAAGCGGTGGCAGCGAAGGCCGCGTCGAAGCGACCGGGCGTTCGACGGTCGTCGCAGCGCGTGAAGCCTTCGAGTATCTCGACAAGGACCTCGAAGGCGCGACGGTCGCGGTCCAGGGCTACGGGAACGCCGGCTGGATCGCGGCGAAACTCATTCACCAGATGGGTGCCAACGTCGTCGCCGTGTCCGATTCGAGCGGGGCTATCTACAGCGAAGCGTCGTTCGACCCCGTCGCAGTCAAGGACTACAAACGCGAAACCGGGAGCGTCGTCGGCTATCCGGACGCAGCGGAGGAACTCACGAACGAGGAACTGCTCACGCTCGACGTCGACCTGTTGATCCCGGCCGCACTCGAGAACGCCATCGACGAGTCCCTGGCACATGACATCTCCGCCGATGTCATCTCTGAGGCCGCCAACGGCCCGATTACCCCCGCAGCGGACGACGTTCTCAGCGACCGCGAGACGCTGGTCATTCCAGATATCCTCGCGAACGCAGGCGGCGTCATCGTGTCGTACTTCGAGTGGGTCCAGAACCGACAGCGCTTCTACTGGTCCGAAGAGCGCGTGAACGAGGAACTGGATTCGATCATCGTCGAGCAGTTCGGGAACCTCGTCGACGCCTACGAGGAACGGAACCTCCCGTCGCTCCGGACCGCCGCGTACGTCGTCGCACTCCAGCGGGTCATGAACGCCGGCGAGCAGAGCGGCACCTGGCCATAGGCGAGTCCCAGACCACGGCCAGTCACGCGTCGCTGACGGGTCCGAGAGCGCTCTGTCACCAAACGACACGATATTAAGGCCGTCCAGCGACGAGGGGCACTATGCCAACCGACCGCGTCACCGTCTCTCTCGACGAGGAGACCAAGGAGACGTTAGAGGGGCTGACCGACCGAACTGGGGAAAGTCAAAGCCAACTGATCCGCGAGGCAATCGCGTTCTACGCGGCGAACTTCGACTCGGCGCACGCAAGCGACAGCGACCACCTCCAGACGTACTACGAGATGCTCTCGACGGGCGAACATGTGCTTCTGGACATCGACTTGCTGCACGCACTCCTGAGCCAGTTTAGTGATCCAGCACAACGTGACGAGGGGGTTCTCGAAATGATCGATCAGGTAGCCCAATACCACGCCCAGGAGTACGCCGAGCGGTTCGATTCGCTCGAAGACGTTCTCGAATGGCTCTCGCTGTGTGGGTTCCTGACCGTTCGACGGGACGAAAAAGGGAGTTTCCACGTTGTTTTCCCATCCGAGTCGGTGCGATGGTTGATGATCCGGTTCATCCGCGGTAGCATCACCGACCTCCCGTTCGAAATCGAAATCGAAGAGAGCGTTTCGAAAGTACTGTTGCGAGAGCGGGAACCGTGAATACCCCCCGCCCGGGACGCAAACCGACTCGAATCCGGTGGTGGAGTGTTGCATACTTGTTCACACATCTAGTGACGCGTACACAGAGTTCATACGACCGATGTTCCGGTCACACACAGGTCTTAACAATGTTTTTGATTACCTGCTGGGACCGTGACAGTGGCTATCAAAACCAACAATCATGAGCATTACAAAACGACTCAAAGCCGTCGGCCCGGGAGCGATGGTCGCCGCCGCGTTCATCGGCCCAGGCACGGTCACGACTGCGAGCGTCACCGGGGCGGAGTTCGGCTACGCGCTTCTGTGGACAATGGTCTTCTCGATCGTTGCGACGATCGTTCTCCAGGAGATGAGTGCCCGACTGGGCCTCGTCTCGGGCGAAGGACTCGGTGAAGCACTCCGGGAGCGGTTCGACAATCAGATCGTCGAATACGTGAGTATGTTCCTCGTTGTCGGCGCGATCGGCGTCGGGACCGCCGCCTACGAGGCCGGAAACATCCTCGGCGGTGCCGCAGGGCTCGCGACAATCACGGGTATCGACTCGACGGTGTGGGGCGTCGTGATGGGACTCGTCGCCGGACTCCTGCTCTACACTGGGCGCTATAAGCTGATCGAACGAGCGCTCATTGGGCTGGTCGCCGTGATGGCGGTCTCGTTCGTGGCGTCGGCGATCCTCATCGGTCCCGATCCCGGTGCGATTGCGATGGGGTTCGTCCCCGGTATCCCCTCGGGGTCACTGTACCTCATCACCGGCCTCATCGGGACGACCATCGTCGGGTACAACCTGTTCCTGCACGCGAGTAACGTTCAGGAGCGGTGGAGCGGTCCCGAGGATATCGGCCACTCGCGTATCGACACGGTGCTGTCTATCGTCGCAGGCGGCGTCATCACGATTACGATCATGGTGACCGCGGCCGCAGCATTCGAGCCCGGAACACAGATCAGCGATATCGGCCGGATGGCCGAACAGCTCCGACCCATTGCCGGGCCGTACGCCGAACTGTTCTTCAGCATCGGCATCTTCGCCGCTGGGTTCACGAGCGCAACGACAGCACCGCTTGCGGGCGCGTGGGCGACCACAGGTGCGTTAGGCTGGGATTCAGATATGCAGAGCACACAGTTCCGTGCCGTCTGGGGGACCATCCTCGGTGTCGGAGTGCTTTCGGTGTTGCTGGGTGGCAGTCCCGTCCAGATCATCGTGTTCGCACAGGTGGTCAACGGGATTTTATTGCCGATCGTCGCGGTGTTCCTGATATACGCGATGAACCAGCGGGACCTCCTCGGTGAGTACACGAACGGGTCGATAGCGAACGCCCTCGGCGCTATCGTGACGCTCATCGTCGTGTGGCTCGGGGTTCGAACACTTCTCAGCGTTGCGGGGGTGCTGTAGATGGGGGACAGGCGGATCGGTGTGGACGTCGGTGGAACTTTCACTGATGTGACGCTGTCGCTCGATGGCGACCTCGTGACCGCGAAGGTCCCGAGCACTGAAGACCAGAGCGAGGGCGTGATCGCCGGGATCGAGAAGGCCTGCGCGGCGGCCGACATCGACCCGGAGACCGTCAGCGAGTTCTCTCACGCGATGACCGTCTCGGTCAACGCACTTCTCGAAGAGGACGGCGCAAAGACCGCGCTCGTCACGACCGAAGGGTTCCGGGACGTGCTGGAAATCGGCCGTCAGGACCGCCCGTCGCTGTACGACCTGTCCGCGGAAAAGCCGACACTGCTGGTTCCCAGACGCCGACGCTTCGAAGTGTCCGAACGGACGACCACCGACGGTATCGAACAGCCCGTCGACGAGGCCGAAGTCCGGGCAATCGCCGCGCAGTTACGCGAGATAGATGTCGAATCCGTCGCCGTCTCGCTCTTGCACGCGTACGCGCACCCTGAAAACGAACAGCACGTCGCAGACATCCTGCGGGACGAACTCGACGTTCCCGTCTCGGCTTCCCACGAAGTCCTCGCCGAGTTCCGCGAGTACGAACGAACCTCGACGACGGCCGTCGACGCGTACGTACGGCCGGCGATCGACCACTACGTCAGTCACCTCACCGACCGTGCTCGGGAGCTTGGAGTCCCACAGCCCCGTATCATGCAGGCCAACGGCGGCATCACCGACGCCGATACCGTCAGGCGGAACGCCGTGACGACGGTTCTCTCGGGCCCTGCCGCCGGCGTCGTGGGGGCAGGGTCGATGGCGGCCGACGAACAGGACGGGCTGGTCACGTTCGATATGGGCGGGACCTCTAGCGACGTGAGTCTCGTCCGCGACGGCGAGGCCGAACGGACCACGGAGGGCGTCATCAACGAGCGGCCGATCAAGACGCCGATGGTCGACGTCGAGACAGTCGGCGCAGGTGGCGGGTCCATCGCCTGGGTCGACGCCGGGGGCGCACTCCGCATCGGGCCACGCTCCGCCGGAGCGAACCCCGGCCCGGCCTGCTACGGGAAGGGCGGCACTGAGCCGACCGTCACCGACGCGAACCTCGTGCTGGGCTACATCGGAGAAAGCACCAGTCTGGGTGGCGAACTGTCGCTCGATGCGGATGCGGCGTACAACACGCTTGCGAACCTCGCCGACGAGGCGGGTCTCGACAGCCCACTGGAAGCCGCCCGTGGCGTCTATCGCGTCGCGAACGCGAACATGACCAGGGCGATCCGCTCTGTGACCGTCGAGCGCGGGTACGACCCGCGGAAGTTCGGGCTCGCTGCGTTCGGGGGTGCCGGGCCGATGCACGCGGCGTCCATCGCGGACAGCCTCGATATCGACCGGGTGGTGATTCCACGCGCTTCAGGCGTGTTATCGGCTTACGGCCTGCTCGCAGCCGACGAGAAGCGCGACGCAGTACGGACGTATCAGCGTTCGCTCGACGCGGTCGACCCCGACGATGTCGACGCCGTCTACGAGGGGTTGTCCGAAGAGCTACTGGCTGAAGTCAGCGACCGCGAGGCGGCGACAGTGCGACACTCAGCCGACCTCCGGTACGCCGGCCAGAGCTTCGAACTCACCGTGGACGTCGACCGGCCGTTCGACACCGCGGACGCCCGCGAGCGCTTCGGCGCAGCCCACGAGTCCGCGTACGGCTATCGAGCGGACGAGTCCGTCGAACTGGTGAACTGTCGCGTGACGACGACCGTCGAACGGAACGCGCCGCCGGTCGAGTACGATGCCGGTGGCGACCCACGGAAGGGGTCTCGCGAGGCGGTGTTCGCCGGCGATGTCCGCGAAACCCCGGTTTACGAGCGAACGAAACTGCCACCACAGGACGAAATCGACGGCCCCGCGATTGTCGAGGGCGATGAGAGCACAATCGTCATCCCACCGGCCTGGAACGTCCGGGTTCGCGATGACGGGACGCTGACAGCAGAGGTGAGCGACGAATGAACGACGAAGCTACCACACCGAGTGACGAACAGGAGGTGATCGACCCCGTAACGCTGGAGATCCTCAGGAACCAACTGGAGAGCGTTGCAACCGAGATGGGACATGTGCTCATCCGCGGGGCGTACTCCCCGAACATCAAGGAGCGACAGGACTGTTCGACGGCGCTCTTTGACGCGTCCGGTCGGATGGTCGCGCAGGCCGAACACATCCCGGTCCACCTCGGCGCGATGCCCGATGCGGTGGATATCGTCCTCCAGAAGGACCCGAAGCCGGGCGACGTGTTCATCGTCAACGACCCGTTCGCGGGCGGGACACACCTCCCGGACATCACGCTCGTCTCGACGATTGCGCCCAACGACGAGATCATCGGGTACGCAGTCTCGCGAGCCCACCACGCCGACGTGGGCGGGAGTTCACCGGGGAGCATGCCACCGGGCGCACAGGAGATTTACGAGGAAGGCCTCCGATTGCCGGCGGTTCGACTCGTCGACGGCGGCGAGCCCAACGATGCGGTCCACGACCTCATCCGTGCCAACGTCCGGACACCGGACGAACGCGAGGCGGACCTCCGGGCCCAGCGCGCCGCGAACGAACGGGCCGAGGAACGGATCGGTGACCTCCTGGCGGAACACGGGCCGACCCTGCTCGACGCGTTCGATGCCGTCATCGAGTACTCCCGCGAGCGGGTCGAGGCTGAACTCGACGCGCTCCCGGACGGGACGTATCGAGCGCAGGATATCCTCGAAGGCGACGGCGTGACCGACGATAACATCCCGATCGAGGTGGCCGTCACCATCGATGGGGCCTCGATAGCTGTCGACTTCGCCGGGACTGCCGAGCAGGTGACAGGCAACCTGAACGCGCCGCTCTCGGTCGCGAAGAGCGCGGTCTACTTCGTCGTCCGAGCGATAACCGACCCGGAGATTCCGCCGAACCACGGCTGTTACGAGCCGGTGTCCGTGTCCGCACCCGAAGGGTCAGTGCTCAACCCGGACGCGCCAGCCGCGGTCGTCGGTGGCAACGTCGAGACGAGCCAGCGCGTCATGGATGTCACGCTGGCGGCGCTCGCCACGGCCGTCCCCGACAGGGTTCCCGCCGGTGGACAGGGAACGATGAACAACCTCATCATCGGCGACCGGACCGGCGATTTCACGTATTACGAGACGATCGGCGGTGGGTTCGGTGCCCGGCCCGAAAAGGACGGGATGGATGGCGTGCAGGTCGGAATGACGAACACGCTCAACACGCCCGTCGAAGCGATGGAAACCGAGTATCCGCTCCGGGTCGAGCAGTATGCACTCCGTCCGTCAAGCGGCGGCGACGGCCGATACCGCGGAGGGTTGGGACTCGAACGCACCGTCACCGTCGAGACAGATGCTACCGTGTCACTGCTGACGGAGCGCCGGCGGACGGCCCCCGCTGGAATCGACGGCGGCGAAGACGGCGCGACAGGGGAGAATCTGGTCGACGGCGAGCCGGTCCCCGCGAAGGCCTCCGTTGACGTCGCGGCCGGGACGACCGTCTCCGTCCGAACGCCCGGTGGTGGCGGGCACGGTGAGCCGGCAGAGCGGGACCCGGAAGCCAGGGACCGTGACCGACGCGACGGAAAGGTAGACGACTGATGACGTGCGGGTTCGGTTGCCCCAGATAAAGTGCGACCGAGCCATGAAGCGTTCTGTTTCGAGCGTGACTCTCATACGAGGGCAACACGATACTGTGTACTGAGATGAAGGTCCCGCTCGGAATCACGACCCTCCACCTCTCACAGAGGAGTGCGCTTCTGTTGCTCCTCGCCGTTGGGCTTCTCGGCTTCGGAGGGTACGACTACGTCCAGCAGTTACAGGCGGTCGACAACGCCGTCCCCGTGCAGGCAACCATCACCGACTCCAGTGTCGATCGAATGGACGGCGGACGTGGAATCGACTACGAGCCGGAGATACGCTACACGTACCAGTATCAGGGGGAGACGTACACCAGCGAGCAGGTGTTCCCGAGTACGGGCGTACGGACCTACTCCGACCGGTCGAGGGCGGAGTCGGTGGTCGAGTCCTACGAGCCGGGTACGACGGCCCGCGCGTACGTTTCACCAGCCGACCCGGACGACGCGTTCCTGATTCGAGAGCGGACGCCGTGGCCGCTGCAAGCCATCGCCGCCGGCGGTTTCCTCTCCGTTATCGGGGTGCTGGCCGGGCTGGGGGCGAAGAACCCGGGCCAACAGGAGCTCCGTCCGGCAAGCGAGGTGCAGCCAGCGCCACGCGAGACGTGGGTTGACAGCCACGGCGAGACAATCCACCGGCTATCGAAACAGGGACTCGGTGTCTGTTTCATCGGTTTCTGGCTCTCGCTGGTCGTGTTAGTTTTCGGCCTGTTGAACACCACCGGTGACTTCGGCGGCTCGCCACAGGCGATTCAGGCAGAACTTCTGGGACCGGTCGGGCTCCCGATGCTCGTGGGGTTCAGCTTCTGGGTCGGGATGATCATCTCACTGTGTCTGTACGGCGTCTGGTCGTTCACCGAGTACCGGCAGCTCCGCCGGCGACTTCCTGACCCAAAACCACCGAGTCCGTTCAGACACCCGAGTCGGCTTGTCACGATACTCGGAACCGACGACGGTGATTTGGGTGAGTACGGACACCGTGTCCGGCTGACTGGATGGGTGTTACTGATTGTTGCCGGGATGACGGCGACGCTGGCGTATCTCCTCTACACTGCAAGCTGAATAGGCACCCGAGGTCGGACGTATCGCCGAGTCGTGCCACCGACGGTTAGCTATCTGCCGTGCCGATGGCTTTCTGTACACCGAGCCAGTTCGTGATGGAGCCGTCGGGACCGGTGAGTGGAATTATCGTCACTCGGTTTTTGAAGCGTGTGCCATCCGCCCGGTAGTTCCATAGTTCGACGGTCCGCTGTTCCCAGATGTCGATCCCCTCCTGAAGTGTCGCGACCGACTCTGGGTCCGTTGCCGGCCCTTGCAGGAGGCGGAGATTCTCGCCGCGGAGTGCGGTCAGCGAGTAGCCCGACATTTCTCTGAACGTCTGTGTCGCATATCTGAGCGGATTATCTTGGTATGCAGGCCCGGTGAGTGTCAGGCCCATCGGTGCCGTCCCAAGTCGCACCATTTTCGCGATAATCTCTCGCTCGAAGGGCGTCACAGAGCCGAGCTTGAGCGTATCGAGGTTCTGAAGAATGTCTGCCGGCGACTCGTCGGCAGGGTGTGGATCGACAGTCCGGAGCTGGTGTGTTTCGACAAGGCCCGGAAGCCGCTGGCGAAACCGCTCCTCGTCGAGCAACATGGTTTCGATAAGTACGTCCCTCAGTTCGGCCATGATCGCAGTCGCCAGTTCTAGCTGCCGGGAACACAAACGCCCGTCGATATCCGGGTTTGTAGCCGATCAGCCGTGCCATTCATGCTGGTATAGCCCCTGTTTCAGAGACACACGGCACCTACGATATCAATGTCTGAAGACGAGCATCCGGTGACTGGCCTTCCAACGTCCAGCGAGACATACAGCCCTGGTGATGCTGTTGCCCTCCAAGTCGATGCGCTAAAAACGAACGACGACCCGTTTGAGAACGCGGGTATTATGACGGCGTACAACTTCGCCTCCCCAGCCAACCGCCGCTCGACTGGGCCACTGGACCGATTTATAGCCATGGTCGAGTCACCGCAGTACCGCCCGATAATCGACTTCGGAGAGGCTGTGCAAGGGCCTGTCGAGCGAAACGAAAACTACGCTGAACAGCGGGTGACGATTACGGGGCCGGATGGACGAACGACCACGTACGAGTTCGGTCTATCAGTGCAGTCCGTCGGCGAGTTCCGAGGCTGCTGGCAGACCGACCGTGTGGGAGTGGTCTGAGCTCACCTAACGAGAGGACCTAGCGTTACAGAACATCGTGAACTGCGCTTCAGTGGTCAATCGCCCCCCAATTCCGGGTGTTCAGCCGTTTCGATGTGACAGTCGTACGCCCCCATGCAGGGATTTTCGCATCCATGTCTCCCAGCGTCGGCAAGAGTATGCACCCAGAATTGGGCTGAATAACCTTGTATCGATAGTTATTTTTTATAGTTTTGTAGTATACGTATATAAATAGCTATTTTTATATTTGTGCCCGGGCTTTTAAAGGTATTTCTTACCTATTTCGGTTTAGATATTCGAGGGCGTCGGGCCTTGTCACCAATGAGTGAGTATATCTGGTTCGGTGGACTCGAATGGTGCCTGTGATTCCGAATCGCAGTGAGGTCCGGGGTACTTACCCGCTATCGCCGGGCGGTGCGCTCAGTCACTATCTGCCGGCGCAGCCATATTACTCGGTGTCTGGCTGTCAGCCTCGGTCTCGGTATACGTGATTTGCCAGCCGGTAACTCCCATGAGAATGAGGATAAGCGGCGAAAGGAAGCCCAAGAAGTAGTAGGGGGCGTACTGGAACGTACTGACGCCAAGCGTTCCGGCCATGAACACCGCGCCGCTATTCCACGGAATGAGCGCGCTCGTGACGGTGCCAGAGGACTCAATTGCCCGGGAGAGATTTTCGGTCTTGAGGCCCTTCTCTTCGTAGAGGCTCCCGAGCGTCACGCCGGGAACAACGATACTGATATACTGTTCTGCCGCAAGGACATTCATCGAGACTGATGACAGGACCGTGATTCCGGTGAGGCTACCGACGCTGTCACTGAGCTGGCCGAGGTGATGTGCCAGGACAGCGATAATCCCAGTGCATTCGAACAGGCCACCCAGTGCGAGTGCGGCGATGGCAATTGTTACGGCCCATGCACCGCCGACCATCCCACCGCTTGCGAGGAGGCCGTTCACGAGCTCCATCCCTGTTTCCGGGCTTGTTCCGCTCTGTGCGACGGTCCAGACCGATGTGAACGAGTTCCCCTGAAGCACGGCCGATGTAATCGCACCGGCAAAGACACCAGCACCAAGAGCTGGAATCGCGGAGATACCGTATATCGCCAGCCCAAATGTGACGAGAAGCGGGAAGAAAGCGAGCGGAGAGATCGTGAACGAGCCCGTGAGCGCCGTCTGTATCTCGGCGATGCGGTCCACGGGAATCGCTCCTGACGCGCGGATGCCGAGACCGGCGTACAGGACGACGGCAATAGAGAAGGCCAGGAAAGTCCCTGCCCGCATGGCATTGATATGGTCGTACAGGTCAGTGTTTGTCACCGCCGAAGCGAGGTTTGTCGTGTCCGAGAGTGGTGACTGTTTGTCTCCCGTGTATGCACCTGTGAGGATTGCGCCCGCGGTCATCGGTTCAGGGAGTCCGAGTCCCGATCCGATGCCTATGAAGGCAACACCGAGCGTCCCCGCTGCGGTCCATGATGAGCCGATGGCAAACGTTATCGCTGCAGTAATGATCGCCGTGAGCGGCAGGAACACTATCGGGTGCAGCAGGTCAAGCCCGTAGTACATGAGCGTCGGAATCGTTCCGGCCTGTATCCAGGTCGAGATGAGAGCGTAGACGATAAACAGGATAAACACGACCTGAATGCCCATTAGCAGCGTATGTGTAATCCCGGAGTACATCTCGTCCCAGGATATATCGAACCGGTAGTAACTGAACAGCCCAGTGAATGCAATGCCCCAGAGGAGTGGGAACTGCGGGTCAAGTCCATAGATGCCGATACCAATGCCCAGCGCGGTTAGCATCCCGATAATCGGTATCAGCGCCTCTCCCAGAGAGGGTCGGTCTTCGGGATCAATATCGTCGTACAACTTGATGTCGAATTCGGAGCTCATTCTTATTGAGTCGATTACTTATTGTCTGTATCGTTTTCTTCCCAGCAGTGTGCGTGTGCATTCAGTTTTCCGACGTGTATGCTTTGAAGCGACTTCTCAGTCGGTATACGGCTAGCTTGGCGACTATGCCGACTTGTCCAACAGCGCATATCGTTTGCTCCATTGACAGCGTCATTAATAAAAGTTCATGTAGAGAGCGGTCGCGAAACTGTTTCTGGGTCAGATTGCGCTGGACTGCGGAGTCCACCTTACTGAGCGATCATACCGGTCGGATCAGTATGTGCTGTCGAAAGCGGTCGCACCGACAAACGGTACGTTCGATATACCAAAATCATATAACCTGATAAACGAGACTCAACATATGACTGAACGCGAACCGCCGACTGCAACTCGACAGATCAAGTCGATTCAGACTGCGAGCGATATCCTGCGCGAGATTCAGTCTCAGTCTGAAGTGACACTTGCGGACCTCTGTGATGACGTAGACGTTGCCAAAAGTACATTGCATACGTATCTACAGACACTTGTTGCAGAGGGTTTTATTGACAAATCAGACGGCGTATATCGGTTGGGACTGCGGTTCGTCCCACTCAGTGAGAGCGTCCGGAATCGGGTTGACCTCTATCAAATCGGAAAGGAGGAAGTAGAACGGTTAGCCGAAGAGACCAGTGAATGGGTCCACCTCACAGTTGCGTACCGGAACAGGGAGGTAACACTGTACGAGCATAATGGAGGAGAAACGGTAGCCATGGATTATCAACGGCGGACCAGAGAGTCCCCACAATATCTCCACTGTACTGCGACGGGAAAAGCGCTGCTGGCACATTTCGATGAAGCCCAAGTCACTGATATACTGGCCAGTGAAGAACTCGTTCAGCAGACAGAAAAAACGATTACTGATCCAGACGAACTGCGCGAGAGACTCGCAGAAATTCGAAGGAAGGGGTACGCGATAAACGATGAGGAGGAAATCCGGGGTATGCGCTCCGTGGGCGCTCCGATACAGGACGTGGACGGAGCAGTTTGTGGTGCGATCAGTGTAACCGCACCGAAAATGCGGCTGTCCGGTGAATACCTCAACAGTGACCTTCCGGAGTTAGTGATGGAGGCAGCAAACATCATCGAGGTCAATTTAGAGTCTGCGGCCGCCCGGAGTAAATAGTGTTCACATATATCGAAGGCTACTATCGCTGCTGCACTACGTTGTGGAGATATGGTTTAGCCTAGAAATGGCACAAAAAGCCCATTAATACGGAACTGTAGTTCAGATGCGCTCTATCTGAATACTCGAGCGGTGACGGGCATCCAGTCCTTCTCAGGGACACCCTGTGAAACGCTCCCTTCTGTAGCAATCTGAATGGCTGGATAGCTTGACGCTCGTGTCGAGTTCGCCTATCAGATTCCGTTGTTAGAGTGGCTAATGCATCGGTTTGAGGCCCCTTCGATCAGCGACTCATCTCCGCTTGTGAACTATACGCTCAGTTTCAATCGCTGTTGTACCGTCTTGGGCCGTTTTAGTCGGCTTGAATTCCAGTCTTATTTGTTTATTCCGAACTAAATCTGCTTGCTGACGCCAGAGGCGCTATATCGCCGTCGACTAACTTTGTCTCCTCTGTGTGTACGCTTCGGTCACGCATCAACTAATGCAGCGGGAGAGCAAGGCAACTGAAATCTCATTCGGTATAGTCAAAGTATCGCCAGGGCTCAGGAGGTAACCAGATCTGCTGCGTGGGCTGTATATTCACTTCCATTCCCAGCCAGCGGGTCAGACAGTCATGCCCTGATTGGTCAACCGCTACTCACACGTCGAGATCGTCATCGTTGTCAGCAGTCCCAATCCTACTCATCAACAGCAACACCTCTGACTCAGGGTAGCCGATGTATGCGGTCAAATTGATAGATGTGACTGTGATGCGTGGCCAAGCAGTCGGAACGGTCAGAGGTACCCGTTCCAGAGTACAATAACACGGGTACAATCGTTATATATTCTCACGCGACAGGCGGAATTCGATTTGCGGGGTTCGATACCCTTGTGATTAGATAACACTCATTAGCAGTATCTTAGATATTCGAACACCAATTCAAGAGTGGATTAGCAGATCGAAGGTCAAAGTTCGCGATTATATAAATACTTTGAAGAGCGTAGAAAGGCTTTTTCAAACTTGATGGAGAGAATTGACTTGAGTATCTAGATCAGCCCTTTTCTATAGATAGAACATCGCTTCTTAAACAATATCTGTTTAATCTGCTTAGAGTAATCGGAAAGACGACGGTGAATCACCAATATAGGGTCAGGTCCGGTCCACATCGCCGGTGATGCTATCGTACTGGCGAACCGCCTGACTGGCTCCGGAATGGGGCACGCGGCACGGTCCGGCCGAGCGGCTGTGAGCGCCTTCGTACAGCAGAAGTCGTATAGACGCAGGTCGTTGGGCCAGAACTTCTGGACGAAAGCTGTCACTGGTGTGGTCTCACCTATTCATGACAGCATCGGACTGGAGGGAATAGCCAGTCTATCGAAGGGGGACATCGAGTATCAGGAGAGCTTCGGACCGCACCAGCTCGGAGATATTGTAAGCGCTGTTCGGGCCTTTATTTGGCGTATTGAGCCAGTTATTGGCGCATCTGGGTGGCCACACCTGTTCGATTCGGAAAACGCTAGTGCCGGTTTGACCTATCGGTGGTGACTCTCGAAAGCACTCGACACCCGCCACCGGCAGATCTGTAATCGTCTTCGGGGAGAGGGTGAACCGTCCAACAGGTATCGGCCACAGCGATTGTTGTCGTCGGAACAGTCGAGATATCTCGAAGAGAGAACTATACGTATTAGCTCGTCTCAGCACGTACAGCGGCTAATCGAGCTCGTCAGCTATTCGACCTATCGACATCCCATAGCCATTCCGCATGGCTAATCGAATTGGCCATACTGTATAACCACATAATATGGCTGGTCGGTATAGCTATACGGTATAGCCCATCCACATATTCAAAAGAGATAGTTGGACGAGATAGCTATATGTGCTAGCGGATGAAGGTAGGCAGTTGACACAGTTAACAGTTCCAGTTTCGTTCGGCTAGGTATCGGGAGAGGACTGCAAGCACAAAAAGACAAAACCACGGGCGGAGCGCGAGGGCGCGCTCAATACTGTTGTGTACTTAGCGGGACGTGGCCGATTGCTCCCAGTCGTACCCCCACTCACGGAGCTTTTCGGCGACAAGGTCCGGATTGTCCATAGCAACGACGAGAGCGGCTTCCAGCGCGTCGGTCTTGTATACATCCTCACCGACCGCGTCTTCTAGATGACGGAGGAAAGTGGATTCGCGCTCCTCGACCTCGGGGCGTATGAAGATCGGCCGTTGCTTGCGGTCTTGCTTGACTGAGTCACGCCGGAATTTGTATGGGATATCCGGTTGGGCCGCCGTTTCTACGTCGGCGGGTTCAGTTTCAACATCCATCACCTCATCCTGCTGCTCGTCCGGTTCTGGCTCTGGATCCGAATCGGTCTCCGCAAACGGATCGTCGCCGGAGCCGGATTTCATGCTGTTGCCTCCTGTTCGCGAGTCTGTCGGAGATGCGCAGCTAGCTCTTCGAACTGCTCCAGCGTTTCGATTTCGTAGTCACGTTCCCGACTCCGGTGGTCTTCAATGTATTTGAACGCCGAACACTGTTTGCGCCAACAGCCTTCAAGCAAGGACGTCCGCTCCCGGAACACGACAGGTATATCGTACGACTCCGCACGAAGCCGTTTGAGCATCTCCTCTTGATCGTTGGTCCCCTTGAACCGATTCGGTACAGCAGCTAATACGCCCACATTGATATCTAGCGTGTCTTCAAGCCCGGTCACGAGGTCTGCGAGGCCCTCGACAGACTGTTGGCCTTTGCCGCTGGGTTCAAACGGGATAACGAGGTTCCGCGTCGCGTGCAATGCGTTGTACAGTTTCACGTCCGCGGTCGCAGGCGGGTCGATGATGACAGTGTCGTACTCGGACGGAACGCCCGCGTCCTTTAGCACACGAAGGAGCTGGACGTTCGGGTTCCAGTTCTCACCGAAGTCCGCCGCTTCCTCCTCACGACGCCGCAGATGTTTCGAAAGGACCTCCAGAGAGTTGTGTGCGGGAAGGACATCGACACCCTCTGAGGTCTCAATGAGGTCAGCGAACGGGCCGCGTGGCCGTTCGACGAGGTGTCGTACTAAACTGTCGGCCTCCGAGTCCGTTCGGCGGTCCGCGACGTCGAACAGGAACGAGAGGCTCCCCTCCTGTGGATCCATATCGATAGCCAGTACGTCGTGACCAGCACGGGCGTCGGCGACGGCGAGGTTCGCCGCCATCGTTGTCTTGCCGACACCGCCGGCCTCGCTGTACACGGTGTAGGTCAGCATACCGTATCGCATTCACCGCACAGATATAAAGATTAGTCAGACGGTATAGCTATACGGTATAGCCGGCTGGTATCTCTAAAGCGGTCTTGCAAAACGCGGACTACTCGACGAACAGCCCTGCGAGCGTCTCGCGCATCTCCGCCCGCCGGTGAGACCGGGCTTCAGACTCCGAGAGGTAGTTATCGAGTACGACTTGTGCAGACGCCGAGCCCTGCTCCGCTGCGACGTCTTCGAACCGTTCCGCAACCCGCCTAACAGCAGCACCGTACGTAGTGTACCAGAATCGACGGCCGGTTTTTGGCGTTGGCGTGTCGCCGTCGACAGTGACATCTGCGGCCTCAGCCACTGATTTGAACCGTCGTCGGACGGTTTCGGCGGTTAGATGGCCAGTGGCTGCGGACGGGGAAGGCAAGAGGTAGCCACTCCACTCTGGATCGGAAAGCGTCTCTATACGGCGTTCTACCGTCTCCAGACCGGCCAAGAGAGCCACGGTCCCAGGACCGTTTTTCCGCTCGCCGTCACCGAACTCTATGTACGGATGCGAGTCATCGTCCGGATCGAGGTTGAGCTGTCGAATATGTAGCGATGCGACTTCACTCGGGCGAAGCCCCCAACCGCAGCACGCGACCACGATGAATCGATCCCGTAGCTCACTCGCTGCTCCATACAAGCGTTGGACGGCGCTTCTATCGAGTGCTTTGTTGTCCCAGGACGGGGTTCTATCCCATCCAAACCGGATTTCGAGGTCAGCGAGTGGATTGTACGCGGCGTTTCCGAACATCACCAGGTGTTTGTAGAACTGCCGCGTGTCCTGAACGTATTTACGCCGTGACGCAAGCGTCGTCAGGGCATCGTCCAGTTGGTCCAGCGCATCAAACGTCGCCGCCACCCGATCCATCTCTGCAACGCGTTCGTCGGGATTCTCCAGCGGTACGAGCAAATCTTTTGTATCGTGGATATTGGTATATACTTTCGCGTAGCGTCGTAGAATCGACCGCCGTGTATCGATTGTGGCGTCAGCACGCCCACGTCGAGTCGAAAGTTCGTCGAGGTACCCCTCGATGGCCCGCTGGGTGTTGACAGAGAGGAAGTCAAATGATCCCGATGTCGTCGTGGCTTCTGGGACTCCGATCTCGTCGTAGAACTGCCCCGGGGACAGGTCAAATCGCCGTTGGAGATGCTTTACGAATCCCGGGAACTGTCCGTTCAGCCAGGTGTACGTGGGGGCTTCAGCGGTCGGGTCCAGCCCGTCGGTTTCCATCGTCGGTACGACGGTTTCGTGATAGAAAGACTCACAGTCGGCTAAGTCCATCGTTGAGTAGCGAGTTTCAGTCATTGGATTTTGGGTGTGAACTGCAGTAACTGACGAACTGTTCTATCTGGTTCGTCTGAATCACCGAGTTTTCGTATGTAGCGTATTTCCATCGTACGACTAATAGTTTGTCTTGTATTGTTTTCTCATGCAGAAACCCATAACAAGACAAATACAGACGGTCGGATTACCACAGCACATAAATTATATAACGCTATATCAAATTCTGTGTTGTACAGGCCCCGTGGAAGTGTTCCACTGCAGTTTTTATCCGGTTAGGGCTCATCTCCATTCAAATTCCGTATACTCTGTAGCGGAGTCAAGCACAGATTTCTCGTCTGTGCTGAGACCAGCCCCTTCATCCCTCTTCCAAAAGTACCAATGAGCAGGTAAGACCGACTACAGGATAGGGTATTCCGGGCGTGCGGTAGCTCCCGTAACTGTCATCGCCGGCCATCTGTGAAGAATTCAACCACACAGGATGGGATGTCGTGTAATAGCCAAGCCAACAGTATAGAACAGACTCAGCGGTTCTGAAATGTGGCTTACTCAAGGGCCAAACTCTCAGTTGTCACTCATCGGGACCGAACTCCTGGCAACCAAATCGGTCAATGTTCTCTGGCTGTGCACAGAGATAATCGAGCCGTTTTTCCATTTCGGACCGTGACATGCCCGCTTGGTTTTCACGGGACTCCGCGAGCCGGGCTTGGCTGGCATTTAACATTTTTTCTTTCCTTTCTAGTTCCGAAAGAAGTGTGTCTACGTCCTCGTTGCGTGTTTCTAACTGTTTGTTGAGGTTTTCAGCACGGGATTTTTCCGCCTTTCGGTCTTCCCGGGTCTCGTTCAGTTGTTCACGCAATTCCTCGTTTTCAGCGTGGAGGGCTTCGTTCTCTGTTTGTATGTCCTGTGCAGAATCCTGAAATGCAACTGTTGTCCCGACTGTCCCACTGGTGGCCACCACAGTAGCGACGAGTAGCCAGGAACTGATATTGCGTGCAAGCGTGGTCACCGGTGATACTCCTCTGCTGTAGCCTGAGTATTGTACTGGCGCCTGTCCCGGTGCAACAGTACCGAAGGTTGAGTCATCATGTCCCTGCCTGATTGGTATGTGCTACTAATCGTAGTTCCCAGTTGGTTACATTTGGATAGCGATGAATCTCCAATAGGGCATCGACACTGGTGTAGAACCTAGATGAACTGACCGATTATTTCGTGTCCGTGATCGGCGTTACCCACAGCATACACCACTGTCACATAATTTCCGTGGGACTTCGGTGAATTCCAGAATACCCTATTGGCGGAGATCTTCGGACCGAAGCTCTCCTTTTGCGTGCCATGTTCTGGGGCGGACGGCGACGACGATTGCAGCGGCGTATAGTAGTCCGACAGTGCCGATGACGACGACGCCGGGAAGCATACCGATAGCAGCGCTATCTGTCCACGAACCCGAACTGAACACGGTAATTCGTATGAGCCAGGCGGTTAGTAAGACAGTGAAAAGCGGCAGGTACACTCGCCGGAGTCGGTGTGCGATAGCTTCTTCGGTGCTGATTTTGATTGTCGGCTGGCGGTAATCGGCACTCAGTGACTTGCGCCAGTCCGGGTCGGCCACGCCTGCAGCGGGGTCTAAACCGTAGGCGAAGACGTTTGCCTGTAGTGTTCTGACTCGGCTTCGCCAGATGTCGTAACCTCGATATCGCCTGGCCTCGATGAACAGAAACACTGCAAGCGTGGCCGTTCCGATCAAGAGGATGTAATGAGGAATGTCCGGCCGCGAAAAGGCCCATGTGAGGATCGCAGAGATTACCAACACTGCCCAGTTGGTTGTCCGGTCGAGGCGCTCGCGCCAGAACTTCATCCGGTGGATCTCGCCGCGGTAAAGATGGGCCATGGCTGAACTCGGACCCATATCCTCCTCTAGCAGGCCCTCACCGACTTCCCGATGTGTCGAGTCGCCCGCGTCGACGTCCTTGTTTGAGACCCGTGTCATGAGTGGAAGATGAGCGGCTGGAGATTCGACTCGGTCGTGTGCTGAGCGGCTATCGCCGAGTCGACACTATTGTCGGAGTCGCTCCTGTCGTAGTCAGGGGGTATATCTGCAGTAGCCACCTGTTGAGGTCCCGTAGTCATCGTGTTACTCCGTTGTGCGGACGTAGTGCTTGAGAACGTCCGTGCCCGTTTTTTCCCCCGACGATAGCTCGTCAATGGTTTGTTTCGCCTTGACGACCGGCATCGGACAGTTCTCCCCTGTGACACCCAGCATCTGAGTAGGTCGTGGTTGGCCATAGTATTGTTCTCTACTATCAATACTGTAGCCACATATAAAAGCACAACGGTAGTGTCCCAGAAGGCGATAGGCCACATACAAGCATTCTTGGAGGGTAAATCGGGATAGGTTTTGGAGTTTTAGAGGGTTTAAATTGCGTAATAATGGACTAAATCCTGAATACTATGGGACGGTACTCACTCAGGCACAGAGGGAGAATCGTCCACCTTCTCAACGTCTCGGTGACTTATCCTGATGAGAGAATCGGAATCCGTAGGGAGACAGTCGTTCCCGTCGTCTCACTCGACTCGATATCGACTGTCCCACCTGCGATATCAGTTCCCCACACAACCAGTGCCAGCCCGAATCCGCTCCCGTGCTTTAGCGGCGTTTCCGAGCCATGTTCTACGAGAGCGAGCTCGTTGGAGTCAATACCGGGCCCGTTGTCCCGGACAGTGACCTGAACGTATTCGCCGTCCCGTTCGACCTTGATTGACACAACAGGGTCGGGAGAGGTATTGTGTTGAGCGGCGTTTTGAATGATATTCAGACAGACGACATCAAACAGGCAATCCACCGCGAAATCTGTCTGCTCGGGAGCATACTCGAACGTGACCTCGGGATACGCTTCGCTGGTCGAATCGAGACACTCGTCGAGAATAGAGTTCAGGCTGAGAGTATCTCGTTCCTCTCGGCTTTGTTCAAAGATATCGATAACCGAACGGACTTTTTCCCCGAGTTCATTGATTTCGACGGCGTGTTCTTGCAGGGTTGCGGCCTTCGACTCACTATTGTGCGTGGCTAGATACGCAGCGTTACCGAGGATGACTTGCACGTTCGTTCGGATGTTGTGCCGGAAGACCCGGTGGAGAACCTCTAGCCGTTGCTGGTCACGGAGAAGGTTACTCACATCGTGTAAAGTAATGACCCGGCCGATAGTCCGATCATGGATATCTGTTACGAGACTTTCGGAGACGTCGTACGACTGGGACGCCCCCTGGGGACGGTAAATCGTTTGCCCGGCCTGTGTTGCGCTACCGAGCGCCGATAGATCCGGACTGATTTGTTCAAGTGGTCGGCCGAGGGCTTCGTTCGGCGTCGTCTGCAGGGCAGTGGTAGCCTGGTCGTTCATATCGACGATATGGTCGTGCGTATCCAACACGAGAGCCCCTTGCTGCATCTGCTGAAACAGCGAATTGCGAGCATGGCGTATCGGCGTCGGATTTGCACCGAAGAGCTGGAACCTGGTGAGTGCACCTAGATACGCGAGACCGGACACGGCAAAGGCAATCGGTGTCGGATCGACACCGGCAGATGGGAGTGACCCCATCAAAAAGAGGACGTTCGTCACCCAGGGTGCCAGCAGACCGAGAAGGAGCGCTAAGCTCTGGCCGCGGAACGGGTCCACTTGACTCGTAACGAGTTTCAACAGCGGAAGTGCCCCGAGAAGGCCCAGCAAATACGTATAGCCGGCTATAATCCAAAACCAGACACCCGGCGTTCTGTTCAACGTCGCAATTCCGTGTTCCTGGATGATGACCGAATTAGTGTACAGTAACTGGTGGGAGTGGCTCGTGAGTCCCAGAAAGACGGTAATTGCAGGGACGATCGAATAGAGCAGGATGTGCTTGCGGGCCGTATACTCGGTATAGCCGGCATATTCGAGCGAAAAAAGCAGCCACGCTATCGGAATGATTGCAACACCGATCCAAGAGACATCGACCCAGAAAACCTTCGAGCTCAGCGTCGCTGCATCAATCCGGAAGATCAGCGTGGCCGACCACCAGCACTGGCCTGCCAAAAGCAGAATAAGTGGGTCAGCGCCGGGTTCTGGGCGCTCTTTCCAGGCAAGGAGGCCGCCCGTAACGCCGACCGCAATCGTGGCGACCAACACCATCTTCATCAGCGTCAGTGAGAACACAACTATGTTGAAGATTAATCGGGCGCCATCGTTATAACCTATTTGCCTTCGAAAGTATCTAAGATTGACAGAACCGCCATCAGAGGGGCGAATACTGGCGGAAGAGAGGGTGCTTTACAAATAAAGGTAATTTATATGATAGTGCTACTGGCCGAGCAGTGGGAAGACCACAACAACAAACGCTGGTAAGCGAGTACACTCTGCTGCGACCGCAAGTGCACTGTCGTTTTCGGTTCGGTTAAGACAGAAGATGACGCCATTCAGGAAGAGCAAACTAAGTAAGAGAACGATTGCTTCCCTGAGATTGATGATATTTGCAACAAACGCAACACCGAGCAGAACCGCTGTCAGACCCGTGATTCCGTAGAGGATATACTTAGTCCAGCGAACACCGACCACAACCGGGAGCGTCCGGACACCGATTTCGCTGTCACCCTCCTTATCGCGCACATTCGGAATTTCTGTATTGACGAACGTCGCCAATACGAAAAACAGGAACACGACACCGACCGCCGGAGAAGCGGGCGCACCAACGTACGTTATCGGCAGACACACAATGACGAGCGCCCAGACTACAGCGACGAGAGTTGAATTGAGAAGGAAGACCTCTTTCAGTCGCTGGGTACCGCTCGGAAGGGTAGGGATCCAGTCACAGGCGTAGAGAATCCAGCACACACCCGGTAACAGCGATAGACCAAAGCTGATGGGCCCACCCAATGCAGACAGGGCCACAGCAAGGCCGTATGCGATAGCCGCCAGAACGTAGAAGCCGTTCTGATATCGGCGCACGAAGGCAGTCCGTGCGGGGGACGTTTTCGCATCAGTTTCTAAGTCTGCCAACCGGTCGTTGCCATACACTGCGAACGTGAGCAATCCTGCCACAATCGGAGCCGGCGTTAGTGGGAGCGCCAGTAGTTCACTCACAAGGACTGCTTCCGCCATCGCAATAACTGCGAGATACACGGAACTGTAGAGAAATATATTCCTGACTGGTCTCGTCAGCGTAGCTAGTTTTGTAATCAAAGAGCGGTTCCTCACGGACTCTATGTCAGGCTGCTTGCCTGGGTTTTGTGCATCAGTCGGCATAGCTGCAGTAGAATATCGGCGAACTATACAGTAAAGTCCTACCCTATATTAAATATCTTCAAAAGTCGAAGTAAGTTTGGTTTGGCTTCGTCGTGGATGAGAGTATAGCCAAACGTGCGGAACATCTTCGTATCTATCCAAGCGCTGTCTGAGCAAGCGACCATGGAATAGATTGAGTGGAGACGGGTTGGGGGATACTATCAATGGCCAGGTGGATACCACTCCGTGAGCAGTTCACCACGGGAGGCCCTGTTCGCTCTCGGACAGACTCACTGTGCGTCGATATCAATCTCGACCCAACAATAGCGATAGTAGCCATTGATTTTCAATTGGTACTATAGTCCAGAGAACCAGCGGCCGTCCCACATTGTGTGTTCGTCGTCCGACAGTACAGCGATCCAAAGTAAGCTTTTTCTACATTGTTCATCATCCAGAGATGTGACTTCGACATCGACGCTTCGAGCGGTGAGTCGGGCTGCGAGCAAGTACTTCGTTGTCTGGGTAATCCTTCTGGCAGGGATCGCTCTCGTCAGGCCGGACCCGTTCGTCCCAGTGTTGGACTACGTGTCCCCGCTGCTCGGGCTAATCATGCTCGGGATGGGGTTGACGCTCCAACCGGCGGACTTTCGCCGGCTAATCGAAGAACCGGTCGATATCGGTATCGGCGCTGTCACGCAGTGGCTGGTGATGCCTGCCGCTGCGTACGGGCTGTATGTCCTCCTTGATCTTCCGGACGCTGTCGGAATCGGTCTCATTCTGGTCGGTGCCGCTCCCGGTGGGACCGCGTCGAACGTGATGGCGTATCTCGGTCGGGGTGACGTGGCGCTGTCCGTCGCGATCACGACGCTTACCACCCTTGCAGCGCCGATCGTGATGCCGGCCTGGGTAGTGTTTACCCTCGGCGAACAGATCAACGTCACCTTTGCGGAGATGTTCCGGAGCATCATTCAGATCGTCATCATTCCGGTGTTGCTCGGGTTCACAATCCGGTACTTGCTGGACCGCTATTCGCCCAAAGCCGCTGAAATCGGCACCGACGTGTTCCCACTTATCAGTGTCGCCGCGATTGTTGCGATTGTCGCTGGCGTTGTTGGCGCGAACGTGGACAACATCCTCACGGCTGGTCTGCTTGTGCTCGTGGCGGTCGTCGCCCACAACGCGATCGGGCTTGGCTCGGGATACGGTGTCGGGCGGGCAACTGGAATGTCGAAAGACCGCGTTCGGACCTGTGCGTTCGAGGTGGGGCTGCAAAACAGCGGTTTAGCCGTCGCGCTGGCGACAACGCTGTTCGAGCCTGCAGCCGCACTCATTCCGGCGCTGTTCAGCGTCTGGCACAACATCACCGGGCCGGCACTGGCAAGCTTCTTTAGCTGGCAGGACGACGGACAGAAATCCGTCGAGGCTGTGCCAAGCGACGACTGAGGCTCGCTTCCCACGGTAACCCGATTTTCGGTGTTATCAAATCCGCTCATCCAGTGGTGAGCGACCAGGCCGTACGGACATGGAGGAGCCAGGAAGCGGGGGACCCCTTCGGCTATCTCAACAAACAGAGTAATCGTATCCCCCGAACCGTCTGACGACAAGATCAGTGATGTCGATTCTGACGCAGTCTGGATGTCTGGGTGGTGCTGCCACCGGTCACGGTTCCCGATCAGTATCCGGAACGTCCTCGGGAACAGGACCAACAGTGGTGTGTGCCGCCTGCGCGTCGGTGACCGGGTCAATCGGAATTACCTGAAGCCCGTACTCGGTTTCCAGAACCGCCGCTTCGATCTCGAAGACGTCAGCAAGCAACTGTTTCGTGACCACCTCCTCTGGCGGGCCGCGGGCGTACATCGAGCCGTCCTTGAGTGCGACGATGTTGTCGGCGTACCGCGCTGCCTGTGCGATATCGTGGAGCACGAGGACGACCGTTATCTGACTCTCATCCCGGAGCGTTTCCACTATCTGCATCACTTCCAGCTGGTGCTGTGGGTCGAGGAACGTCGTCGGCTCGTCCAACAGCAACACGTCCGTGTCCTGCGCGATTGCCATCGCAATCCAGACGAGTTGCTTCTGGCCACCGCTCAGGCTGTCGACATCGCGGTCACGGAGGTTCTCAATGCCGGCAAGTTGAATCGCGTCGTCGACGGCGGCTCGGTCCTCGTCGGACGGCGACTCGAAGAACCCAGTATGTGGGTACCGTCCGCGCTCGACCAGATCACCCACCGAGATACCGGTCGGAACGACGTTCTCCTGGGAGAGCAGGCCGAGTTTGCGTGCGAGTTCCTTGGACCCGAACTCGTCGATCGTCTGGCCATCGACAAAGACGGTTCCGTCGTCGGGCGAAATCTTGTCCGCCATCGCTTTCAGGAGCGTGCTCTTCCCGCTCCCGTTCGGGCCGATGAGCGCGGTCACTTCGTCCGGTGGGACGGCGATCGACTCGCCGTCGATGACAGGCTCGTCCCGTCCAGAGTACCCGACAACGAGATCGATCCCGTCGATTTCTGCGGCCGACTCCGATGTCGTTTCACTGGCGCTATCGACGGCTCGTGTTCCGGCCTCGGACCCGTGTTCGACTGTCTCTCCGTCCATCTGTGAGGGCCGACCGTCAGCCATCAGACTTCACCCAGGTCGGTTTTCTTCCGCATCAGGTAGAGGAAGTACGGGCCGCCCACGATGCCGGTGATGACGCCCACCGGCAACTGGACGGGGCTCAAGGCGAGCCGTGCACCCACGTCTGCACTGACCAGCAGCGCCGGTCCGAGGAACAGACACCCCGCAAGCAGCAGCTTCGAATCGCTACCGACGAGATTACGGACCATATGGGGAACAATGAGCCCAACGAACCCGATGAGGCCGGCGACAGCGATTGCAGCCGCCGTCGAGAGAACGCCGATCCCCGCGATAGCGAACCGGACTTTCTCGACCGGCATCCCCAGTGAGTCCGCTCGGTCCTCGCCGAGTGCCAGTACATCCAGTTCCTGCGTAACGGCGAACGCGAGCGCCATCGCAAGGACGGTGAACGGCAACGCGATTCGTACCTCAGCCCACCCAGCGTTCATCAGAGTCCCGGAGAGCCACGCCTGCGCGGACATCGCAACGCCGAGGTCGTCGATGAAGAAAAACAGCGCCCGCTGGACGGACCCGAAGACGGTGCCTACCACAACACCTGCAAGCACCAGTCGGACGGGACTGGTGCCGTTCTTCCACGCGATAGCATACATGAGCTGGAACGCGAGTCCGCCACCGGCAGCCGCGAGTATCGGTAGGAACGGCACCAGTCCGGAGAGGAGTGTTAGCGTGAGCAACACGACTAATCCAGCCCCGTCGCTGACACCGAGGATGTACGGGCTCGCGAGTTCGTTGCGCGTGATTATCTGAAAGAGCGCTCCCGATACTGCGAGGTTCGCGCCGACCAGGACGCCGACGAGGATACGGGGCAGCCTGAGGTTCCAGACGATGAGTTGCTGGCGGGTCAACCACTCCGGGACCGCTGCACCGAGAAACGCCCACCGCCAGACTTCGAGGCTGGACAATACCGCCGGGTCGAAGACCGTCTGCCACGCCTCGACCAGCGTGAACGGGTACGCGCCGAAGCTCACCTGCAGTATCGTTGACCCGAGCAGGACGGCGAGGCTGCCGGCGATAATGAGGGCGAGCTTTGAGACCTCGTACCTGTCGGTCGTTCCTGCGCGTAGGTTCGTGAGCCGGTCGAATACCTTCGCCATCGCGTTAGACGTTTCCGTTGATGATGTCACTGACCGCCCGGCGGTCGAACAGTTTCTCTTCGTCGGGGACGTCGCGGACAGGACCTGGCCACTCGCCGAAGCGATCGGGCCAGACTTGCTTGGCGGCGGCCTCCGTGGCGAAAAGATCGACGATAGGACCCTGGTATTGGCCGCCGATGCGGATGATGTTACCTTCCTGAACGGCGGTGAGGTCCTGACCGTTCGGGTTGTTCTCGAACGGCTCGACGACGTTGTTCACGAACTCTTCGTGAGTTGCGGTTGTGAGCCGGCCCACGGCAGCGATGTAATCTGGATCGTGGGTGAGGAGTTCCTCGTAACCGACGGTACCACCGCCGGGGATCTCAGCATCGTAACCGTCCCTGAGCCCGAGCCGCGAGAGGGGCTTGGTCTGGTTGTGGTATTTGTGGATATCAGAGAGATAGAATTGGCCGGAAGCCGGGTCTACGCCGCGCCACACCGCGATGACGGAGGGGCGTTCGTCCTCAGGGGGGAGATCAGACCTGATGTTCGCCATGAACTCGTCGTGCAGCGACTCCCAGGCCCGATACCGGGCCTGGCGCTGGAAGACCGCCGCCATCTTCTCGAAAACGTCGTAGAGTTCGTGGTAGGTTTCCTGCTTGTACCCAAAGGGATGTTCGGGGCCGAAGCGGATCGAGGACGCGACGAACGGACCGGTGGCCTCCTCGATCTCCTGAATATCGGAGTCCGCCCAGTCGGTGAAACGTCGTAATCCCCGAGGGTCGATGAGATTGACAGCGGGGCCGGCAGCGTAGAAGTTCTCCTTGTCGTAGCCGGACTCGGAGCCGGCCGCCAGCGCCATGATGTCGTCCTCGTTGAACGTAACGTCGGGGAGGATGTCGTAGAACTTCCGTGGCGCCCGTGCCATGTCGGTCGCGGCGGTAGGCTGGATGCCGAGCGCCATCCCGATATCGAGGTAGACGCTAGGAATGACCGAGTACGACTCGGGAACTCCTTCGAACGTGAACTCGCCGTGGGGCTCAATTTCGACGGTGTACGGCGTTGAATTTTCCGGAGTCGATTGCTCGGTACCTGCCGTGGCTTCGGCCTGGTCTGTTTGGGAAATCGCGGCCCCATCCCCGGTGGTTCCTCCATCATCGGAGCTCCCACTGGAACAACCGGCGAGGGAAGCCACCAATCCGACACTACCTGCAAGTACTTCGCGTCTACGTGTCATCGCTTTTCAGGTGGACCTAAAACAGATTAGTGATTCCTCCCTTTCGACGTAACACGGTGTGTACGATGTTCAGGCCGTGAAATATCGAGCCGCTATGCGTCGTCCGTACTCTGCTCAGGCGTCACCGGCGATTGGAAACGCTGAACGAGTGCTCGCACTGCGGGCAGTGATAGCTTGTCGTATATCCGGTGCTCGAAACGTCCCAGTCGCCCCCGATCATACCACTCTCAAAATCACAGTCCGGACAGAACAGTACCATTTTCGAGGGTGTCCCGATAGCGTCTGTAGTTTCCTTACGAGCCATTTGCATTGATAGCGTAACATGATGAATGGAGGGCAATATATGCTACCCCCCGGTTTTCAGCATTTGATATCGCAGTCAGCAATCAGAGACCTCGTGCTGTTTCCGGACAAAGTACAGCCATGTGTCACACCCTGTCAGGTGATCGGGGTATCACCGATGTAACTACCAGACATCGGTGTCCGCGAGCACTTTTGTACTAGCTACGCCTTCATGTTGACGCTGATACACCTACCGCGAAACAATATGTCTCAACAGAAATCAGAGTACGCAGACGACGCCGATATTGACCAATCACTGGACGAACTGGCCTCGGAAGAGACCATTGAGCAGACCGTCGAGAACCTCGAGGCAAACGGGTTCGATGTCATCGTCGTTGACTCGACTGATGATGCGCTCGCAGAACTTCAGTCACTCATCCCTACAGAGGCGTCTGTGATGAACGGCCACTCGACGACGCTCGAAGAGATCGGGTTCGTCGAGTACCTGAGTGACGGGGACCACGAGTGGGAGAGTCTCCCCGACGAGATCTGGAGTATCGACGACGACGCAGAGCGGCAGGCCGCCCGCCGGAAGTCGCAAACGGCCGACTACTTCCTCGGTGGCATCAACGGCATTTCCCAGACCGGCGAACTCGTCGCGGCAGACCGCTCGGGGAGCCGTATCGGTGCGTATCCGTTCGCTGCCAGTAACGTCGTCATCGTCAGTGGCGTGAACAAGATCGTGCCGACACTCGAAGACGCGCTCGACCGACTGGAAAACGTCGCGTACCCACTCGAAAACGAGCGCGCGAAGGAGGCCTACGGCGTCGACTCCGCGATTGCCAAACAGCTCATCCTCCGCCAGGAGCTCGAAGAGGATCGCACTACCGTTGTCCTCATCCGCGAGCACCTCGGCTACTGACTGCAGTACAACAGAGGGTGGTAATCGGTTCCGCCGCCTTGCGTTGCCGATCTAAGCACAGTATCGAAGAACTAGCGGCCCGGGGTACGTTTCTGTGCTCCGCACTCCGCCGGAAAGAGCTATTGACCGGCTTGGTCCAAACCGTGTGAGAGCGGAAATTCGGCGACGACCATGGCGACAGGCGCTACGAAATCAAATGCGAATCGATATACGAAAAAAGGGAGGCTTTCGCTGCTCCTGTTGCGGCTTCGCGATTGGTCGTGAGGCGGCTATACATCGTTCCTTTAATCATTGCTAGAATGTGCTCGGCCATGTGTGTCGGATCCACGTCGCGAAACACGTCAGCCTCTATCCCTCGACGAACAGTGTTCTCGATGATTGCAGTAAGTCGAATATCAATCTCGGTGAACTGTTCGCGAAACACCTCCTGATCCAGCGCTTGCGGGGAGAGCGTAACTAAAACGCTGTGAAGCTGCCGTTTCTCCTCGGTTAGCTGGCACGGGAGGAGTGTCGTAATGATGTGATTGAGGTCCTCTTTCGGGTGGTCACCGATGCTCGTGTTGATTGTCGCCTCGAATCGGTCAAGAGTGAATCTGAGAAACCGAATTAGCAGGTCGTCTTTCGAGTCGTAATAGTGGTATATCGTCGATTTGGCCTTGTCGAGTTCGTCTGCAATAAGCGAGATGGAGAGTTCAGCGTATCCACTGTTTACCAGCGCTCGATGGGTTGCGTGCATGATCTCCTTTTCAGTTGTACCCAGAGCGTCACTATCTGTAGTCATACAGACAGTCCTCCGCTCCGGTTGTGGATAGGTTGACAGTACAGTGCCAATTCCTCAGGCTCTGCTTCGGAGCGTTTCCGGTCAAGCCGCCCACTTTGATCATCATGTGTCACAGGTGGGCGGAAACCGAAACGAGCGGGCCGCATTAATTCACACTCCGTGTCGAGCGCGATGAGAGCAGTGTCTCAAGCGTTCCACGACCGTGGTCCCAGATGACGATTGACGTCGGGAGGACCAGTATGGACGCCACGAACGAATAGAGAACGCTGACTGCAATTAACAATCCAAACTGGCCCAAGATCGGGACAACCGCGAGGACGAGCACGCCGGTTCCAGATGTGGTGGTGACCATACTACCCGCCAGCGCACCACCTGTTCCTCGAACACTAATGTCGAGTGCTTCAAGCAAGCCGGTATCGCCACGATACTCCTCGGAGAACCGATGCACGAGGTGAGCGGAGTAATCGATACCAAGCCCGATTCCGATTGATAACGTCGTTCCGGTGAGGACGTTGAACGGGATATCCAGATACCGCATTGTCGCGGCCAAGGCGGCAATAGTGAGCAGTATCGGCACGAGGTTCGCAGCGCCCAGCCCGGGACGCCGTTCCAGTAGCCAGTAGGCGAAAAACAGGAACGCTGCGGACGCGAGAATTGCGAGAGCCAGGCTTATGTACGCGGATTCAGCGATTACGTCCGAGACCGCTTTCAACACTACAACACTGCCGGTTGCGGTCGCTTCCATTCGGAACTCATCCGCAACGGCTCTCGTATCGTCCGTCACTTCCTGTTGACTCGCATCGGACTCAACGGAGTACACGATGCGCGTTCGCGCGTAGTCATCAGTCATGTACGACTCCGCCCGGTCGCCGTACGGCGAATCATACAGTGCGTTGTAGATGGTCGGGAGATTCTGGTCGGGGACACCGTTACCGTTTTGATCGTTCTGTTCGACGAGCTGGCGGAACTCGGGTGAAGCACGCTTGTACCGGTTAATCACCGTAAGTATGCTTGTGGTATCTGCACTCCCGCCGGCTGTAACGAAGGAGTCGGGTGGGTCCTGATTCGCCCGGTGGATCTCCTCGAGCGCCGTTCCGTCCTGTAACGACCCTTCGACGTATATCGTTACGGTGTCACTCTCACCGCTCTCGAACGTGTCTTCAAGGTAATTTATCTGCTTCGTGACTGTGTACTCGCTCGGAGCCACAGCTTCCGGCAGAACCTCGACGTATCCGGGGTTCTCTTCCGGTGGGAGGAAATCTTCAGTGGTGAACCGGGTATCAATCCCAGTTCCATACGCCCCCATGGCCGCCGTAGACACCAGGACGAGGGCAAAGAATATGTACGGGGCACGGCGGGCGATTGTCACGCCGACAGTTAGCGACTTGCCGACTGCGGAGTCCTCAGAGCCGATCGGTGCGATACTGAATTCGGGGAGGTCGTATCGCACACGCTGCCGGTCCATGAAGTGCTTGAACGACGGGAGGAAGATACCGAAAATGAGGAAGGTGAATATGATCCCGACGCTGGCCACGAACCCGAGGTCACGGATCGGACCGAGCTGGCTGGTCCCGTTTGCGGCGAATCCCAGCACTGTCGTTCCTGTCACGATGAAGAACGCTGGGAGCAGCTGGTCAGTTGCGGTCCGCATCGCGGGTGTTGGTTCGACGTCCTCGATCCGTTCTTCGCGGTATCGGTTCACTGCGTGAATCCCGAAGTCAATCCCGATGGCAAGGAGCAACGGCGGGACCGTGATCAGCATCTGCGTGAAGGGGATACTGGCCCATCCCATGAATCCGAATGTCCAGATAATCGCCATCGCAAGGGAGACAAGGCCAATCAGCAGATCAAACGGGTCCCTGTATGCGATAATGAGGAAGAACAGTATCAGGACAATGGCAGCTGGGACGACGAGTCCCAACGAGTCGGAGATGACACTGCTCAGCTCCGCAGAGATGAGTCCACTGCCGAAGACAGAGATATCACCGTCAACCGAGCTGACAATGAACTCCGCTTCCTGCTGAATGGGCGTCAGTGGTGATGACCCTTCTGTCCCAGCACTGCTTGAAACACCTGAAACCTCGTGTGTGACAGTCGTCAGTGTTGCAGATGCCGACGGCTCCTCTCGGTTTAGATCGTTGCTGAGTAGCCCTGCAACTGCCGGCTGGCGCTCAAGTGTGGTTCGGGTCGCGGACTTAATCTCCGTCTGTGAGGCTGCTTCTACGGTATCGATCTGTTCGGGCAGTGTCTCTGCGCCCGGGTTCAGCGTCTGGGCGACGGCCTGTGCGACGCTTGTCGTGCCGACAACGTCCTGTGATTCGCGCTGCGTAAGCCGGTTCTGTGCTTTCAGCATATTGAGAATAGCTGGCTTCGACAGGACGTTCTGATCCTTCTGGATAAGCGTCGTAGAGCCAGTACCTTCGCCGAACGGTTCACGCTCGAAGTTGTCGTTGACCTCGTCGAACGCCTCCTGTGCGGGAACGCCGTCAGTGAACTGTGATGTCCCTGAGTCGGTCGCAGTCATGCCGAACCCCGCCGACAGAATGAGCGTTGTGACGATGAACACAGCGACGACTGTCTTGTCACGGTTGACAATCCAATCGTCTAATACGTCGATGTATTTCTGATACTCTAGCATTGTGACATAGATGTTAGCTTCAGACGGTTACTGCCGCCTGTACCAGACGACGCCGCCAACAACGGCAAGGAGTCCAATGCCACCAACCAGCCACAGTGGCGTCCCACCGTCCCCGGATTGGTCCGTGACTTCTATCGGGAGACTGTAGGTATCCGAAACCCGTTTTTCGCCGTCAGGCGTCTCATACTGGAAGTCCAGATTGAGCGGATAGGTCTTGTCTAGCGCGTCGCTTCCCGCCGAGAGTTGGACTGAGACCGTTTCTGACGCTCCGGGGGCCAGTTCAGCGATGAACGTTTCATCATCACTGCTACTGAGCGGATCATTGACGAACGCCTTCCCCTCAATGCTGGTCAGTGTTTTGTTCTTTGTGTTGGTTATTGTAAACGTAATTGACCGGTCTTGGCCCACACCGAGCGTTGAATTTTCCACTTCGATGTCGAATTCGTCCTGACTGCCAGCCACTTGTGAGCGAACTTCGAGTGTATCTGCTTCAACCCTGTCGCCGTTATCGTCGCGGTAGCTCACTCCGAAGTCAAACTGCCGAGCGCCTGCCTCCGCGCTGTTGGACACGTCAACGCCGAAGTTGAAGTTGGCCGTTTCGCCTGCATCGAGATCTCCAACAGCGTACTGTGATTCTTTTGGCGACAGTGTCGACTGTTGGCTTTCCCATGCGATAACGACGTTCTCGACGTCACGCGTTCCAGTGTTTGTGAGGGTTGCACTCAGTGACCCGTCCTCTCCGGCCTGGAGCGACGTTTCGACGTTAGACACGTCGAAGTTCTGCTCAGGCGCAGGACTGAGGCTTAGCCGGACATCGTCATAGGTACTGGTATCGCCCTCTTGATCCTCATACTGTACGTTAGCCGACAGCGCGTAGCTTCGTTCCTCAGCATCGGGACTCGCTGTTGTATCGACGCGAACAGTCCGAACTTCTCCGGGTTCCCATTCCCCCACATAGGCGGTTGTTGAGGAGCTCTTTCCAAACGTTATATCCGCGTTCTCTGAGACAAACGTAACAGAGGAGTCATTCACGGTCAACGGGCCTGTGTTGCGGAGTTGAACCTCGTACGTTCCTGTGTTACTAACGGCGACAGAACTGCTTGAATTGACAACCGAGAACTGCTGTTCCGGGTCAGGTGTGACTGCGACGGACTGTCCCACGGATTGTGTCCGGAGGCCATCCTCGTTATCAAATGCAACCGACAGCTCAAATCCGTACGACTCCGGTTCCGCGGCTTCGGCAGAACTCACACGGTAGTTGAACGTCCGGACTTCTCCCGGTTCCCACTCATCAACGAATCGTGAGGTGGCATCGCCGCCACTGACAGCGAGGTCCTGATTCTGTGATTGGAGCGTTACCGCGGCATCCCGTGCGGCGCTCTCTCCGGTATTTTCGACGCTAACTGCCACCGTACCTGTTGAGGCAACGCGTGCATTGGAGTCAATATCAGTCACATTGAAGGTGGCATCATCGGTGACGTCGATTTCAATATCAACGGAACGAGTTTTTCTGTCTTCGTCTCGTGCCCCTGTTCCCTCGGAAATGTAGCTTGTGTGTTTGTAATTGAGCCTCAGTTGTGCGTCGTACGTACCGGAACTAGCGTCTTCGTCCACGCTGATATCGAACGGCACTGTCGTCTTCGGCCCCGCCTGTAGCGTGCCGAGGCTTCGTTTCGAGTTTTTCACTGAAATGGGAGCGTCACCAGAACCGAGTGACACAGTAAGCCCCTTTGCCGTTGTTACCTCGTTGTTCAACGCCGGATTTCGAGTGGAGCCGCTATCGAGTTCCCCGCTGTTGACCAGTGAAATTTCTATGGTCTTTTGTTCACCCGGAGCGACGGTATCATCTTCAAGCGTTGCCGCAATATCGGGGCTCCCAACGACCGCAGCGGTTGCCGTTCCGCTGGTGACGGTAATCCCGATTACAGCCAAAAGTAGCAGTTTAGACTTTGTAGAAACCATGTTAATTGAGCGCCCATCCAAGCTCCGTCTCGTCGTTATCGATCAACCGTCTCGGAATTCTTCGTTTGTGAGTAGCCATTTCGTGGTGTTGACTAAACGTTCAATCACATATAGTGCTTTCGTATCTTTCGGGGCCAGAGAGAAACTGGTGTCCAGTCAAAGCTACCGCTACCTCGCTATCCACCGATGTCAACACAGGTTCTACAGATCTTGTGGGACATTAGAGGGTGAGACAGCAGAGGAATGTATGTACGAGTACAGTGAACGTGAAGACAGTCCAGTGCGCTCCGTTGAGACAGCGGACCACAATACGCTTAAGTTTATTGAATGTATAATCAATCATATAGTTATCTGTAACCGTACCCGCTACTCAGTTCAATGATAGAAAATACCACCCAGATTGGTCTAGTACTCTACAGAGAGAGTGGAGAAACCGTGAGCCATTTGAACCGTAGCAGACAAGCAGGAAACGGTCGAGGTAAAGATGACTAACGAGATATCCTTTTTCCAGAACCCAGATGGAACCCGCGAGGAGATACTTGAAGCTACATTCTATGCGTTACGTCAGCACGGGTACGCGGATCTTACTATTTCAAAGATAGGTGACGAGTTTGGGAAGAGCCAATCGCTCATATACCATCATTACGACAATAAGGACGAGTTGTTGGTAGACCTCCTAGATTATATGCTGGAACAGGTCGAGAATCAGGTCCCGCTGCCCAACCAGTCCCCTGAAGAGTATATCGAGATAATCGTTGACGAAATATTTGGCACCAGCAGCAACAGTGATGTCGAGTTTTCGCAGGCTGTAATTGAACTGCGAGCGCAAGCGGCACACGACGACGATTACAACCGCCTCTTTCGCAGAAGTGATGACTTTATTCGAAAACAAATCGCCCGTGTCATCCGAGCGGGTGTTGATGCAGGCGCATTTGATGTCGAAGACCCATCTCAGACAGCCGCGCTGTTCCACACGGTTTTAGTCGGCATTCAGGCGGAACGGATTACCAGTGACGAGGAGACTATCGACGACGTGAGAGCCGAGTTTCGGCGGTATGTCGAGAACTGTTTACTTTCTGAATAGCCGGTCAAAGTCAGGTCCTGCTGAGAGATTAGCTGCCCCCGTCAGCCGTCATGCCGCCGCCGGGCATCGACTGGCATTCTCCTCCGGGTTTCCGGATCGGCTCGACCGAACCCCACGAGTGGAAGTCCCACCGCATTGACTCGGCTTCGATGCGTCGCGGATACCCGGAGTCCGCGAGGATGTAGTATGTGACCGGCTCCTGAGAGCCGTCCTGAGAGAGTTCATACACCAACACTTCCTCGCCATCGATGGTATCCCGGCCGACCGGCGTGATGTCTGGGTTTTCCTCCGGCTGGTCGGAGAACTGACCCGGATCAACCTCGTCACGGTCCATCCCCTGTTGCATCGTTCCCCGGAGACACTGCCCTCCAGTAACGGTGTACGTGCTGTTCCCGATACGGTACATTTCCATCTGTTGTCCCTGCTGGTCAAACGACCAGTACATATCCCCTTGATAGAAACGACCAGTCATCTCGACGGTCTGCCCCCCGGACTGCATTGTAGCTGTCATCGCGTACGATTCCGGAAACCGCGTGACCTGTCCGAACTGTGCTGACCTGTCGTCGGCTCCGCTGACCGGCGATGCATCCGTGCCGGTTGTCCCACCTGATTCAGGAGACGGTTCGCCTCCGCCGCCACTCTCTGTTTCGTCTGATCCACTATTTTGATCGCTGCTGCAACCGGCGAGTACGGTCAATCCCGAACACACGGCTCCGAGTAACTGCCGTCTGGGTAGTTGATGCATGGAGGCGGATACCCTCAACGGGCAAATACTACCGACCATTTCATGACTATTGTTATCATATACATACTACTCTGCTCCCGAATGAATTCATCGTATGCGTATAGACTGGTCAATGCAGTACGAAATAGCTATACCGCATAGCTCAGCAAAATAGCTACTTGCTTGTTCAAGATTGGAGTGAAGAGAGTTGTGATTATGCCCGAATATTCATACATGTATTATATGTACGTTCCAGTTGTTTACTAGATAGATGACTGACGACAGCCAGAGCGACGAGGCTGATGGGGATGAGAGACGATTTGCGGGAGCGAGTGGCACTCTAACTGAAGTTCAGTACGATCCAACCAGCGACCAGGAGCTTGCTACGGTCATTGTTCAGGCCGTTGCCGATCAGTCGGGAACAGAACCATATCGTGAGTCGCCGTTGCACGACTACATCGATGTCGATGCCATTGAGACACTACTATTCGGTACACAGCCAGACCAGTCAATCGGCTCAGCGAGCCAGAACATCACCTTTCGATACCGCAACATTATCGTCACAGTTCGCGCTGACGGTGTGATCCAGCTGTCGGCCACTGACGCCAGCCGTGCAAGAAAGAACTAATCGCTGGGGTACAGGACATCTCGTCTGGGTTGGTAGCCTCCTTGCATATGCACTCCACTGCCGATATATCCCAAAAGGTCCACCGCCTGAATTGCATACTTCTTACCACCGGAGGCCCAGACCACGACAGTCTACAATAATCGGTCCGATTGGGCTGTGCCGGGAGGGGATTACGAGATAGGTTAAATGAGAGATTCGTTCCCAGTGATGGACGAGAGAGTCCCCGATTTTCGAACAAGCTATCGTTTGACCCGGAAAACTAGTATCCAGTATGGCTCTCCTGAAAGAGGGGGGTAGCTGCAAACATATTCTACAAATTTGATTCTCAAAAGATATATCGGTAGCTTCCGCGGTAGTTATTATGGCATCAAAGGTAGCGTCGGTACCATTAGACACCACCGTGTCCGTAGTTCTACACGCTCTTGAAGTGAAGACGGAAGCTTCCAATCACCGGCGGCAACACCACCATGTCCGCTGTTCTATCTCCTGAAAACCGCTACGTATCAATCGGTTTCGACACCACCATGTCCGCCGTTCCTAAGTGGACTGGAAGTCCGAAAGCGTCGCTTCGCTATCAACGAGGTTAGTGACGGATTTGTGGATTCCAACATCGTCGACAGTCTTCTCAAGCGCTGCGAGAATCATCTCCGGGTCCATTTCGAGAGAGTACTCGCGATAGGTTCCCCCACGTCGTCCCTCGTTCCGCTCGATTGCCGAGATGATACCTAACATCGACAGCTCGCCGAGGTGATCACGCATCCGGCGTGGGACAAGCGGATCGATCCCTGCCTTTTCGGCGAAGTTCGTGTATCGAGGTCTGATATCCCGTGTCCGGGCTGGCGTCTTCCCTTCCTGGTCGAGCGTAACCATTGCGTACACGACCAGATGACCGTGTTGGGTCAGTCCCGAAATACCTTCCTGAATCCGGCCTCGTTCCAGAACGTCGCGGGCCTCTCTAACGAGGTCTTCCGAAATCGTATCCGTATCCTTGTCGCGGGCCAGGTCGCCCGTTTTCATGAGCAAGTCGAGAGACTGCCGCGCGTCACCGGCGTCTTTCGCTCCGTACGCAGCGCACAGCTCGATGACGCCGTCTTCGAGGACGCCGTCGTGAAACGCTACGTCAGCCCGCTGTTGCAGGATCTGGATCAGCTCCTTCGCGTCGTATGCGGGGAACTGGATCTCCTCTTCACAAAGGGAACTCTTGACTTTCGGGGAGAGGTCATCGCGAAAAGAGAAATCGTTCGAGATACCGATGATACCGATCTTCGCTGAACTTAGGTTGTCGTTCGCTCGCGCACGCGGGAGTTGATAGAGAATACTATCGTCTTCGATGTGGTCGACTTCGTCGAGCACGATGTAGATAGTCCCGCCACAGGAGTCGAGTTCGGTCCACAGCATGTCATACACCGTTGCACGAGGATACCCTGTCGTACTGATCTGGCTCGTTTCGTCCCTGAATTCGTTGACGAGCCGGGTCGCGATTTGATAACTACTGGAGAGGCCATCACAGTTTAGCATCTTCACTGTGAGATCGATATCCTCGTATTTCGCTGCGTCTTCTTCGAGATGGTCAATTAGATACCGCGTACCAGCAGTCTTGCCGACCCCCGTTTTCCCGTACAAGAAGATGTTGTTGGGCTGTTCACCGTTGATTACGGGTTGGAGAGCCGCTCGATACCGGTTTAGTTCAGTGTCACGCCCGACGAGGTTCTCAGGCTGATAGTCTTCCCGGAGGGCATCCCGGTCCAAGTAGATCTCGGTGTCGCGTTCGAACATCCCCATAGTCGTTGCCTGATGTATTGGAAGGAACATACATAAAACCACCCCTGTCCGCAGTGTCCGGAGTGTCCGCTGTTCTGCTGCTTATAAAAGAATGGTGGGACCCTCCCACCCCACTATGTCCGCAGTAACTAGAAAACGGTAGGTGGGGGTGACACAGAGAGCTATTCAATAAGGAAAAGTTTATATTGGTGTACTGGGAGCTAGACCGTAGTGCAGTTTAATAGCTATAGAGAAAGACGCTATAGCAATACTTGACGCTATCTCTAGCCTAGATAAGATCTAGGTAGTATGCAGACACAATCTAGTTGAGATTAGGTGACATCTAAGCTGTCTAGTTTCTATCTAGATAAAGTTCAGATAGTATCCAGACCGTTCTAAATTGACTACCCTTCGAATCAAATGTGGCTGTTTCCTTCCCCCCTCCCCTCTCTTTCGAAGAACAGCGGACAATGTGGGGTGGGAGTGTTCTCTCCCATTGCTCGCCTAATTTACGGTCTTCAGACCCTCTGTGAACAATTTATCGCGTTTCTATTGTTCAAGCACACACCGCCGTGTCCGCTGTTCTCGTGTCTACCCCCACCAGAACAGCGGACATCGTGGTGTGGTCCAAGCGAAATAACACCACGATGTCCGCAGTACTCGACGCATGATTTCTCAACTGCCCCAATAGAACAGCGGACATCGTGGTGTCTATTCACGATTATGCACCAGACCTCCCCGTCAGACGCCACAATGTCCGCAGTAATATGGCGTTAGAAACTCTCTAACGAAGTGTTACTGCAGACACTGTGGTGTTCTCTGTCTCATCCTGCCCGCTCAACGATTCGGGTTCTGCTTCTGGTCCGGGATTCACTGTTCGCGCCGCACTGGTCACGTTAGTCGTCGCAACGCTCCTGCCCATCTGCCGCGACAGTTACTGTACTCAACCGATCACTGAATACTACTTGCACACTGTTCAGCGACAGCCCAGTCTGCCAGCTATCGCGATAACCAACAATCCACCCGCTGGGTTCTGCTGTTCCCTTCCATCTTGTTCTGCTGTTTCCTCCTATTCGAGCGGTTCAAACACAGTCGTGGTGCATCGATACCTTCTACGCTAGCTGTCATCTGAATACGCGTTCAACAAGCCGTGCCTGCGCCTTTCTGAGATGATTCGATGCGGTACTCGGAGCACAACCGAGCTCCTCGGCGACGTCCTCGACGCTCCCATTTCGCGGGACGTCGTAGTAACCGACTTCCCGTCCTGCGGCGAGTGCTTCGCGCTGACGTGAAGTGAGGCCGATGTCGAATGTTCCAGGGCTGGCATCGTATTCGCCGATCTTCCGGACGTTTACCGTGATTCCGTCGGGAAGTGCATCCCGGACCTGTTCGAGAGTGGCGGGTTCGCCGACGACATCGAACAACACGACTCCGTGCGGTCGGTAGGCAACCGGTGGGACCACCATTAGCGTCGGCTGTTCGAACGCCGCGTAGAACTGTCGTGATTGTTCAGTCTCCCGGCCACGGACGAACGCGTAGAACGCCTGGTCCCGAACGGGTGTAATATCGTAGCTTTCCATGGTTTCGACCGCAGAAAGCGCCGATTCGTAGGGTTCGCGATCGCCGACGATATAAAACAACGTATAGGCGATCTCGTCCTCGACCCCGACTTTCCACGTAACGAGCCACTCGCGTTTGATTGCATCGCTTTCGGTCATAAAGCGGTGCATCGGACGCTGATATTCCGGTGCATACTGGATCTCTAAGCGGAGATATCTCACGGACGAGCCCTGGTGGCGGCTCCCATATAAAGACACTAGTGTGTACGACAGTTCACGTATCCGCTCCCAATATCTATCCGTAGCTGTTCATGAGCAGTGATCGGCGGAATATGGACGACGCACAGTCTGATGAGCGGATATGCTGCGGCAGAAACACGGATACCCGATTTAATTCGACACTTCGGGAGGTGCTCGGTTCGTCCCCGTTCATTCTCACGAAATTCGACGCGTTCATGAACTGGGTCCGGGGCTCCTCGATGTTTGTACTGCAGTTCGGCATCGCCTGTTGCACCATCGAGATGATGGGCACTCTCGCTACGAAACACGACCTCGACCGCTTTGCTGCCGGAGTCCCTCGGGCATCACCGCGGCAGGCAGATCTGATTATCGTCCCGGGGACCATCGTTTCGAAGTTCGCGCCGCGGATGAAGCGCGTGTACGACCAGATGCCCGAGCCGAAGTTCGTCGTCTCGATGGGGTCGTGTACCATTTCCGGTGGGCCGTTTCAGGAAGGATACAACGTCATCAAAGGTGCGGAGCAAGTCATTCCGGTCGACATTCACGTCCCGGGGTGTCCGCCACGCCCCGAAGCGCTGATCTACGGCGTCGCCAAACTGCAGGAGCGCATCGCCGAGGGCGAGTCCTCGCCGGTGACGGTCAAGCCGTACGAACTGGAGCAGTTTGACGACCTCGAACGGGACGAGCTCGTGGACAAACTCGCCAGCGAGATCGACGAGGACGACCTCGTCATGCGGTACGACTGGACTGGCTCGACCTGACCTACTGCGTCGTTACGGGGACTTGACCGTACGATTCGGACTACGTACCTGAGGTGGGGCTTCGGCCCCGATGTAATTGCCGCTCCGGTTCGGTGTGGCTGAAACCCAATAGTGTCTTGGAAGACCAGTTCGGATTTTACGACGCAGCTTCAGTGTAGTTCACTTCGAACGATGTCGTTTCATTCTCACCGTGGTTACCGACGGTCACCGAATCGGTACCGTCAATCCGCTCAACTGCGACCCTCGTCCAGGTACGCTCGACGGTTTCCGATTCGAGATCGATTCGAACGACGACCGTGCGACCGCCGCCTGGCCGTGTGAGTTCGAGTTTGACCTGGCTGTCGTCCGTTGCTTCGACGACGGTCGCGTCCAGCGTGTCCGGATCGTCGAACTCCGTCTGGATGGCGTAGCTGGTGCGTTCGTTCGATTCGATGAGCCGGTCGATGGAGTCCCGTTCGCTTTCGTTGAGAGCGCCGATCGTATCTGTAATGTTCAGATTGAGGCCTTCGAGCTCCGAGTGGCTCGAACGGACAGCTACCGACTGACTGTTGAGGGCGACTTCACCTTCGACAGCTGGGAGGCAATTGTCTACGGGACGGGCGTGGATGCCGACGGTGTCTAACGGTTCGTCCCGGGCGACCGTCTCGTAGTACTGGTTGACCTGAACTTCGATGTGATCGTACGCGCCGAGCCCCGCGTATCCTGATATTTCCTTCCAGACCAGTGACGCGAACTGCTCGCGGCCGATTTCGTCGAACGGCTCGCCGCTGTGCTGTTCGACAAGTGTCACGGTGACACCGCGGACCTGTATGTCAGTCCGAGTTCGGTTCGGGGTGTCAATACGGAACCCGCCACCACAGGTCCGGTCGCCCTGATCGAACGTGACCGTGCCACTATCGTTGGAAACCGTTGTCACCTCGAACGCCGTCGAATTCGTAACTGTGATGCTACCGGTCGTTTCATTGGATTCGGTCTCAGAGGGGGACGATTCGGATGGGGCATTTCCGGCACTCCCATCGGCTACGACGGCTGCGCCGCTGGCAGTGAGCAGGAGTGCCGATACCGCAACCGCGTACGCTGCGAGTCGGTAGTCACGATGCATCTGCATCACTCCGTTGGCGGGGAAGTTTTCGTTTCATTGTATTGGGGGTGATCGGACAGGACGCACGAGCGCGGTCGGTAGCACAGTACAGTAGAGCCGGGCCCGTAGCGGCGGGCCGAGTTCGCAGTGGCGGGCCGAGCATATGCTGTGGGCCGGTGTGCTCGCTGTGAGCGCTGGCCCGATCACGGCATCAGGAGATTATACGAAAACCATTGTAAAGCCCCGTTGGAAACGGGAGTGAAACGGATCTGAAACGCGTTTCAGAGATTGTTCCATTCGTTTCAGTTTACTGAAAACCAGCACTTTCATACGAAAACGTCCGGTCACGACGGACATGGAGTCGGTTAGACGGTCCCGTCTGGTGTTCGTCCTCTCGCTCACCGTCCTCAGTGTGAGTATCGCCGTCTTCGCAACCGCGACTGGTATCGCCGCGACGGCGACAGCTGATACCGGATACGAGTTCGCTATTGAAGACGATGCACTTGTCGAAACGAGCGGCAGAACCACTGAGGTTCTGGTATCGGATGTCAGAACTGTCAACTATATAGAGATCACGAATCTCAACCGGAGCCCCGTTGTGCGGGCCACACCATGGGAACCGCCCGAACTGTCCCGCTCGAAGCGAGCGCGAGCCAAGCGGATTATCACGACGGACGGGTCGGTCCCCGATACTGTTGCATCACCGGCCGACGCAGTGTACACGATGCGGCCGGTTCCACGCGGGGTAGCTAGCGAGAGAGCCGCGGTCGTCGGTGCAGATCCGACAGCGTCGTGGCACGATCTCGCCGCAGTCAACGAGTCCGCCTTCACCGTTCGGAACGGCACGACTGCAGGGGTCGTCGTCATTGAACGGACGGAGCAGCGACTGAGTGATCGCCGTGTACTGGTCGTCGTTGAACCGATCGATCGGGAAACCCGATACAGTGTCGTCGTCGATATCCGAAACGAGAGGATAGACGCGTTCGTCCGACTCCGTGGGGTACCGGAGTAGTCCGGATACATTGCTGGTCTCAACAATGATCGAAAACACCCTCCAACGTAGCGAGGCCGTCGCGGCAGGCGTCTTCGTCATCTCGACCGCCCTGATGCTTTTGCTGGCCGGCCATCTCATCACGCCGACAGTAGCCACAGTCACAATCGGCGAGACCACTGTCCAATCAGGATCTCCGGGGCCGTCCATCCGAACAGTCGATATCGCCGTACTCACAGTGGCTGCGTTCACCTCCGGTGCGAGTGCCGTGGCGTTGTTCCGTGTCGATTGGGGTGCATCGGGTTCTGCTACGGACTCGCCGGACACTCGATCGCCGGACGCTGACCATGACCACGCACCGACAGCGGACCTACTCGAAGCCCGTCGGCAGGAATGGGAAGAGACTGCGAGTCGCCTCGCGAGCAACGAACGGATCGTTTATGAAATCATGCTTGATGCCGATGGGGTTCTTCCACAGAGCGAAATCGTCGATCGAACGGAGTTCTCGAAGGCGACTGTCAGCCGGACCCTCGATACGCTCGAAGCCAAGAACCTCATCGAACGGAAGCGGCGCGGCGTCGGCAACGTCGTCATCCTGTCGTGAATCCCACGCTGATCGGGCGAATTGCTCCATTCGGGCGACAGCGTTGCTGAAACCAGCCGAAGTTATCCGCCCGTAACGATCTTGGCAACGCGGTCGCGGCTGAAAAGCTGCTCATCCGATGGAATCTCTGGATAGTGATTCCCGTTCTCGTAGGGTGGCCACTCGCCAAAGATATCCGGGTAGAGCTGTTTCGCGGTCATTTCGATCTGGAAGAGATTCATGATCGGGCCGTGATATCGCATTCCGTGTGCGTATACGCGGTCGTCTTTGACCGCTGCGAGTTCTTTTCCAACGCTGTGTGACGCGAGCCTCTCGCGGACATCGTCCATGTCGTAGCGAGGTGTCATCCCCCAGAGATGGAGGATTACGTCAGGGTCCGCGTCCAGCATCGTTTCATAGCCGACCGAACCCCAGAGACCGTCCCACGTTTCGTCCCCGAAGGCGTCGTTAGCTGCGAGCGGACGCGTGTCGGCGAGCCAGAACCCCGGTCGGTTCAGGTGATACGTCCAGAATTGGCCGTCGCCAAGTGTAACCCGAACCGCGGTCGGTCGATCTTCTTCGGGTGGAAGCTTCGTCTGGATGGTCTCGATGAGTTCTTGATGAACGGCTCTGAGTTGCTCGTAACGCTTTCGTTCCTGAAACACGGTGGCGACACGACCGAACAGCTCCCTCAGCGTGTAATAGTGGTAGTTCACACTGTAGGATTCTTGCGGGTCACCGTGTGTTCCGCTGTAGAAATTCCCGAAAAAGGGGCCGACATTGTCGACAATTTCCTCGATATCGGCCATATCCCAGTTCTCCTGGGTAATCGCTCATGCGGGGTCGAGGAAGTGAACGTCGCTACCAAGGCTGTAGCAGAACTCCTTGCTGAAATTGTCGTAGGGGTTCGGAAGGTTCTCCCACTCAAAGGAGACACCAGAGAGCCGTTCGTAGTAGTGGTTCATCGATGGCCCAGCCATATCTGGGACGAACATCGAATTGACCGCGTCACCGTGGTTAAGTGCGACTAACATATCTGCATACTGATTGTACATCGTGAAGACGCTCTCCGGTACGGAGTCGAACTCGACCTCTCCGACAGGAGAAAGCGAGGCAACGTAGGACCCCCCATCTGACGGGGTTGATGTGCCCGTTTCCTTGTCACTCGATGTTGCTGTACTGGGCGGTTCCCCACCGTTACTGGAGCAGCCGGCTACGATTGACGTGCCGAGCAGCAGACCACCGCCGGAGAGGTAGTCTCGTCTGGTGAGACTACCTGTCCCGTCTGTCCCGTCCATGGTTTAGGTTGGCCTAATATGGCGTATATGGCTTTCGGATTAACCAGTGTACTTCGCTTGCAGGACGAAGGACTGACCACTCTATCACCGCCGTGAATCTCGACCAACTTTGTTCTATGACAGATTCTTCGGAGTTGTCTGTGGATCCCATCTATATGAACTAATTGGTTATAGATATACTACTATATACCCATCGTTGGTCAAATATGGCAACTATGAATATATAAGTAAAATATCTAGACATCAAAACCGTGATCGTAACACAGGAAGCTCGATCTTATCTCTGAGATCAATATTAACAGTGTGAAAACGTACTCCTACGACTATATGGTTCTACATTGTGACTGACATTTCTTGGATAATAAAACGTACTCAATTTCAATCCGGATGTGATATGCGCGACATCCAATCAGATAGTTGCCATTCTAAACACGATCTTTTGATACCAGCGGCCGCTGAGAGCCTGTCGAGTTCGCCGGCATCGAATAATAACATCTGTACGGATGTTATTACCCTCCTTGCTTCAGCTCTGAGACACAGCCATTTTAAGTGATACCTGGTGCGGTACAGTGTAAACCTTCGCACGACTATCACCCAAATATGACTACCAGAACAGATCTCCAGTTCCGGATTGGGTAGCGGAGGGCAGAGACCTATTGGAACTTCGACCGGCTACAGACGGTGACCGCTGAGGAAGGTCTGATTGAGACGATCCCGGAAGAACTTCTGGAGCCCCACGTTGGGCCAGTGAACAAACACCGAGAGTTCTCCCCGCTATAGTACCAATTGAAACGATGTACACACTGATCGCACTGCTGTCGTTCGATCAGGCGTGCATTGATTTTCAATGGCTACTATAGATATGGTGCGTGACGCTCGCCATGACGACGATACCGATCATCGACGGTCACTCGTCGAGGCTGTGGTTTTCTCGCTCGAGCAGCGGTACGGCGACACGCTTCGGCCACGGACGTGGTTCGCGTAGCTCCGTGAACTCGTTCTGAGAGCGACTCTGAGAAATATCGAACTTGCTCCGTAACATCGGTCAGTACAGCCTGTGAATTTATCGAATTGCAGGTGAGCCATCTGCGTCATTTGCATCGGCTATCCACTGCGGTTGCATCGGAAGGATATCCGACGGTAAATCGTTCATGTCGAAGAATCCGACCTCGAGGGCTTCATCCTCGTCGGCCTCGGGTGTACCCCCTTCGATGGAACACCGAAAGCAATTCGTGACGAAGTGAACTGCCTTGCCTGAGGGATACGAAAACACTTGCTGTTCCGGGTGTGAATAGACGCCTATCAGCCGCTCAACCGCTATTTGCAGTCCCGTTTCCTCGTCAACCTCTCGTGTGATAGCGTCCCCGACTGGTTCGCACCGTTCGACCGTGCCCGTCGGGAGCGCCCACTGCTCTTTGTCGGCGCGTTTCAGCAACAGCACCTCATCTACGTCATTCACTACGACAGCAGCGACGCCCGGACGTATCTCATCCGGCCACGAATAGGGTGGTGCCTCCCATGTGTCGGTTGTGTCCGTGAAGAGGTGTGCAAGAGACGAGATCGTCAAATCAGGTTGCTGAAGATCACGAGCAGATGCGGCAGTCGGTTTGTCCTCGGCCACCAGAATCCCGGTGAGCCCCGCACGGTGGGCGCCGAGAATGTCCGTGGCAGGATTATCGCCAATCGCGGCCGCTTGCACGTCGTCAGCCAGCCCGTCGAGAGCCATCTCGAACATAAGCGGCTCGGGTTTGCCAACGACCATTGGCTCTGTTCCCGCCGCAGTTTCGACTGCTCGAACAATGGCCCCGGCCCCGGGTACAGGCCCGTCTGGGGTCGGGAACGACCCATCCGGGTTCGTCCCCACGAACGTCGCTCCCCGCTGGATGTGTCTCGCCGCCCGCTGGATGTCTTGATATGACGTCTTCTCGTCCGCGCCGACGACCATCGCATTGGGATCGTCGTCCGTGACTTCGATGCCTTCCTCTTGGAGTTCGATTTCCAGCCCTGCGCTACCGACGACAGCAGCGGTGGTCACATCCTGTTGGGAGAGGTAGTGGGCGGTCGCCCAGCCTGACGTGATGATCTCGTCTTTTTCGGCGTCGATCCCCAGCTTGCGAAGTCTGTTCGCGATCGTCTCACGCTGAAAGCGTGGGTCGTTCGTCAGGAATCGTAGTTTATTGTCCCGCTCATTAAGACGATTCACCGACTCGACCGCCTCCGGTAGGGCCTCATCCCCGAGATACACTACCCCGTCGAGGTCAAGTAAGAACGCGTCGAATTGTTCAGAAACCATACCATTTTGTAGCACCATTAGCCACTTGTATCCTGTTGTCGGGGTGCATCTGCAGTTTAACTGAGTGGCTGATTTATCGTCATTAACGAAACGAACTGGCTGTTACTCCGCGTCTAAACAAAGCCGACCAGTTCAAATGTGGTTTCGTCACGTCTACCCAAACAAACCAATCGGACGGCTTATAGCATTTTCCGCTGTTGATCATTGATCACCCAATACAGTGAGTGTAAAACCAATGTCAGGGTCGCTTCTGTTCACAGATCTTGAGTATTATACTGTGATCACGCTGTACTCCGTTTTGACTGGGATAACGCGATAGCCGTGATCGCCACCTGAATAAATCTAAACCAATCTGACAGCGCTGGGACCAGATAAATTCGAACGAATCAGTTACAGTTTGACGACGTCGCCGCTCTCCGCGGCTTTGTGAATTGCCCGGATGATTCGCATATCCTGGAGGCCGTGGCGGCCGTCCGGGCCAATGTCAGTACCAGTCAAAACGCGGTCAGCGAAGTAGTCGAACTCCTCCCGCATTTCGTCCTCCGCGTCAAAACTCTCGTGTTCGACAGTTACTGTCGTCTCGTTTCGGGACAGGTGGAGTTTTGCTTTCCCATGGAACGCTGGACGGAGTTCGATCTGTCCGTCCGTCCCAGTTATTTTCAGTTGCGTATCACTGTGGGCGTTCTGGCTATCAGTCGTGACCATTTTGATACCGTCTTCCAGCGCAAGCAATGCCCCGGAGCGTTCATCAGGCACGTCGTCGAAGGCCTCTCCATGAGAATCCATCTGTGACTGCACCGCCAGTGGTTCCCGGTCGAGCAGAAACCGAGTCGTGTTGATCGAGTAAATCCCCAAATCCATCACTGAGGTGCCATAACCTGAGAGTTCCGGATCGAGCCGCCACTGGTCCGTGTCCGGATTCATCTCGAGCAGCGGCTGACTATTGTTTCCGTATACGGATACTGGCTCACCGATGAATCCGTCTTCGATGAGTTCTTTTGCACGCCTAACAGCGGGGTCAGTCTGCATCCGGTAGGCAATCATCAACGGCACAGCGGCGTCCGCACAGACCTCAACCATTTTCTGGGCCCGTTCGACTGTTGCCTCCATCGGTTTCTCGCACAGGATCGCTTTGTCTAACTCTGCGGCTGTCTCGGCGTATTCCAGATGCAAGGCGTTCGGTGTCCCGATGTAGATGGCATCAAACCTGTCGGCTGCCTCCCCGTCGTGGAACTCTGGATAACTGATCCCGTAGTCCACACCGTTCTCGTCGGCGAGACGTTTCGCTTTCTCCGAAGAACTGCTGACGAGCGTTGTAACTTCACCCAGACCAGAGTCCTGAATCGCGGGAAGTGCTAGGTCGATTGTCCACCAGCCAAGTCCTAACAGCGCGTATCGAACCGTTCCGTCCGTGGTGGTTTGCCAGTCACGCTCGTTATACGTATCAATCCAGTCTTTCATACAAATATGTTTTAAACCTTGACGCTAAAAACTTCGGTTTCTGAACACGCAAACACCATGCTGGTGGGTGGGGTGACGTCGCCGGAGTATGTCACTGTACTATGCTGTAATCTTGTTACTACTGGCTCTCTTCTTCAGCTAGTGCTATTATACTCTTTCTCACTATGGAAAAAATAGAAAGAAATTACTGCTCAAACGCACTCGTTCAAACAGTTAATACGGTATTATGCGGGTAGGTGTATCCTAATGGATATGAATCCGCCAGAATTACCCGCAAATTGTCTACTCTATGAAGGTATTATATAATCATAACTTAGAAATTAGGTTAGGCTGACATTTGTATGTACTATTTGAAACACTGCGTAGGTTTAAATCCCCTGGATTGGGGCTCTATTCAAACCCTGAGAATTGTTGGAGTGTCCTAGGTTCGTCTTTAGCAACTGATAGTGACGATTGACGGCCTCGTCTCCCATTATTTCATTAAGCACACCAGCTACGGCTGTCAATTACATATAAATATGTACTCTATATCCGACTGTAGCATAGCCGTAGTAAGCGCATATTCATGTTTTGGGAAGTCGATTGTAAACACATTGGAAAATCTTACAGGGTGCCAAGCTGAATGAAAAATACTGCAAATCGAACATTAATCTCGGGAGGCACTGTTGTTACGCCGACCAGCGAAATTGAGAACGGGACAGTAGTATTCTCTGATGGAAAAATAGTCTCGGTGGAAGCAGAATCTCATGACTCCCCGGACATTGATGCGACGGGGAAGTATGTCCTACCTGGATTGGTTGATCTTCACGGTGATGATATCGAACGGCACCTATTTCCGAGAGCTGGTGAGCGCGTCAACACGACTGTCGCTCTGGACCGATGTGATATTGCCAATGCCAGCGCGGGAGTTACGACAAAGTATCATGCCATTGCGTTCGAAGACGTCCCAGATGATAACCGGAGTATCGAATTAGCCCGTCGCTTGGCCGAGCATATCCGAGATTTCAACTGCGAAACCGGCGCCAGGGTCGATAACAGACTCCATATGCGGTGTGAACTCACCAACGAAACGGCTGTCGACGCCGTCTCGCAAGAAATCCAATCAGGGGGAGATCTCGTCTCCCTTGTCTCACACATTCCCGGAACGGGCCAGTTCGCTGGCGAAAATACACTTACACAACGCTATAATCTTCCGGACGGGGTCTCAGAGTCAAGCCTTCAGACCCTCGAAACACGCCGCAATGGTGTCTCCGAAACAGAAGTAATCTCTCGCGCACGAGAGATTACAGAGCTAGCAAGCAATAGAAATATCCCAGTCGCCTCACACGACGATGAAACCGTTTCGAGCGTGGACAACGCCGCTGCTATCGGGGTAGACATAAGTGAATATCCGCTCTCCCACCGTGTTGCCCAGCGGGCAACCGAGTTAAACTTGGCCGTTGCGATGGGTGCGCCGAATGTGGTTCGCGGTGGGAGTCTGTGGGACGGGCCCGATGCGTCTCAGGCAATCAAAGACGGTGTTGTCGACATTCTCTGTAGCGACTTTCGTCCGCAATCACTGCTTAGCTCTGTTTTCATCGAAAACGGTGACCCTCTCAAAGACCGGGTGTTACGTGTCTCTACTGCACCAGCTGCCGCTGCCGGCCTGTACGACCGTGGCCGATTGGAGTGTGGAGCAAGGGCCGATCTGATTATCGTTGATCCAGACCCGGTTCCATCGATAGCACGAACATATGTTGCCGGCGACGAAGTGTATCGCTCTGGATAGCCTACTCGTGACGCGTACTGCGTAAAAACTGCGCGCGGAACCAAACCGTTCTTATCGGGCTACTCGCTGTCCGGCTCTTCGCGCTCAACTGACCAGTGATACACCGAACATGCGCCTGCAACACCCACTACCAGGGAGAGCAGACCTAAGACCATGCTCCCGGGAAGTGAGAAGGCGACAGAGGCGGCTAGGACCATCGCACCGAGCACCGAGACGGCCGCGTAATACTGATACCACTGTCGGCCCTCCGCCTCTTCTTCAGAACGGTTGAGGTACTTTTCGAAGTCGTCAGCCTTCTCGGTAAGGGTTATATGCCCTCGGTCTTGGTTAAAATCGACGACACCGATGTCGTCCATCTTCGGGAGATGGCACTGGTACAGTCCTACGTACACGCGCTTGCGCTCACTTGATGTCAACGCATCAGTTGTGGTCTCGTTCTCGATGGCCGCGACGTGTTCTGCGAGTTCTCCAAGAGAGACCTGTTCGCCTCGTTCTCGAAGAAAGTGGAGGACCTCTCTGCGGCGGCTGTTTTTCAGTATTTCAAAAATAACGTCTAGAGATGCACCTGAGTCGTCCTGCTCCTGTGACGTCGCTTGGTCCGCACTGCTTTCTTTCCCTTTTGGCGATGGGACAGATTCGTCGCTTAGTTTATTATTCGGTTCTGCTTTCGTTTGTGCGGTGTCTTTGACTCCCATATTTACCCACTTCCTGTGTGCTGCGACATCGTCCACCCGTCTGGAATCGCGCTCACACAGCCCCCCGGCTGTATCGACGGAGCGTTACGCTGTCAGCCAGCATTTCAAATCAACATCACCTTGCCACTTAATACTTTGTTATGTAATCGATTAGATAATTTTTCTTTGGTTACCGCCGGGGTAGTCAGTAGTTGTTTGGGTATTCCGGGAGTAACAGTGTTCTTTGAATCAATTTTCGGTGATCGATAATAAATGTCCGCTACAGTGTATGTTGAGATACGCAAAATACGTAGACTACCCGTAAAAACGCTGAGGCACTCCTCTGCTACGGTTACACGTCATTCACTTCCTCGAAATCGCACAGGGTAAATCGTAGCGTATATGGACCGTTTCTATCAGTCATGCAAGTAACGCAATCTTATCAGTATCAATTAAACAGCTATCTGGACCGCACAGAGGTCCCTGAAGGAACGAAGTCCTCGATAAGATGCTCTTCTGGGTTATCGTCGGGAATTGGAGCCTTACGATCTCCACGGTATCTGTTGTTGATCGGTTGTCGCCTGATTGCCGAACACGTAGGTGAAATGCGCGGTATATGAATTGAGCGGAAGAGCGATATTACTCACCACATACTCAGTATGCAGGGTACTCAACCGGAATCGTGTATGGCTACGAAGCGAGACCAAGAGACACGAGCGAAACAATTAACCACAGGCACATGGAATATCACTGTACACGAGTTTGTGTCCAAAGAAGGTAGCTGGTACACTCGTGCATACGAATAGATACGATGGCAGACTTTGATCAGTGGGACGAAGTGAGCTACGTAATCAGTTCACGGTATCGAGTCGAGACTCTCCGCCGGTTGTCAGAAGGCCCTGCGACACCGTCGCTAATTGCGGACGACAGGGAAATGAGCATTGCTCACGTTTCGCGCGCCCTACAGGAACTCCGTGAGTCGGAACTGGTTGACCTATTAGTTTCCGAAGATCGGAAGAAAGGGCGCGTGTACGACATCACTGAGAAGGGTGTCGATATTTGGGAAACAATCGAACGGAAGAACATGGCGTAACTGTCGCGTCTCGGCCTCGAACTGATAGGATTGCACAGTCGCGTCGACTTAGAACCATCTCTCTCCCTGTTTTCGATTCGAATTGAACTTGTAATTTGATGTGGGTCTCTCGCGTATGCGATATTCCATTACACCACAAGGTGGTGTGCTTTCCATAGATTCAGCTAACGGTAGTCGTTAAACTGAGGCGCCAACGAACGGTATCGACTCACTACGACTATGGCTGAAAGCTCCACTTTGGGGGACGTGTCTGGTGGTAAACGTATGCTACCCATTCTGAGACCTCCCTGTAGAAATCCGCTCTTCGATATTGAATGCAAAGAGTGTCTAACGGTGGGTATAGCAGCCGTAACAATAATGATTTGTAACATACCTGCGTACGCATGTTGTCCATAGGCTACGGAAAGTTACTGATTGGGTGCGTCGCTGGACTGTTACTCATTGGAGGTGCTACGCTGGGGCTTGGAATCGGTGGTTTCGCCGATAGACCGGCAAATACGGAGACCACTGTGAGCGAGGACGAACTGGAGATACGCACTGTGCAGTCTCCGACCGAAATTCGGCCGGATGAGCCGTTGCGTGTGCATATTCAAATCACAAACGCGGGGTCGGAAACGACAACACAACAAGTAGCGCTACGATTGAACAGGGACGGACAGTCTCCTGAAACGGTGGCAACAAAACAAGTCGAGGTTGCGGCTGCAGAACCGACGGACGTGACGTTCGCTGTCGAACCTGACCAAATCAGTCCCGGGGAATACACGTACGCCGTTGCCGTCGGTGAGTCATCGTCCCCGGAGTCAACTGGGAATGTGGCTGTCCTCACCCCGCCTACGTTTGTCCTCGCCGATACCACTGAAAACGCTACAATTGTCCGTGGAACGAACGCCTCCATCCGAGCAAACCTGACCAATGTCGGTGCATATCGTGGCGTCCAGACAGTGCGAATCGCTGTCGATGCGGACCAAAACGGCCAGTACTCCGATGCTGAAACGCTGAACGAGAGTGTCCACTCGCTTGCGGGCGGCCAGAGCCAGATGAGCACTGCCACGGTCCGAACTGCTGATCTGGAGCCTGGCCGATATCAATACAGGGTCGCCACCGAAAACACGACAACGACCGGAACACTCCATGTCCAGCAACCGGCGACGTTCCGTGTGCAGAACACGACTGCACCGGCCAACGTAACGAGGGGGGAAACTGCCAATGTCTCAGCAGTCGTCGAGAACGTTGGTGACGTGGACGGGATCGACAACGTCACGCTACGGAGTAATTCCATGAACACCACCTATTCCCGCACCGTTTCACTTGCTGCCAACGAAACGACAACGGTGTCTATTGATGTGAATACGACGAATTTGAGCCGCGGGACACACAACCATTCGCTTGGAACTGCTGACGACATAGATACCGTCTCGATGACGGTACAGGACAGTCATTTCGAGGTGTCGGATTTGGCTGGACCGAATGTCCTGTACGTCGGTGATACGGCTGTGTTCTTCGCGGACGTAACGAACACCGGTGAAACCACCGGAACTCAATCGATCCAGCATCGTATCGACAGCGATGACGATGATCGACCGGAAGCCTATGGAGTCGACAGAAATGTCACGCTCGCACCCGGCGAGTCGACTCGCGTTCGGTTCGAGGTTGAATACACGGTAACCGACTCGACGGATTACCCCGTAGAACCACTGAGTCTGCAGACGTACGTCTATGGCATCTACTCAAAAGACGCGCGGGCGTCAACAGCTATGTCGGTCAAGCCGTCATGGGCAAAAGACGGCGGGTCCAGCGGTTCCGACGGAAGTACCAGTGTCTCTGATGGTGACCGCGCTTCGCTTGATGAAATAACCCAGGACAAGTACGGACGCTACTATAATGAGGTGAGCGGTGAAACGAAGCGCCAGATCGAAGAGATTCACGAACGCCAACCGTTCGCGGACAGTCTTGCGGCCGTAGAGGTGCGGACGCGTGAGGAAATCGCCCGGCAAGAGTACGGGGCCGATGTGAAAGCTGGGGAGAAGTTTAATTTCACAGGACTAGAAATCGAAACCCAACAGAAGGTCGAAGCGGACTTCGATGCACAGTTCCAGACTGATTCCGGTGACCGAATCGAGTCCTGGGACGAACTGGCCAACGACACGTACGGGAAGTCGTACGAGAACCTAACCGATAGTCGTCAGGCGGACATCAGGACGACGTATCAGGATCAATTCGAATAACCACTCCCTCTAACAGTAGTAATCGCCGTACGTGGGCGCTTTTCGGAATCGGCCTAACGAGATATTTATCGATCCGACAGTCCACTGTATATGACCGCTAACCCTGGAAAGTAAGGAATAACAATAGATCGATTTGTCCAACATGGCGACAGAGAGGGCCCTATTGGTGGCCGGTGAGCGGCCCTACGACCTACCATGACTATCACTGAATCAGAGGTTGCTATTGGCGCGTGGGTCTGGCATGAAAGCCGACCCGAGATGAGTAGCTCCCTTTTCGGTAACTCTGTGCGTACCGTAGCGGACCCATTCCACTCACCAACAGGGGGGACATAGAGTGTATAAAGGCTCGACCGTCGGTGTCGTCGTTCCGGCACACAACGAAGAGGGGTTCATCGGTGAGGTCGTCGACTCACTTCCGGAGTACGTCGATCAGGTGTTCGTTATCGACGACTGCTCGACAGATGGCACATGGACCGAAATCAAGGAATACGTGGATACTGAGGTGAAACACGCAAGTGTGACTGGTGACTCCGCACAACAAATAGTTGTCGCCGACGGGGCCGGGACAACGGTATCTGAAAGCCAGACGTTTCTCGATAAGCGGATCGTCCCAGTCCGTCATCAGACTAACGGCGGTCGCGGGGCTGCCGTACAAACCGGATACGAGCTAGCGCTTATGAGCGGCATGGATACGGTTGCAGTCCTTGATGGCGACGGCCAGATGGATCCGAACATCCTCGATGAGATACTCGACCCAGTCGTTGAGGGGGATGCGGATTACGCGAAAGGCAACCGCCTCATATCGCGACGCCACTGTACTCAGATGTCTAACTGGCGGCTATTCGGGAATGCGCTCCTCACGATGCTGACCAAGATTGCGAGCGGACACTGGCAAATGCGCGACCCACAGAACGGATACACCGCGATTTCTGCGACGGCGCTTGACCAGCTCTCGCTGAACGATCTGTTTGACGACTACGGATTTCTGAACGATATGCTAATTCACTTAGATGCGAATGGGATGACTGTTCAGGACGTACCGATGGAAGCACTCTACGGCGACGAGTCGAGCGGGATTCGATACGGCTCGTTCATTCCGAAACTATCGATTCTGTTACTTCGTGGGTACGTCTGGCGGTTACAGCAAAAGTATCTCTCCCGAACAGAATCAGAGTGATCACTCTGAACGGTTGGATATCGTTCTTTGACACCACATTCGACACCGTCAATGACCGTTATGCAGTTTTTACTTATCATGGCGTAGGCGTGAGCGGAACTTATGGGCAGGTGGTCGGATACTTCGCCAGCGACTGTCGATTTGCTTGTTACCGGGGGGTACACAGCGGTTGTACTCTTCGCAACGCTGTCGTCTCTTGAAGGGGTGCTCCTCGCGGCCGTCGCGTTACCCTTCTTGCTGTTCGTCCCGGGCTATGCTGTAGTCGCGGCCCTTTTTCCAACTCGGAACCCGGAGGATGAACACCACCGGCTGATTACCACAGAACGGATGCTGTACTCGGTTGTAGCAAGTATCTGTTTGGCAATTATCGTCGGAGTCAATCTTGAGTTCACGCCCTGGCCGATTCGCCCGACTCCGGTTGTCACTGCCCTTGCTATCGTAACCGTTGGGGCAACCGGAATCGCGTGGTATCGGCGCTACAAAAGGGCACAGACGGGCCTGAGCCAGACCTCGATGCCCTTCGGAAACTCACGAGCGGCCAGCGGTGGTTCCGATGGGGAGGGAGTCCAGCTGGGGACCGTAGTTGTCGGTGTGGCGATCCTCGTGACGTTTGCCAGCGTGACGCTGGTCGCGGCTCAGCCACAGCGCGGCGAAGCGTACACAGAATTCGGGCTGCTGACCGAGAATGAGACTGGCGATCTGGAGGCAAGCGGCTATCCGGAGCAGATCGCGTTGGGCGAGCCTGAACAGATGTACTTCACCGCCACGAATCACGAGATGGAGACAACCGAGTATGTCGTCGTCGTGCAGATGGCCAGAACCGCACCGACAGGAGAGGTCATCGAGCGCATACGTCTCGATACTTACAGCAACCGGACAGCGGCTGGAGACCGCTGGCTGCAGCGTCACACGGTGACGCCGGTACTGGAGGGCGAGCGCCTGCGGTTGACGTATTTGTTGTACAGGGGAAGTCCGCCGGATCAACCCACAGCTGAGAACGCGTACCGTGAGGCTCACATTTGGGTCGACATAACGTGAGCTAACAACGACAGGAGTCTGGGAGTAGGTTTTGGACAGTTCTGATGGATGGTATAGACCGGAGCTATAGTAACAATTGAAACGATGTACACACTGATCGCACTGCCGTCGTGCGATCAGGTGTGCATTGATTTTCAATGGCTACTATAGTCACGAGGGGGTGAGCGGCTCGGATCGTTTATCGACACTATCGGTGGTCTCCACCGATACGAAATTTCGAATAAACGCTTCGTACTGGTCGATCACAGCCGCGGGAGCGAAATCGTTCGCACGCTCAATCAGCACATCGCTCGGGAGTGGCTCGTCGAGCGTCGTCCGGATGGCCGCTGCGAGTCCCTCGTCGTCATCGACATCGACGAGCGGGCCGTACTCACCATCTTTGAGGATCTCTGCCGGGCCGCTGGGACAATCGGTCGAGACGACCGGACATCCGCAGGCAAGGGCCTCGATGAGCACGGTCGGCAGTCCCTCGTGGACCGAAGACATCGCGAGGACGTCCGAACCCGCCATGTAGCCGTAAGGGTTGTCGACAAAGCCGGGAAACGAAACCGCAGCGTCGATACCTAACTCGGCCGCGAGGGTTTCGAGTTCGGCTCGCTTCGACCCGCGGCCGACAATAATCGCACGCGTGTCCGGTCGAGCGGCATGGACCCGTTCGAAAGCGCGGAGGAACGATCCAAAGTTCTTCGCTCTCTCCAGGCGTCCGACACCGAGAACGACGTCAATGTTTGCCGATTCGATCCATGGATGATCCACCGGCTTCCCTGCCCGCTCTTGGACCTCATCGACAGGGATCGGATTGTGGAGGACAGACACCTTCTCGCGGTCGACACCGACGTGTTCCACGATGCTCTTAGCGACACCTTCTGAAACGGCGACGAACTGGTCCGACTGACCGGCGAGGCGACGCTGCAGCCACTGGACGAGCTTCTCTTTCGATTCCTCTTGCATCCCGAGCGTGTTGTGGATCGTCGAGATGGCGGTAGTGTCAGCGCCCGATAGAATCTGCGAAATCATGTGCATATCGTTGGCATACGTCATCTGTGAGAAGAGTATCTGGGGAGATTGTCGCCGCAGATATCGTACGAGAGCGGGAACGCTCGCACCGATTCCTATCCCTGGTATCCTCTGTGTTCCGAGGTCGACGACGTTTACGCTTCCGGCGACATCGGTCCGGAAATCCCCCTCGTTGTACGACACGACAAGGTCTACGTCATATCCGCGCTTAGAGAGCCCGTTCGCGACAGAAACTGTCACACGCTCGGCACCACCGACTGTCAGAGAGGGAACGAAGAACGCTATCGGTCCAGTGTTTTCCATTAGTTCACAGTCTGTGTGAAAGGGCTTGTTTATACTCACCCTACGCCGATTCTCGGGACACGTTTTTGACTTCCCGCAATGCTTTGGTCGATTCGAATAGCTCGAATCGTTCATTCAGGCAGCGTAACGGCCCAGAATTTCTCTGGGGACGTTCCACAGCGGACTGACAGACCCATATAGGCAGCGTTGAGCAGAAGATAGCCCGTCTGACTCGCCCATGTAGGGAGGGTATAATTTTGAGCATCGATGTAGATTACGCGAACAATGTGTGGAATCTGTGGTCAGTATGTTCGATCTGGCTCTCCTGAAACCGACGTTCTTGAGCGTATGAACGACTGCCAGTGTCACCGAGGTCCTGACGACGATGGGGTTTTCAGAGATGGAAGTGTTGGACTTGCACACCGCCGGCTCAGCATCATAGACCCCGAGAACGGGGGACAGCCGATCCACAACGAGGACGGTACCGTAACCGTCATCTTCAACGGAGAGATCTATAATTACGGGGCTCTCAAGGAACGACTCACGTCCGCAGGACATCGATTTACCACTCAAACCGACACCGAAGTACTGGTCCATCTCTATGAGGAAGAAGGTCCAAGTTTCGTCGACGAACTCGACGGAATGTTCGCGTTCGCTCTGTGGGACAGTGAGCGAGAACGTCTGTTACTGGCCCGTGACCCGATGGGTATCAAACCTCTCGTTCTCGCCGAAACGGACGACAAGCTCGCGTTCGCCTCCGAGCTCCCATCGCTGTTCGAGAGCGACATTGACCTCGGCGGCATAGATCGGGACGCACTGGCTCAGTACTTCGCATTCGGATATATTCCGGCACCGAAAACGGCCTTCCGTAACGTTTCGAAGGTCAGACCCGGCGAGCGGATACTCATATCGGACGATGGTATCGACCGCGACAAATACCACGAGCCATCGATCACGCCTCGTGATCCCGACATTGATACCGCTGCCTCACACCTACGCTCGCTCGTCGAATCGGCGGTCGAAAAACGCCTGATGGCCGACGTTGACCTCGGAGCGTTCCTCAGCGGGGGGATCGATTCGACGATAATCGTCGGGACGATGGCACAGTTACTCGATGATCCCGTGAAGACGTTTACCGTCGGTTTCAATCAGGATCGATTCGACGAATCCTGGGCGGCACGAGAAGTGGCGTCTTTCCACGATACCGACCATCACGAGATCACACTCACAGCGAATGACGTACGCGAGTCCGTACCGGACGTACTGAATAAATTGGGGGAACCCTTCGCCGATCCGGCACTGATGCCGAGTTACGCTGTGTCTCGCGCCACGAGAAATAACGTCAAGGTCGCACTCTCTGGTGACGGTGCTGACGAACTGTTCGCCGGCTACGATAAGTACCGAGTCGAGTCCCTGTCAAAGTACTACCGAGCGCTTCCGTCCCAGATACGGAAATACGCCGTCGAGCCGGCTGTGAATGCACTACCCGCCTCACGAGGGACTGCGGTCGGCGACGCCGTTTACAAAGGACAGTGGTTCATAAATCGGAGCGGAGAACGATCTGTTCCGGAGCGTCACTTCGATTTAATGCGTGTCTCCGATGACCAAGCTATCCAGTCCGTGACGAACGTTGACCCAATCGAAGCTGGGCAGACCGCCCTCCGGACACAGCACGCCGCGATATCCCCAGAACTGGCCGATAGAGAGAGCTTGGCACGGATACAGGCTGTCGATACCCGCTTATCGCTCCCAGATCAGATGCTCATGAAAGTCGACCAGGCCAGTATGTACAACTCACTCGAGGTACGTGTTCCGTTCCTCGATACTGATGTCGTTGAGTACGCACTCAGTCTCCCAACAGACCACAAACTAACTGGCCGCGATCGAAAACGTGTGCTGAAACGAGCCTTCGATGATGTACTGCCGGAGTCTATCTTACAGCGAAACAAACACGGGTTCGATATGCCGATCGGTGAGTGGTTTAAACACGAGCTTGCTGACGAGTTCGTCTCGATGGTCCGTGCTACTGATCTGGGGATTCTCGATACCGCGGCGATTTTAGAACTATTCGATGAACACCTTGATGGAAACCACGATCACTCGCGGTTCCTCTGGACCGTCTACGTCTTCAAGCACTGGGCTGTGCGTATGCAAGAGCAGGGGGTCCTCGAATAGGAATACGGTAGCAGGTGTGACTACATACCACCATCTGGTGTCTTGTACTGGCTATAGAGGCCTATTACTCAAAAAATCGGACTATTAACTATACCCCTCTACCTGTAAGAGTCGGGCGAAATAAATGCACATACTCCGGGTCGCCCAAGACATCTTCCCTGAAACTGTCGGTGGTGCGCCATATCACATACATGCTCTGAGCCGTGATCAGGCTGCGATGGGGCACGAGGTCACCGTCTTGACTGTCTCGGAAGAGGTGGAAGAGCGAGAGGTTACTGATCAAGACGGGTATACGTTGATCAAACAACCGCCGAAGCTAGAGCTCCTCGGGAATCAGATCTTCGCCAACACTGTCGGTGATCTACGTGGTCTGGAAGACTTCGACGTGGTTCACACCCACTCTCACCTGTTCTTCTCGAGTAACGTGGCCGCGCTGTACTGCCGAATGGCCAACATCCCGATTGCAATCACATGTCACGGCCTCAACTCACAACGAGGTCCGTTCTGGTTCTCGCGTGCACACCTTCGTACGCTGGGTAAGTGGACGTATGACTCGGCCGACGTCACGCTTTGCTACACCGATGTCGAGCAATCCAAACTTCGTGACCTCGGTGTCGACGCTGACATCGCGGTTGTAAACAACGGAATCGATACCAACCGCTTCTCCCCTGCTGGACAGACCCATCCCGATATCGCGAACCAGAGCGGCCAGGCAATCGTGTTTGTCGGCCGCTTAGTCGACGGAAAGCGACCTCAGGACGTGTTAGCTGCATTCGATACGGTACGAGAGCGCTGTCCGGACGCATCGCTGTTCTTCTGTGGCGACGGCCCGCTTCGAGACAGTCTCGAATCGACGGTCGCTGACGAGGGACTTACAGATGCTGTAGAATTCCTGGGGCGGGTCCCCTATCAGAAAATGCCCTCGGTGTTCAGAGCAGCGGACCTGTTCGTCCTTCCGAGTCGGACTGAAGGCTTTCCACGGACAGTTATCGAAGCTTTAGCCTGTGAAACACCAGTTGTTGCCAGCGATCTCGAACAGACCTCGAAAATAGTCAACCAAACGGGAGAAACAGTCCAAGTTGGCAACGTCGAGGGATTCGCGACGGCGATTTCTGATTTGCTCAGCGATCAGCGCGCCCTCTCAGAACTGGGAAAACACGGCCGAGCAATCGTCACGACGCGTTACAACTGGGAAGAGACAGTGCAAGAGACAACGGAAATACTGGGCCAAGTGGCTGAAATCGGTGACTCCGTGATTCGAGACAAGACGGAATCGACCAGCAGTCCCACACCTGTGGTCAAGGACGAGATCTGAACGAATGGCGAATCGAGCCTCGACTGATTCCGGTTGCACAGTTCCACACCACTGTCGCGTTTTCGTGGCCCAATCGATATTGCGGTTCAGGTGGTCTATTGAAGCTGGTCGAGGCCTGACTTTGGTGAGGGCGTGTATCCACTGCGCGTTAGTCGCTGATTACTTAATATCTACCGTATGCAAGGCAGGGAAAGACGTGGACCTCACACTGCATCGCGAGCCAGAAGGGTAATAAATGAGTCACGAGACAAATCTCGACCGGGAGTCGTTCGACAGCTTCGAGTTCGCCAACCGTGACATACAGGAATATCTGGTCATACTCCTATCCGGTATCCTTATCCTCGAGAGTGCGCTCTTCCTGTCCATTCAACCGGTAACCGGATATGAAACTTCGCTGGTAGATGGACTGTCCCAGCTGTTCTGGTTCACTTTCTATTCGGTCATGATCGGTGGAATATTGACGCTGATAGCAGCGGCTATTACGCAAACGAGGTACTGGCGACATGGTCTTGGCCTCGTCCTTTCAAACTACGCGCTGTACTTCTTCCTCCCAAAAGCTCGCGGCTATCGGTTTTACGGACAAGGAACGGCAGATGCACTGCAACACTTCGGCGATGTTAGGGCGATTCTCGAAACGGGAACACTTCCCGGAATCTGGTATCCAGGTGAACATGTGCTGATGGCCGAGATGGCGATGCTAGGTGTCCCGATTGACGCGATGCCATACTTGGTAGCGTTGTTGTTTACGACGCTTCAGATAATCGGAATCGGAGTCCTTGTGAAGACGCTCTCGGGTAAACGGGGAAGTCTCGCGGCCGGATTAGCAGCCGGTAGCACTCTCATCTATACGACCTTCCATCTCTCAAACCACCCGGCGATGAACTCATTCATGATCGTTCCGGTCCTGCTCACGCTCACAGAACTGTACCGACGGAGTAACGACAACGAGTACCTGCTCTTGATTCTTCTGGTTGGCCTGTTCATCATCTACTCACACCCGATGACAACCCTGTTTATGCTAGGTATATTACTGTTAACCTCGGTGTATTCCGGGCTGTTCGGACGGCTTTCCCTATCGTCCACTCCGCAACTCAGTCCGCGGCTTGGTGTGGCCTTTCTTCCGCTCCTATTCGCCTGGCTCACCAATTTCGGTCAGACACGCCAGGCCATAATAAAAGTCGTTGCGGCACAGGATGATATGAACCCAGCAGCCAGAGAGGTACAACGAGCCGGCTCAGTCCAGTTTTCACCTCTACAGCTCGCCGAGAAATTCATCACTCTGTACGGCTCGACCACAATTTACTTCACTATCGCCGGGACATTCGTCCTTTTGACCCTATACTGGTTTCTCTCCGAACGGATGCGGTACGACTGGGGCTTCGGTTCGGTTCACTTCGTTGCAGGACTCGGTATCGCAGCGATCTTCCTCCTTAGCAATCTCATCGTGAAAGGTATAATAAGAGTAAACAGATACGCACTCCTGTTCGCTGCAGTCCTCGTGGGGATGGCACTCATCCATAGCGCCACCAAGCGCAACTCGGTAACCACCGTTGCTTTGACCGTACTCGTACTCCTAGGTGCCTGTCTCGCTGCAAGTGCTGCCTACGAGCCAAACCGTCACATGACCTACGCAGAGTACGATGGGTCTCAATTCATGGCAGCGAATATTGACGAAGGGGTTCCGATCCATGCAATGGATACGTCACATAAGATGGAAGCGTTCGTCTTAGGCACAAACCATCCCCGCTACTACCCACAGAGTTTCGGTATGAACAATAACTTGCCTCGGAACCTCGGCTATTTCAGCCAGGATGTTATCGCCTCTGATACGTTTGGCCGAAGTTACGTTGTCACGAAGACACACGATGTCAAACAGCACACTGCCTCGTATTATACAAAAGACCAACAGGAATATCTATTCCGATACGGTGAAGACAGTCTGGCGAGAATACACAACGATCCAACGGCAAACAAGGTTTATACCAACGGTGGGTTCACTGGGTGGTCCGTAGCGCCCCAAAATTAGCCAGCAGAGCCACGCATAGCCAGACACTAACTTTAGATGCCGCAAACCACCACCAGCCATATGCCAAATCCGCTCGTCAGCGTTGTCCTCCCGACATACAAACGACCGGACAGACTTCGGAGTGCAGCACGGAGTGTCGCAGAGCAAACGTACCCAAACATCGAACTCATCGTCATCGACGATCACTCCCCGCAGCCGGCAGCCGATACACTAGCCGGAGAGCCGCTACGGGGTATTGAAGTCAACTGTGTCCGTCACCAAGAGAACAGAGGAGCGAACCAGGCAAGGAACACAGGCATTGAGCGGGCAGAAGGCGAGTACATCGCGTTATTAGATGACGACGACGCCTGGGACTCCGAAAAGATTGCTCGACAGGTTACTGAGATGGCAGAGAGCGCTGACAGCGTCGGCGTAGTCTACACCGGCTGTGAGTACGATTACGGGGACTACACACGGGACGTTATCTTCACGGCGGAAGGGAATGTTACCAAAGACCTCCTCCTGGGGGAGTCGTTCGGTGAATTCTCGACACTGATGGTTTCGGCTGATATCATCCCACAGGCCGGGCTGCCTGACGACCGGTTTCCCAGCTGGCAAGATAGAGAGTGGCTGATACGACTCTCGCTACATAGCGAGTTTCGCGTGATCCCCGAAGTACTGACATATCGGAACTGTCCTGAGAAAGCGGACCGAATCAGCAATAACTACGCTGAGAAGCGGGATATCTCCTACCCGTTAATGGTAGAGAAACACCGAGAACTCGCTGCAGGGTACGGACGCCGGTACGAACGGGCCTTCCTCGCGTCACTGCTGTTCATTCTTGGACAAGAAGCGTTACGTTCCAGAGCATACTCTGATGCGAGAACGCAACTGCTTAAATCAGTGTATTATTGGCCGTTTCGAACCGACAGGTGGCTGTTTGCACTCGCTGCGCTTGGGGGCAGATTTAGCTACAAGCCGGCGAAAAACGCCATGAAGGCCCTCAACTCGATTAAAACTGAAACAATTACGAAATGAGATGTTTTCGGTAGATATCCCGTCCAGTCACCGGGTACTGTTTTTTTATGTGCTGTTTCATACCTCGTAGGTGTGTCTTTACTATATTGTTGTAGTAGCCACCCTCTGATAGCATGGAGATCGACGTAGAGAACGTCCTCATATACGTTGACGACGCTGTCAGATATAACGCAATTAACGATGATCTCGCGGAACTCGGGCAGACCCATAAGACGATTGCAGCATCAACACACACGCCCACGTCGTTCGGGAGTTTGTTGACCGGGCTGTTACCACCGAACAGCAACATCCACAGCTTCAAGCATTCTGTGCCTGCAAACGTCCGCTCAGTATTCGATATTGAGAGTCACGAGGTTTCGATAGCTGCTCAGGGCGGCATGAATCACAGTATTGCGGAGATGTTTGCTAATCCCCCACGGAAATCGATTGACGATGTCGAGCCACCATTCGTCCACGTTGCGCGCCGGCCCGGTGGCCACGCGCCGTACGACGGATTCGACTGGGACGACTACGAATACCGCAACGAGACCGCTCTCGAATATCTCTGGCGCGTATCGTCGGACCCGGAAACGGCGAGAAAAGACTACTACAATGGTGTAGACCGGTCGTTCGAAGAGTTCAAGCGCGTCCTCCAGACGCTTGAACGCAGAGGCCTTCGGGAAGATACCCTCGTCATCTATACCAGTGACCACGGTGAGGTCCTCGGAGAGTACGGGTACTTCGGACACACACACCTCGCGACGCCTGAGGTCGTATACGTTCCGACGTCGTTCATTCATCCGGAGCTGGACTCCTCTGGCGAGAACGGGCTCTTACACCATGTGGACATCTTACCGACGGTCACCCGTGCGATGTCCTCGCGACCTGATTTCGGTAGGGTGGATGGGAACACAGAGGGAGAGGGTCGGACGACGGGCTATACGCACCTGAACCACATTCGATACGGCTCGTTACCGGGACCCGCCGAGACGTTCGTCAGTCTCACTGGCGGGTTTGAGCGGACAATCAGGAGCCTCTGGGACGAACACGGTGGCCACACGTTCGTGGACGGACACAAAACGACATCATCGATTGTCTTTCTGGCGTTGCTACTGCAGAAACCCTTCGGTCGACAGGTCTTCCACAACAGGAAGCTTCGAGATTCATACTGTCGGTTCCTGCCGGGACATCAGGCGTATGGGGCCCCGAAGTTTACTGAGGACGAAGCGCGGGCGGAGATCGCGGATATCCTCTCCGGGGAGAGTGAGGAGACAGTACGCGACATCGACGAGGAGACGACAGAACAGCTCGAAAACATGGGTTACCTTTGAGCATGACCGTTCCCGTGAACACGGAGTCCACACCTCATCTTACAAATAGCAGACAGCCCTATGGAGTGATTCAGGAATGACAGCGGAGCGTAAGACTCTCTGGTACTTTATCGGTGCACTTGTCGTCGGTGGTGCCGAGCGCACACTCATCGACCTGGCGAACGAAGTCAACGGAGAGGAGTACGACGTCACCATCTGGACAATATTCTCTACGAACCCGCTCGAAACAGAACTCTCACCGGAGGTCACCGTTCGGTCGCTTACGGACGCTGGTCGTGTTGCGAACGGGGCGATAGAGGGCGTCGAAAGCCCGCTCGTCTATCTGTTCGCCCCGCTCAAGTTCTGTCTCGCCGCCCGTCGTGAACAACCCGATCTCATACAGTCATTCCTCTTTTACGACAACGTAATTGCCAGGCTCGCCGGCGTGTTCTGTTCTGCATCCATTATTACCGGCATTCGTGAAGTACCTAACGAGGAACCGTTCGTACGCCGCGTTATCGATCGGATGACGATCTCACTTTCAGATGTGATCGTTTCGAACTCCACAGCGGGACGGGACTACGCTGTTGAACGCGGTGCAGAGGAAGAAAACGTGGCAGTGGTCTACAATGGCCGGAACATCGAACAGTACCGAACGACAGACTCGGCGGAGCTGCGATCAGAGCTAGACATCCCGATGGGGGCCACTGTAGTCGGAACCGTCGGTCGTCTCGTCGAGCGGAAAGGCCATTTCGATCTGCTTGATGCGTGGCCGTCTATCGTCTCCGAGATACCCGATGCACATCTTGTTTTCGTCGGTGACGGTCGCGATCGGGAGAGGATGGCGGAACGGGTCGACTCACTCGGATGTGCTGATTCGGTTCATTTCCTCGGAACGCGACAGGATGTCCCAGCGCTTCTCGGTGCGATGGATGTCTTCGCCTTCCCATCTCATTACGAGGGGCTCCCTGGTGCAGTGATCGAAGCGATGGCCGCGGAGCTTCCGATCGTCGCGACACCTGTGGATGGTACTAGCGATCTGTTGGAGAATTACCGGACGGGGTTGTTCGTCGACGTGCAGGCACCCGACGAAATTGCGTGGGCCACCATCCGTCTACATCAGCACCAGCCACTCGCTGAAACGCTTGGAACCGCCGCAGGACAGCGGGCGGCAAGCGAGTTTACGATCGAATCGATGGTGGACGGGTTCGAGCGATTGTATCAGGAAATCGAGACAGAGCCCGAAGAGACCCCCTACGTACAGCCGCTGACCGGGTAACGGTCCCCCGCAAGCTTACCGGGAGAGTAACAACAGTATATTTTACTTGGTTTGTGTAAATTGACAGATATGGCTGAAGAGACGCCGAATCATAGCTACCAGCGTCCGGATCGCGGAACACAGGATTGGCATATCCCGTTGAACGAGAATTTCTCTCGTATCGATACTGAGGTCGAGATCAAGGATGCTGCCGAAAATCTGGATCAGTATCAACCAAAAGAGGGGGCCAAGTTCCTCGCGACAGATTCGCGACGCATATTTATGGGAAGCGGAGAAGAGTGGCTGGAGTTCGGAAGCACGGCAGGCCGCGCACGTTCCGTTTCGCTTGGTGAGACCAGTGAGAGAGCCACGGTAATGAGTGACGGAACGTTCATCGCCCAACCAGGACAACTACAAGACGTTATCGATACCGCATCTACTGGATCTGAGTTCGGACAGGCTCCTGCACAGACAGTCAAGATGGTCTCCGGAGAGACGTACGAAGTATCCGAGACTGTCCGGCTCAAGAGAGGTGTTAGACTGGAGTGTAATGGGGCTAGAGTCGTCCCGACTGGCGATTTTGATGTTTTCGAACTCGTCCGTGATACCGTTCTGATTGACCCGTTTGTCGATACTCGCGGCAAAAACTGGAGTTCGACACAGATTGTTATTGGTCCCGAAGACGCACAGAAGTTAGATACGGCCAACCGCGCCTGGGTAAAGGACGCGTATCTCCTTGGAGACACAGGCAAGGGTATCGGCATTCAGTTTCGTGGTGGATCGAAACCCTGCTCGATGCAGGTCGCTAATGGGACCCTCGACGGGTTTGATCGAGCAGTAGATTTCTACGCTGCTGGGGAGAACCGCGATCCGCAAGGCGACTGGTCGAACGGGAATCAGTTCTGGGGGCGGATACAGGACTTCCGGATCGGGATTAGTATGCGGTCGGACGGTGCGGAGGTGAGCGGGAATACCGTCCGCGTACAGACTCAGCCTGACCCAGAAGTAAGTGAATGGCTCTGGTACATGAAGGACGACCCCCGAGAGTCTCGCGGTGATAACAAATTCGTGATGAAAGGCAATACTGTAATGGCTTATCCGTGGGACGTATCGTCATTCAAGCAGAACAACTCATATTATTCAGAGAGTGATCGAGATGCGCCATTCTGGTTTATCGGACGTGGTCGTCGGTACGGAAATTCACTCATGGATCTGAGCGGGGTACGAGGAAACCAGTACGTACTCAACGATTCAGATACGCCCGACCGAAACGGTATCTTCACTGCACACGGTGGCTTCGTCGTTGGTACAACAGAGTTTGAGACAAACCCGGCATATCAGCGAAACGATAGCCGACATTGGCACCCGCAGTCGCGCAATGCGGAGTAGATAGTTACTCCCACGCTATTATCGCCTAAGGGCCGCTCAGACCTTAGTTCTTTGAGTCTTCGTGCCACATACGACTTTCGCTATTCCGCTGGTACGCAGGCGGGTGTGAGAACTGCCTGGTGCCGGTGACTTCGCCACCATGATAGGTAAAAATCCCGTTCCGATCTGGGTAATCCGAATTGTTAACGATATACTGGTTCCCGAGCTTTCCGGACTGGTCAACGAGTGAATTACCGTAGTTTATTCCCTCGCCGATATACCACACCGGCGGCTTACGGTCGCTACTCTCAGCGAAGGGATTGTTGTCGATATAATTGTTGTTGTCCCACGGATACACCATCATGGTGTTCCCAGACTTCCGGTACATATTGTCGTCTCGGTCGCTTTCGGATCGGGGGTCGTCCTCCATGTACCAGAGCCATTCACTCACGTCGTTGTCAGGCTGGACCATCAACTTGAAGACGTTACCGGAAACTTCGGCGCCCTCAGAGCGCTGGTTGACGCCAACACGGAAGGCTTCCAGTGAGCCGTAGAACTGGTTCCCGTTCGACCAGTCGCCCTGTCCGCTGTAATCGTCACCGCTGGCATAGAGGTCGATCGCGATATCGAATCCGTGTATTGTTCCGCTGGCGACCTGCATCGAGCAGGGTTTCGAGCCGCCCAAGAACTGGAGTCCGATGCCCTCTCCGGGAGTCCCCCAGAGATAGGCATTTTCGACGGTTGCGCGGTTCGCCAGTTCGATTTTGTCTGCGTCCGGTGCGCCGACGACGACCTGCGTCGAATTCCAATTGACCGATCGGGTGTCAATGAACGGGTCGATGAGTTGCGTCCCGCGGTACATCTCGATGACGTTGAAGTCACCTTCCGGCATGATCCGAGCGCCGTTACATTCGAGTCGGATGTTACGTTTCAGTTTGATAGTATCCGACGGGAAGTAGTTCTCCCCGGAGACGAGCTTTACAGTTCGGCTCGGTCCCTGTGCCCATGTGTGTGACTTGGACGCTTGATCGATCACGGACTGTACTTCGCCCGGCGGTGCGATGAGCGAACCGTCGTCGGCCTCGGAAACTGAGTCGTCGGACGCACTGAGGCTCCCGACGCGGTTCCAGTTGCTGCCATCGCCAATGTATACCGTGCCGGTATCGGTCGCGAGGAACTTCGACCCCGTCTTCGGTTCGTACTGGCTGATGTTGGACTCAGCGTCCCGGAGTTCGACGTGGCTGTCGAGCTTTTCGAAGTTTTCGTTAAGTGGTACGTGCCAATCGAGCGTGCCCTCCGCGGGTGTGTTGTATCGTTCTGCCATTGTTCTGTTGTATTACTGGGTACCCCCGTACCCACCCATTCCGTAGCCGTCGCTGCCGAAGTCGTCAGTGTCTGACTCCGTCATGGTCTCGGTTTCTGTCGGCGTCTCCGTTTCGGTCGGTGTCTGTGTCGCCGTCTCAGTTTCAGTCGATGTTTCCGTCTCGGCCGCTTCGCGGAATTCGAACCAGTTGAAATCAATGCCGGAGCCAACTGCTTTCACCTGGATGACGTGCTCGCCACCATCCTGGACCGTTACGTCAGGAAGCGTTGCCGTTTCCCAAGTCGTCCAGCCGCCGGTGTTCGGTACATCCACTGTCCCGATTTGCTCGCCGTCGAGGCTGAACTGCAGTTGCCTGTTGTCTCGTGTCGTCGCGACGCGAACGTCGATGTCGTATGTTCCGGCCGGCACCTCCGCGGTGTATTCGAGCCATTCGCCGTCCTCGAAATACCCAACGTTGTACTTCCCGGAATTGTCCTGCGTTTCCCGGATATCGACGTCGGAGTCCCGATAACCGAGATCGTACTCACTGCCGGCAGTAGTGTCGTGATACGACACGCCCTCGCCGCCCAGGTCGAATGCTTGTGACTGTACCCTGCTAGGAAGCGTCGGGACGCCGTCGAACGGCTGATTCCCGGCGACCTCGAACTCGGCCCAGTTGAAATCGATGCCGGACCCGATAGCTTCGACCCGGAGCACTTGCTGTCCATCGGCATCGATGGTCACGTCCTCAGCTATTGCCGTCTCCCAGGTCGTCCAGCCGCCGGTGTTCGGCACGTCCACCGTTCCAAGTTCTCGGTCGCCCAAGTGGAACCGGAGCTGTCTGTCGTCCTGTGTCGTGGCGACACGGACTTTTAGATCATACTGGCCTGGCGAAACATCAGCCGAGTATTCGAGCCATTCGCCGTCTTCGAAGTAACCGATGTTGTACTCCCCAGAGTCGTCTTGGGTCTGCCGGATGTCGACATCGGTGTCACGGTAACTGGTGTCGTATTCGTTCCCAGCGGTCGTATCGGAGTACGATACTCCTTCGCCACCCGTGTCGTAGTTTTGTGCCTCGATGCGCCCGGGAATCGTTGCTAGAGTCCCATTGTACGGTTTCTGCGCATCGACTCTATCGAATTCAAGCCAATTGAATTCTACACCGGAATCCAGTGCTTCGACGCGAAGCGTCGATTGCTGCTCGGACTCGATTTCGATGTCTTCTACTGTGACTGTCTCCCACGAGGTCCAGTCGCCCGTATTAGGGACAGCGACCGTCGTGAGGGTACGATCTCCAAGAGACAGTTCGAGTCGCCCATCAGAGAGTGCTGACGCCACTCGGACTCTAATATCGTACGTCCCCGGCGAGACATCAGTTGTGTATTCGAGCCACTCTCCGGCCTGAAAGTAGCCGATATTGTACTTTCCTGACTCGTCCTCTGTTGGTCGGATATCAACGTCAGTATCTCGGTTAGCGGAACCGTAGATATTTCCGCTAGACGTGTCGTGGTACGCCTCGCCTTCGCCACCGATGTCGAAGTTCTGGGCCTGAATACGTCCGGGAATTGCCCTGACTGTCCCTTTGTACGGTGACTGAGACTGCGTCGTACTATCCGTCGAAATGGTGAGTGAGTAATCGCCACCGCTTCGACTGACGTCCATGACTTGCAGGTAGTGTGTACTACCGGCTGAGAGTGATTCCGGCAGATACACCGGGACATCTGAACTCGCGTACGCCTGGGAGAGTAATTCACCATCCGGATTGAACAGTCCGACCGCAGCAGCACCTGTGTCTGTACCCGGTGTGAATTTAACCGCTACATTTTCGCTGTCGGGCCTGAACGCAAAGAGATCAGAGGAGCTTGGAGACAGTGTTGTTGAGAGCGGAGAATCGATGCTGAGGCTGCTGACCGAACTTGCCATACTGGTGTCTTCGGCCACCTTCGAAACATCGACTGCGCTGAGTTGTGTCGTAACTGCAGGCTCACCACCGTATCCGAATTTTGCTGCCGATCCTCCTGCGGTAGGATCACCTTTACCGGCGCATCCTGCCAAAGACGCAGCGGCAACACCTGCTAATTTCATGCACGTGCGGCGGTCTATGACGGTTGTTCCCGTCGTACTACTTTTATCTCGCGACACCTCACCACTGTCGTGCGAGCGATTCTGTTCTTCGTTGGTCACACTCCGGTAATCCCTATTTACTATTTTATTCGTTGTTACCGGTTGAATCTTGTTTGCATAACTTGCTGACCATGCGATACTTTCTTGCATACCACATTTGGAACAAATATTATAATCGAAAATGGCAGTTGGGAAACTAATACTCGTTTAGTATGGTAGCATTACGGTATCTTTGTAATGTTAGGAAGGTACTACCATCTGATATCACTCTACTTCGTGACCAGCAGATCCGCTCGATCTGAAAGTCAATCGGCCTAGGTCACCGAGTCCTGTTTCAGAGACCACGACCTCGTCGCTCAAATTCTCTTGTGGTGGCAAGATGTTCAAGCCGTTTGCGAGTAATTTTGTGGTCTCTATCAGTCCTGTCCGATTTACATGCTATTCTCAGCAATGAGTACAAGATGGCTGTCACTCACGTCTGTAGCTGTGAACCATTACAGCCTCTCGGAGTATATTCGGTTCAGCAGCCGTACTATTGGGCTGCTCATAAGATGCGGATTGACATTTGTGAATCACCTCGTGCAATACTTCGGTACTGGCATTTTCGATTGCGATGAATTCTCTCGAAAACAACCTTGTTGCTGGACCTAACGCAGAGTGTATTCAAAGGCGATATTCTCTGGGAAAATGCGTCCCACGCTCCACGCGATATTTCTGAATGAGGCTCTACTTTGGAGCGGTCTATCTCATTCCGCGGTCGGGTCCTCGACTCCGACTCGACACCGACGTTGTAGGGACTCCTTCTCGTTTGCCAGGCACGACAGCGAAATGATGGTGTCAGCGTTCAGGAGAGATGTCTGAAACGAAATGTGGTCGCCCACTCCAATCCCGCTGTAGAGCGTTCTGGATGTCCGGTATTCTATCGTTCCGGTCCGACTGAACGCTTTGGGACTGTCGTTGTGGTGGTTTACTGTGACGTGGAACCGTATCGAGTCGTACCTTTCCCGCAGGGAGGTTGCAACCTCAGGTGATATCTCTGCTGGTGACTGCCCAAGCTGTCCCTCGTGTTCGGATGAAACAGTTGTCCCGTCATCGTCAGTGACGGTGATCTCAGTCGTCTCCCCCTCGGCGATGCCGATGAACCGCTTTTGAACTATCTCACCTTGATTCACGAGCAGCAGCTGATCTAACCACCGCCCGACCTGTAAGAACGGGACGACGCCAGCAAGCACTGTTCGTCGCTTCATCGCGCTGTGCTCCTCTTTTCGCCGGGTCGATTGATTTGGATTGTCTGTCTCATTTCGATCACGCCAACGCATCGAATATTGATTCGAGGTTCTGCTTGACTTCCCAATTGAAACTAAACATGAGAGCCAGGGCCAGGGCCACATAGACTCCAATACCAACGAGGACCAACAGGATAAACTCCAATACCGGCGCATTGAGGGTCACCGTCTGATAGACGTAGGCCACTGCGACTGCCATCCCAAGACTCGCCACCAGTGGATACGATACCTCCTTGAGGACTCGAACCGGAGACGCTTCCACGGTCCGGGCGATAAGATAGATGTCGATCGGCATCATCGGGAAAATGTAGATACCCGTAATGAGAGCTGCAGTACCTTCGATTCCATACATCATCGTGACCGGATAGATGAATACAGCAATGAGGGCCACACGTACAGCAGTGAGTTTAGCGATATAGTCCGGTCGCCCGACTGCTTTCCAGACCGGTCCCATCGTCGCACCCATCGAACGCAACAGTCCGTAGATAGCCAACAACTGCATCACTGGTATCATCGGCTGCCATTCGGGGGTAAAAAACGCCTCGACAAACGCGGGTGCGACTGCCGCGATACCCATTGCCGCTGGGAACGAAGCCAATGTGGTCATTCTGAGCGTCTGGAAGTATCCGGACCGCAGCTTCTCGACGTCGTTCTGCACTTTCGAATACGCCGAGAACGTCACACTGGAGATTGTCTGTGTGATTTCGGTCGCCGGCGCGTTCGAGAGCCGGTAGGCGAGCTGGTAAAATCCCAGTGCACTTGCCATGAGCGCCCAGCCGACAAACGCGTCGTCTCCTCTACTGTACAGGAAATACAGGATTGAATTGGCCGTAACCCACTTTCCGAAACTGTAGCGCTTCTTCGCGACATCGATATCGAACGAAGGCCACGGACGGTACCCGTCTGCCAGATACGAGACGAGAAACCGGGCGGCGTCCCCGGCGATAAATCCGATTGCCAGTGCATAGACAGTTGGGTCATACAGAGCTATGCCTACGGTGACGACGAAGTATGCCACCGCGCCGCTGACCCTATACACGAACTCTTTGTGGAAATCTAGACTCTTCTGGAAATAGACGACAGCAGGGTTTCGTAACCCAACAATAAACGGTGAGAGGGCGATGACCCGAAATAGATCGGTCGCCGCAGGTTCGTTGAACAACGACGCAATAAACGGGGCCCCGAGGAACAGAATAACGGCAATTACAGTCCCTCTGACTGTCTCGATTGTCCAAGCAGTGTTGAGCTCGTCGTCGACGTTGTCCTCCTCGGCCTGTATCAGAGCGGACTTGATTCCCAACTCGGAGAACTTCTTGAGTGAAGAGAGCGTCAACAGCGCGATTCCCATCAACCCGACTGCACGCGGGGACAACAGTGAAGCAACGATGACTAGCAACAACAGTTCTAGTCCCCGTTCTGTGACGTTCATCACACCGACCCACACGCCACTCTTTACGGTTTGCTCCATCACGTCATCACTGGCCGGGAGCAGCCTCTTTATCAACCGTTTCAGTTTATCTAGCATCGCCGTTCGAACTCCCTGTTGCGTGTGTGACGAGCCACAACACTAGGCCGATTGACGGACACCAGTGTGTTCTTCCGACTCAGTACTCGATATTGCTGTGCCTGCATAGACTCTCCGTTGCTACATACTTCGGATACCATCTGTTTGTTATGGGCGGGGTAACTGTGACGCAGCCGCATTATCAGGGCGTATCTTGCCACTCAGTCTCAGTGTGCAACTGTTCGGGGTGTACTGGAATTTATCGATTGTCAGCAGTGAGTACTTGCCCGCTTTCGACCATCGATTCCAGCGGGTTGTCGTCGATTTCTAGTGGGAAATCGACTCGCCCACACCGCCGAGCTGACTCCCAGCACCCGAATATAAGCTCCGTTGCCTGCAGAGCATTGTCAGCTGAAAGTTCAGGTTCACGACCCGCGTCCAGTGCGTCGACGGTGTCCGCTATGGCACGGTCGATATAGGTTTCAGGTCTCGCGTTTTCTACAGTGGCTCCCGGTATACGAGCGCTGATCTTCTGTTTTGCAGCGTCGAATATTGTCTCGTTGGGACCATGTACGTCCTCTCCCCCAGTGTTGACCGTTGTCCAGTTTTTCCCGGTCCGGACCCGTAGCGGAACCTCACCACCTATTTCTATCATTCCGTCTGAGCCCAGCAACCGCATATGACAGTCGACAATGCCACCGTCCCCTGTCGATGCGAGCCCGTTGACACCGTTCGTATACCGCCATTGCGCGATGGCCTGATTCTCGTTGTGGGCCCCAAACTGCACGTTTTCCTCGCTGTATTCGATCCCAGCCATCACCCATTTCGACATCACTTGGTCAGTGAAGTACCCACAGAGGTCAAACAGGTGCGACCCGTAATCAAATAGATTTTTTCCACCGAGTTCGATTCGCTCTAACGAGCCTATTTTTCCGTTTTCAAGCAGCGACTTGGCCGTCCGGAACGGCTTTCCGAACCGTCGTTGGTGGTTGAACGTAAGCTGGATTCCGGCCCGCTTACAGGCCGATGCCATTTTCTGACAGTCCTCCCATCTCGTTGCCATCGGCTTTTCACAGTGGATCGCGTCCATTACCCCACTCTCAGCACACGTCATCACGACAGGTGCGTGGATATGGGGCGGAACGCAGACACTGACAATGTCGGGCTCGACAGCAGTGAGCATCTTCTCAGTGTCCGTGTAGACGTTTCCGTCCGGGAGGTTCCATTGTTCTCCGAAATTTCTCGCATTCTCAGGGACGACGTCGGCACAGGCGGTAAGTTCACACGAGTCTAACCGCCTGTACGCGCCTGCGTGCCTATATGCCATTGCGAACCCGTCGGTATCCGGGTCGTCCGGATCTGCACCAGTCCCAATGACTGCGACAGTGTAAGTCATCGATGGAAGGTGGGATAGTAGCCTCAATAGTAGTAACCTCGTACCGATTCATTCAGACAGTCCACGCTGACTGGCTGGTCTACCAATGCTACCGTGACAATATATCTGAAACTCTGGCCTCCTTCTATCAGAGAGGGTGTACGCAGCCATCTCGTGTAGTTTTAGAACACGCACAGTGTATTATATGACTCTTAACTACTGCGATCTTGGCGGATTCCAACCAGGACAATCAGACCACCAGCTAAGCATCTGTTCACTCGTGAACTGACCACGGTCGCTTCTTGATCGAATATATGAAGCCAGCTAAACCAGTTGGCGTTTAATCCCGGGATGCCCCTATTTGTATAGTAGCCGGGTCCCTGTCCAAATCATATGTGATCAATGATAGGATACGCTGCAGCATGGCTGCCGGTATGGCCTGTTTACTAAAACGGTCTCCGTCGTTGGATTCTTGATAACGATGGACCACATTCGTCGCCGACAAAGCGTAGCTACGGTCGCGAGAGGGACTATCTCACCGTACTGATGTCTTCAGATGAAGAGACTAGAACCGTGGAGTCGGAGCAGGCGACCCGACGGACCATTCTATCCCTTGTTGCGACTGGACTCTCGTTCGGAGTTGCAGTGCTTTTGAAGCGGGAGATATTGTATCGTGGGTACGGCGAAGATGGGTATGGTGAACAGGGGTTCGGCGAGTAACTAGTACGGCATATATCACGACTCTCTCTGAGGAAAGAGTTGGGCCAGCAGCTGCTAGTTTGCCTAAATTCAGAACACCGAAGAGACCCAGAGACAGTTAGTCTGACGGTCCCGCGGATTCCGAGGGTCGGTCAATATTAGGTACTTCGCCTCTGTCCTCTTCGTAGTGGGTGTGGTTGAGGAATCCTCGAATACGTCCAGCTGTCTTTGCAACAGTACTGCCCGCTTCTATAACGGTAGCTACCGGCGTTATTCTGACGTAATTCAGCGGGTCAAGTACCTCACAGAAAATATTCTTGAGTTGATCTGCTCGCGAGACGTTACATTTTGACCAGTAGTACGGACTCTTTGTTTCGAGCTTATACTGTTTCTTCCAGTATTCAGTAATAGACGACGCGTACGGATGGTCAACGATGAGTTCGGGATCGTACCGAATATCAAACTCGGCTCTAACTCGCCTGGCGAGTTCCTTTTCCTCGTGACCCCACCCCATCTGTTCGTCCCACCCACCGACCGCCTTGAACACGTCCCTGTGAACGCCCATGTTACAGCCCCAGAAGTGGTTGACGTAGCAAGGATCGTCCCCCCAGTCGTAATGGGTGGTGAAATGGCGAGCAAACACATCATTGACTGGGTGAATGGTTCGACCGGCGTATGCCGCCTCTGTTTCGAGGAGTTCATCCGCTTTTTGAAGATATTCTGGGCGAGGTCGGGAATCATCATCCAGAAATACGATCTTGTCGGTTGTGGCTTGTTTGATCCCCTCATTTCGGGCTCTAGTCACAGGGCTCTCATCACACACGATAACCTCAAAGTCGTCGAACGCGTGCTCTTTGAGGCACTGTATTGCTTCAATCTCATCCCGCGGCTTCAATGTCGCGATAACAACGCTGACCGATACCATTAATTCTTCTATGAAGTAGAACTCCCCTTCAAGACATTAGTATAGGCATCCTGTCATTAGTAGGCAACGCATTCACCTGTCCTACCCTGGCATGGTTGCAATGACTGCCTGTACCCACGATACAACTCCATAGATGAACACCACGAACCCACCCATGGAAACCCAGCGTAGTCGTTTGTGATTTTTTGGGCGGACACCGTCTGGGTTACTGAGTTCGACCGCAAACAGAAAGCCTGCGTAGCTGAGCAGGTAATACAACAACGGGTTCCAACGGCCGATAAATATCATCCCCCCCAACGTCGCCGAGAGCCAGATGATGAAGACTCCCACGAACTGTCGAACCCATCCAGCGCACATAGCCAATCAATACATGGTCTTCCCGTTTTGTTATGCTACTACTAGCGCGTACTATTTGAAGGTGGTTTGGATCTCCTTACAGCGGCAGCCACCGTGTGGTAACTGCCGGCGCACAATCTCTGCCATAGAAAACTGGCAATGAAATGGACAGTATTTCGAAGCCAATGAAGTAACTGACGTTGGGATCCGCCATCAACTCACGATAAATTATATAGCTAACTGATAGGAACTCTCAGTGCCACATCGTCGTGATCCTAGTGGACAGATCTTTTGAGTGAACCTTCGATGTCAGGTTAGTGTAGCCGCTTCTTCTGAAAGGCGCTGTTCTGCAGTCTTCCTGTCTTCAGGATACCCAACGTCGACACGCCACCCGTTGAGACGAACAGCGTCGATCGTTCTTCCGCTGTCCATCAGTAAATCAATGGCATCGCTAAGTTCGTACTCGCCACGGTCAGAGGGCTGAACCAGACTACATGCTTTGAATATTGCTGGCGAAAACGTGTAAAAGCCGGTCATGACCAGGTTTGACGGAGGGTCGTCCGGCTTCTCAACTACATCGGTTATTTCACCATATTTATTCGTCACGCAAACGCCATATCTAGACGCTTCGTCTTCCGGAACCTCCTCTACCAGAAATGCGCAGTCGACACGCTGTTCTCGTTGTCGTTGTACGACTGTGTCGAGGTTTCCTCGAAACACATTATCTCCCAGCATCAACATAAAATCGTCCTCGATTTCCGGTTCGGCCTGTAACAAGGCGTGCGCTAGCCCAGCAGGTTCCTCCTGATGGACGTATGTTATCGGGACGCCGTTATACGAGTTTCCGTAATAGTCGATAATCTGCTCTTTTCGGTATCCGACGACGATAACAAACTCGTCTGCATCAAGTGAAACGAGCTCGTCAAGACAGTGGGTCAGAAGCGGTTTTTCGTCTACCTCAACTAACGCTTTCGGGAGGTCATCAGTCAGCGGCTGAAGTCGTGTGCCCTTCCCGGCCGCGAGAACTACTGCTTTCATCACTCACACGCTTTCCCAGATACCACATTGTAATGCTGCTACTAATCGGCCCTGTCATCGGTGGGTAAACCACTATTTTTTCCGCTGGTAACGTTGTTCAGCTATCGGCGTAGATCTCGAAGCGAATCCGAGTGGATAACGATGAACTCTTCTTCACCGAGTTGTGACTCATGCTCCGGCAAAAATATCAACTGTGAATCAGTCGAAGATTTGACAACAGTTAGTTCTTCCATCTCGTAGCCTAGGTCCGATTCCCAGTCTGGATCTGTCGGTACGTCTTCCCACTCCTCTGAGGACATCATTCAGCCGCCACTCCATTCAAATTTCCCGGTCTTGACAAATTCAATCGCTTGTGTGTAAACCGCGCACTCTGACCCTGGCCCCATAGCCCTACTCTTAGATTAAGACAATCTTTAAATTGTCTCTCTACTGCACTTACATCGAGCATATCTCGGAAAGGTGTAATTACTATATTAAAGATTGCGTCCTTATACCCAGCATCTACACATCATTTATACTCTATTTACTTACCAATCTATCCTACCGTCTCCCCCCAATAATACGGTGAAAACAGACTAATCTCCAATGGTAGGATAAAATTACTCCGACATTCGATGAACTAGACTGGGACATATCACTGTTTTGTGGCATAGCGCGGAGGAGCAGATGAACTGGGTACAGCCTTCGAATTTACTATCGGATCAAGTTCATTCGGAGATTTTTGAGTGTCCCCGTATCAGTGCCTCTCATATATCTGAAATCCATGTTATCTATGTTACTCTCTTCGCTCTTGCGTAGGAGATTGTTGATACTGCAGAGCGGTGGCTGTGGAGTCGAAGAGGACAAGGGCACCGCGTCAGCGGTGCCCGACACGAATGATTCCGCTAGATGTGTTTGGGTCGGAATCGATCGCAGCGGACCTGTTGGAGCAGGTTCGCTGGCGTGATGGTGTTACCTGTCCTCGCTGCCGTTCTGACCGGACGGTCAGAAACGGCAGCTACAGAGAGTTTCAACGGTATCTCTGTAAGAATTGCGACCGCACGTTCAACGACAAGACGGGCACAATTTTCGCTCACTCGAAGATTGAGCTCCGACGGTGGTTGTTCTCAATTTACGCGTTCCTCCGGTTTAACACGAGTCTTCGCCAACTACAGTGCGAGATCGAGGTGACACACAAAACCATGCACCGGCGCATCGAGCGCTTCGCCAGAGC